>NZ_LRON01000017.1:0-158636 GCF_001758795.1 Duganella sp. HH101 | reverse complement strand
ATTCACTTGTCCCTATAACGTTAGCCCCTGCGACTAAACAAGGAGCGTTTATAGGAATAAGAAGTACTACGTTGTTGCGTTTGTTGATACATACAATCATTACCCATCGTCTTGCGTTTTACCGCAAAACGATCAATAAAAATTTACTTACTTCTTCCAGATTGTTAAAGAACGTACAGCACTTGATCTCTAAAAGATCAAACCTAAATCGCAACCACTTATTGGCTGACTTACGTTTGAACTTTTGGTGGAGGATGACGGGATCGAACCGACGACCCCCTGCTTGCAAAGCAGGTGCTCTCCCAGCTGAGCTAATCCCCCTGAGATTTACTACAAGGCAGAAACTGGTAGGGCTGGTTGGACTCGAACCAACGACCCCCGCGTTATCAACACGGTGCTCTAACCAGCTGAGCTACAGCCCCAAATGCTGTTCTTTAATATTGACAGTCGATAAGTGTGAACGCTTGATGAGTAGTCCGAAGACCAGTGCTACTCTAGAAAGGAGGTGATCCAGCCGCACCTTCCGATACGGCTACCTTGTTACGACTTCACCCCAGTCACGAATCCTACCGTGGTAAGCGCCCTCCTTACGGTTAAGCTACCTACTTCTGGTAAAACCCGCTCCCATGGTGTGACGGGCGGTGTGTACAAGACCCGGGAACGTATTCACCGCGACATGCTGATCCGCGATTACTAGCGATTCCAACTTCATGCAGTCGAGTTGCAGACTACAATCCGGACTACGATACACTTTCTGGGATTAGCTCCCCCTCGCGGGTTGGCGGCCCTCTGTATGTACCATTGTATGACGTGTGAAGCCCTACCCATAAGGGCCATGAGGACTTGACGTCATCCCCACCTTCCTCCGGTTTGTCACCGGCAGTCTCATTAGAGTGCTCTTTCGTAGCAACTAATGACAAGGGTTGCGCTCGTTGCGGGACTTAACCCAACATCTCACGACACGAGCTGACGACAGCCATGCAGCACCTGTGTACTGGTTCTCTTTCGAGCACTCCCCAATCTCTCAGGGATTCCAGCCATGTCAAGGGTAGGTAAGGTTTTTCGCGTTGCATCGAATTAATCCACATCATCCACCGCTTGTGCGGGTCCCCGTCAATTCCTTTGAGTTTTAATCTTGCGACCGTACTCCCCAGGCGGTCTACTTCACGCGTTAGCTGCGTTACCAAGTCAATTAAGACCCGACAACTAGTAGACATCGTTTAGGGCGTGGACTACCAGGGTATCTAATCCTGTTTGCTCCCCACGCTTTCGTGCATGAGCGTCAGTTTTGACCCAGGGGGCTGCCTTCGCCATCGGTGTTCCTCCACATATCTACGCATTTCACTGCTACACGTGGAATTCTACCCCCCTCTGCCAAACTCTAGCCTTGCAGTCTCCATCGCCATTCCCAGGTTGAGCCCGGGGATTTCACGACAGACTTACAAAA
This sequence comes from Duganella sp. HH101, assembly GCF_001758795.1. Lineage (NCBI taxonomy): Bacteria > Pseudomonadati > Pseudomonadota > Betaproteobacteria > Burkholderiales > Oxalobacteraceae > Duganella > Duganella sp. HH101. The sequence goes on along the minus strand of NZ_LRON01000017.1, from coordinate 157,189 downwards.
CCGCCTGCGCACGCTTTACGCCCAGTAATTCCGATTAACGCTTGCACCCTACGTATTACCGCGGCTGCTGGCACGTAGTTAGCCGGTGCTTATTCTTCAGGTACCGTCATTAGCAAACTGTATTAGAGCTCACCGTTTCTTCCCTGACAAAAGAGCTTTACAACCCGAAGGCCTTCTTCACTCACGCGGCATTGCTGGATCAGGCTTGCGCCCATTGTCCAAAATTCCCCACTGCTGCCTCCCGTAGGAGTCTGGACCGTGTCTCAGTTCCAGTGTGGCTGGTCGTCCTCTCAGACCAGCTACTGATCGATGCCTTGGTAGGCTTTTACCCTACCAACTAGCTAATCAGATATCGGCCGCTCCAGGAGCATGAGGTCTTGCGATCCCCCACTTTCATCCTTAGATCGTATGCGGTATTAGCGTAACTTTCGCTACGTTATCCCCCACTCCAGGGTACGTTCCGATATATTACTCACCCGTTCGCCACTCGCCGCCAGGTTGCCCCGCGCTGCCGTTCGACTTGCATGTGTAAGGCATGCCGCCAGCGTTCAATCTGAGCCAGGATCAAACTCTTCAGTTTAATCTCTGTTTATTTGCCATTTCTGGCACCGTGATTGCTCACGGGTCGCTCACTCAAAATACTGACAGGCCACTACTTTCGTAGCGCCTATTTCATTACTTCTTGTGAACATTTGATATTTTAAGTATCAGCAGGACTAGCCTGCTGTGCACTTCCATCAAACGTCCACACTTATCGACTGTTAATTTTTAAAGAACTTTATTCGGTACTGCTTGCTGCGGAGCGTTGTGTCCGTCAGCGAAGAAGAAAGAGTATGAAGCGTTTAGATCGTTTCGTCAACCCCTTCTTTTTTCCCCGCTCACTTCACATTTGCGTGTGCCGTTTTGCGGGGAGGCGAACTATATCAAAGGCCGTCGAAGTTTGGCAAGCGCTTTTCGAGGAAAGCGTGCATGCCTTCTTTTTGCGCAGGCGTACCAAAGGCAGACTGGAACAGGCGGCGTTCATAATTGACACCTTCCGTCAGCGTGGTTTCGAAGGCGCGGTTGACGGAGTCCTTGATCATCATTGCCACCGACGTCGGCATCGACGCGATCTGCTTCGCCGCGGTCAGCACTTCTTCGATCAGCTTATCGGCAGGCACCACGCGCGACACCAGGCCGATGCGTTCCGCCTCCACCGCATCGATGGTGCGGGCGGTCAGCAACATATCCATGGCCTTGGCCTTGCCTATGGTGCGCGGCAGACGCTGCGTGCCGCCGGCGCCAGGCGTGACGCCAACCTTGATTTCCGGCTGGCCGAACTTGGCCGTATCCGCGGCGATCAGGAAATCGCACATCATCGCCAGCTCGCAGCCGCCGCCCAGCACGTAGCCGGCCACGGCGCCCACCACCGGCTTGCGGATGCGCAGGATGTGCTCCCAGTTGCGGGTGATGTAGTTGTCGCGATAAGTATCCACATAAGTGTAGTCCGCCATGGCGGCGATATCCGCGCCGGCGGCGAAGGCCTTCTCGCTGCCGGTCAGCACGATGCAGCCGATGGCTGGATCGGCGTCGAACTTATATAAGGCATCGCCCAGCTCGTTCATCATGCGGTCGTTCAGCGCGTTCAGCGCCTTCGGACGGTTCAAGCGGATCAGGGCAACTTTGTCGTGCACTTCAACGATCAGATCTTCATATTGCATAAGGTGTCTCCTTCACGGTGGAATATTCCGTGAGGATTGTAGCGCCTAACTCCCGCGCTGGTATCATTGAAACTTGGCAACCTGCTTTAAAGAGCTTCCTATTTTTACCGCCTTCCGCCGCCACCTGAGCAACAAGCTGGACAACGACGCCCTGCTGCGCAACGGCGACTTCATGCGTTACTGGTCCAGCGCCATCCTCAATGGCTTCGGCAGTTACATCAGCGCGCTGGCCCTGCCGCTATGCTCGGTGCTGCTGCTGCACGCGACGCCGTCGCAAATGGGCATGCTGGGCGCGTCGGCCGCGATTCCTTTCGCGCTGCTGGCCCTGCCCGCCGGCGTCTTCCTCGACCGCAATCGCAAACTGCCCGTACTATTAGGCAGCAAGGCCGTCATGGCGCTGACGCTGGGCAGCATCCCGCTGGCTTACTGGCTGGGCTTGCTGTCCATCGAATGGATGTATGTCGTCTCCTTTATCAGCGGCGCCTGTTCGGTGGTGGGCGGCGGCGCGGAGCAGATCTTCCTCACCAACCTGATCGGGCGCGACCGCCTGACCGATGCGCAATCGAAGTTCGCCGCCACCGATTCGGCCGCGCGGCTGATCGCCCCCGGCGTGGCCGGCGTGCTGATCCAATGGCTGACCGCGCCGTTCGCGGTGCTGCTCAACGCCATCGGCTTCGTGGTCTCGATCCTGCTGCTGCGCAACCTGAAAGCCACCGATCCCAAGCCCGCGCCATCCAACAAGCACCCGCTGCGCGACATACACGATGGCCTGCTGTTCATCTGGGGCCAGCCGCTGCTGCGCACGCTGGCCTGGGGCGCTGGCGTGTGGCACATGCTGTTCTATGGCTTTGCCGCGCTCAGCGTGCTGTTCGCCACGCGCGAGCTCGGCATGACGGCCGGCATGCTGGGTGCGGCGCAGATGATAGGCGGCATCGGCGTGCTGCTCAGCTCCCTGCTGCTCAAACCCCTGACCACCCGCTTCGGCGCCAGCGTCACCATGCTGATCGGCATAGGCCTGACAGCGTTCGCGTTCGCGGCCATGCCGATGATACCCGCCAATCTGTTCGGCAGCCCCACCGCCAGCGCGGTGGCCTGCGGCAGCCTGTCGCTGTTCCTCGATTGCGGCGTGATGCTGTTCTTTATGCCCTACATGACGATGCGCCAGAAAGTCACGCCGGACGCCTACCTGGGCCGCATGGTCTCGACGATGCGCTTCCTGACGGTGGCGACGGCGCCCGTCGGCGCGCTGGCGGCCGGCTACATCGGCGAACACTTCAGCATCCGCACCGGCATGGCCTGTGTGGCGGTGGGCGGCATCGTGTTGACGGCGGCGATGTGGGCATCGATGCGCAGCATGCCGCAACAGGCGGCGCCGGCCGCTTCCTAACGTGCGCCGCTTATCCGCCTAAAACATTAGGCTGGATTCAGTGTCCCATTCATTGGAGTGCGCCATGTTCAAATCCATCCTGCTGCCCACCGACGGCTCGGAGCTATCCGACAAAGCGACCGCGATGGCGGTGCAGTTCGCCCAGCTCCATCATGCCCGCATCGTCGCCGTCACGGTGATTACACCGCTAGCGTTTGCGTCCATGGGCGACAGCGGCGCGGTCATCGATTCCGGCCAGTTCGCCGCGCAGATGCAGAACGCGGCCAAGCACCACATTGAAAAGGTGGCCGTCGCCGCGCGCGCGGCCGATATTCCATTCGAGGGAGTGATTACGATGTCGCCCAGCCCCTACGAGGAAATCGTCGAGGCGGCGAAGAAGTATGAATGCGACATCATCATGATGGCGTCGCACGGACGGCGCGGCCTGAACCGGCTGTTCCTGGGCAGCGAGACGCAGAAGGTACTCGCCCACACCACGCTGCCCGTGATGGTCTTGCGTTAAAGCGGCTGCTTCGGCAGCAGCACCCAGACATTGCCGCGCTGCTTCATGCGCCCCGCATTCTCCGACGCCTCCGTGCCGAAGCCGAAGAAGTAGTCGACACGGATCGCGCCACGGATGGCGCCGCCCGTATCCTGCGCCATCACCAGCCGCTGCAGCGGGATATCGCTGTTCGGCATGCTGGTCGACAGGAATACCGGCGCGCCCAGCGGCAGCTGCGACGCGTCGATCGCCACCGAACGCGAAGGCGTCAACGGCACGCCCAGCGCGCCCTTGGGCCCCACCTTCGGATCCGGCAGGCGCTCCTCCTTGAAGAACACGTAGCTCGGATTCACATTGAACAGCTCCTGTATGCGCGTAGGGTGGCCGGCGATCCACGCCTTGATGCCCTGCGCCGATGCCTGTTCCAGCGTCAGCTCGCCCTTCTCCACCAGATATTTGCCGATGGATTTATACGGATGGCCGTTCTGGTCAGCATAAGCCACGCGCACGGTTTCCTGGCTGTCGGTCAGCTGCACCCGGCCCGAGCCTTGCACCTGCAGGAAGAAGGATTCCACCGGATCGTCCACCCACAGCAGCTCCTTGCCGCTGAAGTCGGCCTTCTCGATATCGGCGCGGGTCGCATACGGCACCACCTTCTTGCCGACCAGCTTGCCGCGCAGGCGCATGCCCTTCAGTTCCGGATACACGCTGGCCAGGTCGACGGTCAGCATATCTTCCGGCACCTTATATAGCGGTGTCTGATACGGCCCGCCCTTTTTGCGCGCGCCGCGCAGCAGCGGCTCGTAGTAGCCGGTGACGAGGCCGTCGGTGGCGCCATCCGGCGCGATCACCTGGTTAGGCTCCATGAAGGCTTCGAAGAAGGTGCGGATGGCCTTGTCGTCGCTGCCGTTGACGCTGCGCGCGATGGTGCACGACTCCTTCCAGTTCGGCTGCTTGACAAGTACCGAGCACGAGGACATGAACGCCGGCCAGGCCGCGCGCACATCGTCCTTGTCCCAGCCCGGCAACGATGCGAAGGTGGTCGGCACCATTTGCAGCGCGGCTGGCTTGGGCGGCACAGGCGCCGGCGTCGGCGGCACAGGGTGCACCGGCGGCACGACCGGCACAGGTTGCGGCGTCACCGTGGGCGCTGGCGCCTTGTCCGGCGGCAGCGGCGTGGTGGTGCAGGCGGCCATGGAAAGCGCGACGACGCTCAACGGAACGAGTAGACTACGGCGTGTTAATGACATAAGGATAGCTATGTGGGTATTAATGATAGAAGCATGCGTGGCGTTTTTCCTGCTGGTGTTCATCGTCTGGTGGACCATGTACCAAGGCAAAGGCAAGGCTAAAAAGCTGCCCCCGCCATCCAGGGAAAACGAGCCCGAGTAATCAATGCAGCGTGCGCGGCAGCGACAGCACGAACTCCGGTATCTTCGCTTCGAACTGATGGCCGTCCTCGGCCACGCAGAAGTATTCGCCGACCATCGAGCCTTGCTGGGTTTGCAGCGCGGTGCCGCTGGTGTATTCGAAATGCTCGCCGGGTTGCAGCAGCGGCTGATGGCCGACCACGCCCAGCCCGCGCACTTCTTCGACGTGATTGTTGGCGTCGGTGATGACCCAGTGGCGTGAGATCAGCTGCGCAGCCACCGTGCCGGTGTTCTTGATCGTGATCGAGTAGGTGAACACGAAGTTGGTGCGTTCCGGGTCCGACTGATCTGGCAGGTACTGAGTTCTGACCGACACAGTAAATTCGTAAGTGGCCATCAAAATTCCTTAAGGCTTAGTAAAAACGTCATCGCTCTGGACAAAATTGGCGATTGTATATCGTCAGGCCCCCATTGCACCGCAAATCCGCCCCGTATGCAAGGACGGCGCGGCTGAAAACAGGCGCAAAATCGGTACAGTCGCGCCGGGCAGCGTAAAATAGCGCATCTTTTTTACAGCCAGCCCACCGCCATGACCACATTCCGCATCGCTCCCAGCATCCTGTCCGCCGATTTCGCCCGCCTGGGTGAAGAGGTCCGCAACGTCGTCACCGCCGGCGCGGACATCATCCACTTTGACGTGATGGACAACCATTACGTTCCCAACCTGACCATCGGCCCGCTGGTGTGCGAAGCGATCCGCCCGCATGTGCAAGTGCCGATCGACGTGCACCTGATGGTCAAGCCGGTCGACCGCATCATCCCCGACTTCGCCAAGGCTGGCGCCAACATCATCACCTTCCACCCGGAAGCGTCGGACCACATCGACCGTTCGCTGCAGCTGATCCGCGACCACGGCTGCAAGGCCGGCCTGGTGTTCAACCCGGGCACGCCGCTGAGCTACCTGGAACACGTGATGGACAAGATCGACATGATCCTGATCATGTCCGTCAACCCGGGCTTCGGCGGCCAGTCCTTCATCCCGCAAGCGCTGAAGAAGATCGCCGAAGCGCGCCGCCTGATCGACGAATCCGGCCGCGACATCCTGCTGGAAGTGGACGGCGGCATCAAGATCGACAACATCGCCGCCGCAGCGGCGGCAGGCGCGGACACCTTCGTGGCCGGCTCCGCCATCTTCGGCAAACCGGACTACAAGGCCGTCATCGACGCCATGCGCACCCAGCTGGCGACGGTGTAAGCATGGGCGTGCTGGCAGGCGTACGCGCCGCAATCATCGACCTCGACGGCACCATGCTGGACACGATTCCCGACTTCCATGTCGCGATCAACGGCATGCGCGCGGAGCTGGGCCTGGCGCCGATCACGCAACACCAGATCGCGCTGATGGTCGGCAAAGGCTCCGAAAACCTGATCCGCTCCGTACTGGGGCTGGACTGGGACGCGGCCCGCGTCGAAGCGCACTTCGAGGCCGCGATGGACGCCTACCAGCGCCACTACCTGAGCATCAACGGCAACTTCAGCGCCCTGTATCCGGACGTGATCGAAGGCCTGACGGCGCTGAAGGCGCAAGGCCTGCGCCTGGCCTGCGTGACCAACAAGCCGATCGCCTTCACCACGCCGCTGCTCAAGCTGAAAGGCCTGGACGGTTTTTTCGACGTGGTCTACGGCGGCGACTCGCTGCCGCGCAAGAAACCCGACCCGCTGCCGCTGCAAACGGTGTGCGCCGATTTCGGCCTGGCGCCGGCCCAGGTGGTGGCTGTCGGCGACTCCTCGAACGACGCGCAAGCCGCACGGGCAGCGGGTTGCCCGGTGTTGATGGTCCCTTACGGATATAATCACGGAGAAGCTATACACAAAACCGATTCCGATGGTATAGTAGCCACATTGTTAGAAGTATCTCGCTTGATTCGTTCGCAAAACTAACCCTTAGCTGAACTAACCTGCCCAAAATGTCCCTCACCAAAAAACACACTGTCTCCCAAACCGGCTCGATTGAGGCCTGGCTTTGGCGACGCTGGCAATCCTGGCAAACTCAGCCAAACTGATTGCTGTCGTTCGTGCACGCGCACCCGACAGGTTTTTTGACAAACCACCGCCAAACCCACACCCACTCCCTTGGCGGCATGGAGAGAAGACATGACCGAATTCGAATTCAAATCGTTGGCCACCGACGGCTATAACCGCGTTCCACTGATCGCCGAAGCTTTCGCCGATCTCGAAACCCCGCTCACGCTATATCTGAAACTGGCCCAGGCCCAGAACGGCGGCAAGAACACCTTCCTGCTTGAATCGGTGGTGGGCGGCGAGCGTTTCGGCCGCTTCTCCTTCATCGGCCTGCCGGCGACGACCGTGCTGCGCAACTTCGGCACGCGCACCGAAATCGTCAAGAACGGCGAAGTGATCGAGACCCACGAAGGCAATCCGCTCGAATTCATCGAGACTTACCAGAAGCGTTTCAAGGTCGCGCTGCGTCCCGGCATGCCGCGCTTCTGCGGCGGCCTGGCCGGCTACTTCGGCTACGACACCGTGCGCCACATCGAAAAAACGCTGGCCCACACCCAGCCGAAGGACGACCTGGGCCTGCCCGACATCCAGCTGATGGTGACGGAGGAACTGGCCGTCATCGACAACCTCTCCGGCAAGCTGTACCTGATCGTCTACGCCGACACCACGCAGCCGGAATCGTATTCCAAAGCGCGCCAGCGCCTGAAAGACCTGCGCATGCTGTTGCGCCGCGGCGTCGATGCGCCTGTAACCAGCGCCTCGGTGCGCACCGAGATCACGCGCGACTTCCCGAAAGAGCAATACCTGAAGGCCGTCGCCAAGGCGCATGAATATGTGATGGCCGGCGACTTGATGCAGGTGCAGATCGGCCAGCGCCTGCGCAAGCCGTATGTCGATTCGCCGCTGACGCTGTACCGCGCGCTGCGTTCGCTCAATCCGTCGCCGTATATGTACTTCTACAATTTCGGCGACATGCAGATCATCGGCGCCTCGCCGGAGATCCTGGTCCGCAACGAGACGCTGCCCGACGGCGAGAAAAAAGTCACGCTGCGTCCTATCGCCGGCACCCGCCCGCGCGGCTCGACGCCGGAGCGCGACGCCGAACTGGCCAAGGAACTGCTGGCCGATCCGAAAGAGATCGCCGAACACGTGATGCTGATCGACCTGGCGCGCAATGACCTGGGCCGCATCTCCGAAACCGGCAGCGTCAAAGTCACCGACCGCCTGGTCATCGAAAAATACTCGCATGTGCAGCACATCGTCTCGAATGTGGAAGGCAAGCTGAAATCGGGCCTGTCCAACCTGGACGTGCTGCGCGCCACCTTCCCGGCCGGCACGCTGACCGGCGCGCCGAAAGTACGGGCGATGGAAGTGATCGACGAACTGGAAATCTCCAAGCGCGGCATCTACGGCGGCGCCTGCGGCTATCTGTCCTTCGGCGGCGAGATGGACGTGGCGATCGCGATCCGCACCGGCGTGATCAAGGACGGCATGCTGTACGTGCAGGCCGCCGCCGGCATCGTCGCCGACTCGGTCGCCGAGATGGAATGGCAGGAAACCGAAAACAAGGCGCGCGCCGTGCTGCGCGCCGCCGAACAAGTGCAAGATGGCCTGGATGGGGAGTTCTGAGATGCTGCTAATGATCGACAACTACGACTCCTTCACCTACAACATCGTGCAGTACTTCGGCGAGCTGGGTGAAGATGTGCGCGTGTTCCGCAACGACGAAATCACGATCGCGGAAATCGAAGCGCTGAACCCGGACCACATCTGCATATCGCCAGGTCCGAAAGATCCGGCGCAAGCCGGCATCTCGGTCGAAGTGCTCAAGCACTTCGCCGGCAAGAAGCCGATACTGGGCGTGTGCCTGGGCCACCAGGCCATCGGCGAAGCGTTCGGCGGCAAGGTCATACGCGCAAAGCAGGTCATGCATGGCAAAACTTCTTTAATTGCGCATACGGGCGTGGGCGTTTTCAAAAACCTCCCCTCGCCTTTCACAGTGATCCGTTATCACTCGTTGGCCATCGAGCGCAGCTCGCTGCCGTCCTGCCTGGAAGTGACGGCATGGACCGACGACGGTGAAATCATGGGCGTGCGCCACAAGGAATACGACATCGAGGGCGTGCAGTTCCACCCCGAGTCCATCCTGTCGGAACACGGTCACGCACTGTTGAAGAACTTCCTGGTCCGCTGACCAGCGCTGTTCGTCCCGGCGCGCACCGCGCGCGCCCATGCCAAAATTCAGAGAAGGAATAGCCATGCCTATCACCCATCAAGAAGCACTGCTGCGCTGCATCGAACACCGCGAGATTTTCCACGACGAGATGCTGCACCTGTTCCGCCAGATCATGTCCGGCGAAATGTCGCCGACCATGATCGCCGCCCTGACCATGGGCCTGCGCGTGAAAAAAGAAACCATCGGCGAAATCGCCGCCGCCGCGCAAGTGATGCGCGAGTTCTCCACCAAGGTGCCGATGGCCGACACCACCGGCCTGCTCGACATCGTCGGCACCGGCGGCGACGGCGCGCATACCTTCAACATCTCCACCGCTTCGATGTTCGTCGCCGCGGCGGCCGGCGCGCGCGTGGCCAAGCACGGCGGCCGCAGTGTGTCGTCGTCGTCCGGCAGCGCCGACGTGATCGAATCGCTGGGCGCCAACATCAACCTGAAGCCCGAGCAGATCGCGCAGTCGATCGCGCAGACCGGCATCGGCTTCATGTTCGCGCCCAACCACCACGCGGCGATGAAGCATGCGGCGCCTGTGCGCCGCGAGCTGGGCGTACGCACCATCTTCAACATCCTGGGACCGCTGACCAATCCGGCCGGCGCACCGAATATTTTGATGGGCGTGTTCCACGCCGACCTGGTGGGTATCCAGGTGCGCGTGCTGCAGCGCCTGGGCGCACAGCATGCCATCGTGGTCTATGGCCGCGACAATATGGATGAAGTCTCGCTCGGCGCCGCCACCCTGGTCGGCGAACTGGTGAACGGCGAAATCCGCGAATACGAAATCCATCCGGAAGACTTCGGCCTGCAGATGATCGCCAGCCGCAACCTGAAGGTGGCCGACTCGGTCGAATCGAAAGCCAAGATGATGGAAGCGCTGCGCGGCGAACCCGGCGCGGCCTACGATATCGTGGCGCTCAACGCGGGCACGGCGCTGTACGCGGCCGGCGTGGCCAGCTCGATCGAGGACGGCCTGGCGCGCGCGCGCGCGGCCATCACCTCCGGCGGTGCGATGCGCAAGGTCGAGCAGTTCGTGCAGGTCACGCAAAGCCTCGGCAACAGCAATTAAGGGAGGCCAGCATGTTCGGCATCCACGATCTGACGCTGTTTGTAATCTCCGGGCTGCTGCTCAACATCATGCCCGGTCCCGACTCGCTGCTGATCATGACGCGCAGCGCCACCCAGGGCTGGCGCGCAGGTTCGGCCGCCGCGCTGGGCATCGGCGCCGGCACCATGATCCACATTTTCGCTGCGGCGCTGGGCTTGTCGGCGCTGCTGGCTACGTCCGCCGCCGCGTTCACGGTGGTCAAGTGGATCGGTGCTGCGTACATCGTCTATGTCGGCATCGGCATGCTGCGCGCGAAGCTGCGGGCGGATGCCGACGACGCGGCGGCCGCCGAAACGGCCGCACGCGTTGCGGCCCAGCCGCTGGCGTATCGTAAAATCTTCTTCCAGGGTTTCCTGACCAATGTGCTGAACCCGAAAGTGGCCTTGTTCTTCCTGGCGTTCGTGCCGCAGTTTATTTCGGCAGACTCCAGCAGCAAGCCGCTGGCGTTCATCGTCCTGGGCTGCATTTTCAATTTCAACGGTATGTTGTGGTGTAACGGCCTGGCCGTCTTCACCGCTTTCGCCAGCGCTCGCCTGAAGGTCAAGCCGCTGGTGGCGCTGTGGCTGAACCGCGTGACGGGCGGCCTGTTCCTGGCTCTCGGCCTGCGCCTGGCGCTGGCGGAACAACATTCATCTTAGGCTTATCATGTCCGACATTCTGAACAAAATCCTCGCAGTCAAAGCCGACGAAGTCGCCGCCGCTAAAAAATACCGCAGCCTCGCCAGCCTGCGCGCCGATGTGGAAAGCAACGCCGAACTGCGCGCCGGCCTGCGCGGCTTCGAGGCCAGCCTGCGCTCGAAAATCGCCGCAGGCCATGCCGGCGTGATCACCGAAGTGAAAAAGGCTTCGCCGTCGAAAGGCGTGCTGCGGGCCGACTTCCGCCCTGCCGATATTGCCGCCAGCTACGCCGCCAACGGCGCCTCGTGCCTGTCGGTGCTGACGGACGAGCAGTTCTTCCAGGGTTCGGTGACTTACCTGCAGCAGGCGCGCGCGGCCTGCACGCTGCCGGTGCTGCGGAAAGATTTCATGATCGACATGTATCAGATCTACGAAGCGCGTGCGATGGGCGCCGATGCGATCCTGCTGATCGTCTCGGCGCTGGACCACGGCTTGATGGCGGAAATGGAAGCCTGCGCCCACGAACTGGGCATGGATGTGCTGGTGGAAACGCACGACGGCGACGAACTGACCGCTGCGCTGCGCCTGAAAACCGCCCTGCTGGGCATCAATAACCGCAATTTGCGCACTTTCGAGGTGTCGCTGGAGAACACGCTCGGCCTGCTGGACCGCATTCCGGCGGAAAAGCTGGTGATTACCGAGTCCGGCATCATGGTTCAGGCGGACGTGCAGCGCATGCGCGAGGCGAATGTACACGCCTTCCTGGTCGGCGAGGCCTTCATGCGCGCGCCGGATCCGGGCGCCGAACTGGCGCGCCTGTTCAACTAGGCCAGCACCGCCCGCAGCGGCGGTAGCGGCATGGACGCGATCTCGATTCGGTTGCGTCCGCGCTCTTTGGCTGAGTAAAGCGCCTCGTCCGCCCGCATCAGGATGCCGTCCAGATCCTCGTCGGCACTTGTCTGGCAAGCAATACCGATGCTGACCGTGTAGGTGGGCAATCCATCGCGGCCGGGTTCGCGCACGGCCAGCAGGATGCGCTCGGCGATGTGGTGGGCGCGATCCAATCCTGTGGTCGGCAGCAACACGATAAACTCCTCGCCGCCGAAACGCGCCACGTGGTCGGATATGCGCAGCGCCTTGCCGATCACCGCCGCCACATCGACTAACACCCGGTCGCCGGTGGCGTGGCCGTGGCAATCATTAATCTTCTTAAAATAATCGAGATCGATGCTGAGCATCGTCATCGCGGTGGATTCACGCCTTAATAAAGCGTGTTCCTTCGCATAAATATCGGCGAAACCACGTCGGTTTAATACCTGGGTCAGAGGATCCAGCGTGGAGCGGCGCTCCAATATGGTTTGCAAACGGCGTGTGGCGACAGCTTTAAAACTCACCGCCAGCAGCAATACCATGAAATGGCCGGCAGCCAGGTAAATACTCTGGAATGGCCCGATGCTGGTCAGATTAACCTGGGCGCCGCCATAAAATACCGCCAATAAGCCGCGAGTTAAAACGACCAATGTTTGCAGCAACATTAATATGCCGAAGAATATGGTCGAAAAATGACGCTCACCATAACGCCATATCATGGCGACCTGGTTAAGATAGAAAATCGAGATCAGGAAAGAAAATACAGCGACCCGTGCGGCAAAATGCGCTTGAATAACCAGCCAATACCCCACACCGAGCATCGCGCTGGCCCAAACCAGATGGAATAACCACCACGCAGGCTTGCGGTCGTAGAACTTCTGGGTGCCGATCATCGCCAGCCCCACACCCCAAATCAGCGTCGAATTGGCGCAAAGCAAGATAATAGCCTGACCCGAAGTGCTGTTCCGCAGGCTGAACAAGACAGCGCCGAGCGCCAGCAATATCAATCCCGCAGCCCAATAATCCAGACCTTTAATCTCCCTGGGGAAGCTCAGATGGGCGGAATAGAGGACAACGCTCATCGCACCAGCCATCAGCGTCGACATCAAGATAATCGTGGTGGGATCAAGCAGTATCACTGGCGGGTCTATCCTGGTTGGCAAAAAGCTCAGCCAAATTCTAAACCAGAACAAGACCACAGCGTAGAATTAAACCAACACGCGCCGGAATCTAGCTAGTACATGCCAATATTTAGCATGCAATCGGCAAAAAAATGGGGTCAAGTCTGACATTCGGACACGAGCTCGGCTTTTAGCAGCTGAGTTCGTGTCCAAATGTCAGACTTGACCCCGGAGTTTTAGCGGGCGGCGCTGGGGCGCAATGGGCCGGTGGATTTCTTGCCGGCCGGGTCCAGCGTCAGGCTGATGCCGGGAACCCGGTCGCCTTGTAATGTCACGCTGAAGGTCATTAATTCGTCGCGCCGGAATGCGTGGACTTCGATTTCCGAACCAACGCCGTAACGCGACAGCAGCGTCTCCAGATTGGCGGCAGTAACGCGCACGCCGTCGATCGCCATCAATATATCGCCGGCCGATAATCCGGCTTGATGAGCCGCGCCATTTTCATGGACGCTGGACAGCTTGCAATCGTTGCCGTCTTTTCCAAGATTGGCATCCAGGCTGGGCTTGGCGGTTTTACGCTCGTCGCTGTATTTAACGCCGAATGGCGCCAGCATTTTAGCCAACGGTAAATCTTCGGTGCCGCGTATATACTTATCGAAGAATGGTTTGAATCGGCCGCCGCTGATTTCGTCGAATATGGCCTCCACTTCGGCCGGCGTTACGCCGCGCGCTTCGCCTTGATAGAAATCGCGGCCATAACGCTGCCATAAAACACGCATCACATCATCCAGCGATTTCTTGCCGCCGGTTTTAGCGCGAATGCTCAAATCCAGCGCCAAACCGATTAAAGAGCCCTTGGTGTAATAATTGACGATGGAATTCGGCGCATTTTCATCCTGGCGATAATATTTACCCCAGGCGTCGAAACTGGAATCCGCCACGCTTTGCTTGGTCCGGCCACTGCCGCGCAATACGCTACCTATGGTCTTACCCAGCAGTTTGAAATAAGCCGGTTCGGCGATCACGCCGGCGCGCACCAGCATCAAATCGTCGTAATAACTGGTGAAGCCTTCGAACAGCCACAGCAACGGCGAATAATTCTCGACCTGCAGGTTATACGGCGCGAATGCCGCCGGCTTGATGCGCTTCACATTCCACGTGTGGAAATACTCGTGGCTGCACAGGCCGAGGTATTGCAGGTAGCCGTCGCTGATCTCTTTGCTGACCGACGCCGTGCTCGGCAGGTCGGCGCGGGCGCAGATCAGCGCCGTCGATGCGCGGTGCTCCAGCCCACCGTAACCGTCGCCGACGGCCAGCGTCATGAACACATAGCGGTCCATCGGCGCTTTCCTGGACTTCGGCTCGAAGAAGGAGATCTGGGTTTCGCAGATCTTTTTCAAGTCGGCGCTCAGGCGCGGCAAGTCCAGGTTCGGCACGCGGCCGCTGATGACGATGTCGTGCGGGATGCCGTGCGCCTTGAAAGTGGCCAGGGCGAAGTCGCCCTGCTCCACCGGGTGGTCGATCAACTCGTCGTAGTTGGACGCGATGTAAGTGCCAAAACCATAACGTTTCGCTTTCAGCTCCGGCAGAGAGGTCGCCACGCGCCAGGTCTTGGCCGCTTCATCGGCCGGACGCTGGATATCCACCACGTGCGGCTGGTCTTCCTGCCCCAGCACGCGCAGGAACACGCTGGTGCCGTTGTAGAAGGCGTGATTCTGGTCCAGATGCGCGGCGCGCACCGACAAATCCCAGGCATACACCTCGTAATGCAGCGTCAGCGCCGCCGCATGGTCCTTCAGCGGCGTGGCCTGCCACGAGTGCTTGTCCAATTTGGTCAACGCCACCGGCTGGCCGTTCGACTCGGCGCGGATGCGCACGATGTTGCGCGAGAATTCGCGGATCATGTAACTGCCCGGTATCCACGCCGGCAGCGCGAATATCTGGCCGCCTTCGGCCGGCGCATCCACCGTCAGCGTGACGTGGAACAGGTGGGCGGCCAGGTCGTGGCCGACGATGCTGTAGGCGATCGCTGGATTGTTCTTGCTCGTTTTTTTCATCTCTGTCCTTGTTTTACAAATCGCCAGGCGTATCGATATCGCGCACCACGCCGACATCGTCGACTATCAGCTCGCTCACCGCATGGCTTTTTAATATGTCGCGCGCGCCCTGGTCGCCTTCCAGCGCCAGCAGCAACGGCAAATGATA
This sequence comes from Duganella sp. HH101, assembly GCF_001758795.1. Lineage (NCBI taxonomy): Bacteria > Pseudomonadati > Pseudomonadota > Betaproteobacteria > Burkholderiales > Oxalobacteraceae > Duganella > Duganella sp. HH101. The sequence continues at coordinate 142,080 of NZ_LRON01000017.1, read as the reverse complement.
ACTGCTGAAGGCGACCGGATTGCCGCGCCGCCCTTCAAAGACGGGCGCCGCGATGCGTGCACCCCGTGTGATCGTGGCGACTAGCGCCTGCATGGTCTCCGGCCGCACATGGGGCATGTCGCCCAGGCCAACCAGCCAGCCCTCCGCACCTTTCGTGTATTCGACGGCCGCCGTCAGCGACGAGGCGATGCCCAGATCGGCATCGGCGCAGACGCGCACCTCGCATCCCAGCTTGCCCAGCAGCGCAGCCACCTGGTCGTCGCCGGGGCGAACCACGGCCACCACGCGCGGCACCACGGCCAGCATATTCTTCGCACTGGCGGCGACCACGGCGTCGCCACTGCTTAATGGTTGCAGCAATTTGTTTTGTACGCCGGACGGGTCGAACCGCCTACCCCGCCCGGCTGCCAACAATATCCCTACCAGTGCCATGCAGTCCGGCTCAGGCGCTGGCCAGATCGAACGGCAGCTTACGCAAACGCTTGCCGGTCAATTTGAACAACGCGTTGGCGAAGGCCGGCGCCAACGGCGGCAGGCCCGGTTCGCCCATGCCGGTCGGCGGGTCGTTCGACGGCACGATATGCACGTCGACCACCGGCATGTCCGTCATGCGCGCCACCGTGTAGTCGCTGAAGTTCTGCTGATCCACCACGCCGTCCTTCAGCGTGATGGCGGCGCCCGGCAAGGTCATGCCGAGCCCCATCAGCGCCGCGCCCTGGATCTGCGCTTCGATTGTCAGCGGATTGACCGGCTGGTTGCAATGCACGCCAGCCGTGACCTTGTGCAGCTTGGGCGTGCCGTTCTTCACGGACGCCACCACCACATAGGCGATCACGGTATTGAACGATTCATGCACCGCCACGCCCCACGCCTGACCTTTAGGTAAAGCCTTCTTGCCGTAGCCGGATTTGGCGACCGCGAGGTCCAGCGCGGCGATGTGGCGCTTGCCCTTCTCGCCCAGCAGCTTCTTGCGGTAGGCGACAGGATCCATCTTGGCCGCATGCGCGGCTTCGTCGATCAGCGTCTCCATCACGAAGGCGGTGTGGGTGGAACCGACTGAGCGCCACCACAGCACAGGCACGTTGGCCTTGACGCTGTGCGCGCTCAGGTTCAACGGCACGTCGTACGGATCGCCCATGCCTTCGACCATGGTCGAATCGATGCCGTCCTTGATCATCATCGGCTCGAACGGCGTGCCGGCGATGATGGACTGGCCGACGATGACGTGTTCCCACGCCACGATGTTGCCCTTGTCGTCCACGCCGATATCGGCGCGGTGCACATGCGATGGGCGATAGTAGCCGCCCTTGATGTCGTCCTCGCGGCTCCAGATCACCTTGATCGGCTCCGTCTTGCCGGCGGCCTTCCAGGCCTTGGCGATATGGACCGCTTCGACCAGGTAGTCCGACGTAGGCACGGCGCGGCGGCCGAAACCGCCGCCCGCCATCATCGTGTTCAACACCACCTGCTCCGGCTTCAGGCCGGCGGTGGCGGCGATGGCGCCCTGGTCCATCGTCTGGAACTGCGAGCCGGCCCACACCGTGCAGCCATCCGCGCGCAGGTCGACCACGCAGTTCAGCGGTTCCATCGGCGCGTGCGCCAGGTAAGGGAATTCATACACGGCGGAGATCTTCTTCGCCGCGCCGGCCAGCTTGGAGGTGTCCGCCTTGCGCACCGGCAGGCCGGGCTTCTGCGACAGCGCCTTGTACTCGGCCAGTTGCTTGTCGCTGCTGACTTTTTCAACGCCGCTGGTGTCCCAGTCGATGACCAGCGCTTCGCGGCCCATCTTGGCGGGCCAGTAGCCGTCGGCCACCACCACCACGCCGCTGCCGCCGCGATCGGTCTTCACTTCCATGACTTCGATCACGCCCTTGATCGCCTTGGCTTTCGACGCGTCGAACTTGGCGACCTTGGCGCCGAACACCGGCGGCCGCGCCACCACCGCGACCTTGCTGTTCGGCGCCTTGAAGTCCATGCCGAACTGCTGCTTGCCGGTCGATTTCAGCTTGGCGTCCAGCCGCTTCATCGGCTTGCCGATGAAGTTGAAGTCTTTCGGGTCTTTCAGCTTGACGGTGGCGGGCACCGGCTGCTTCATCGCCGCATCGGCCATCGCGCCGTAAGTGGCTTTCTGGCCTGCGGGGCCGATCAGCGTGCCCTTCGATGTCTTGACCTGGTCCGGCGCCACCTTCCACTCCTGGGCCGCAGCGCCGATCAGCATCGCGCGCGCCTTGGCGCCGATTTCGCGGTACTGGGTGTACGAGTGGGCGATGCTGCCCGAGCCGCCGGTGATCTGGATGCCGAACGCCGGATCCTTGTATTGGTCGCCGGCCGGCGCCAGCGCGCCGTTGACCTTGGACCAGTCGGCGTCCAGCTCTTCCGCGATCAGCATCGGCAGCGAGGTCTGCACACCCTGGCCGAATTCCAGCCGGTTGACCTGCACCGTCACGCTGTTGTCCGGCGCGATATGCAGGAAGGCGTTCGGTTCATACACCTTGGCGGGAGGCTGCTGCGCATTGGCGAAACGCCCCGCGCCCGGCATGAAGAAGCCCAGCACCAGGCCGCCGCCCGCCACCGCGCCGGCCTTCATGAATCCACGGCGCGACACGCCGTTGGCCGCATTCACACCCGCCGCCATCGCTTCCTGATTAAGCCATTCGATACGCATGACGTTCTCCTTTAGGCGATGGTTTTGGCTGCGTCTTTAATGGCTGCGCGGATGCGCTGGTACGTCCCGCATCGACAGATATTGCCGCTCATGGCGTTGTCGATGTCGGCGTCGGAGGGCGCCTTGTTGGTGCGCAGCAGAGCCGTCGCACTCATGATCTGGCCACTCTGGCAGTAGCCGCACTGGGGCACGTCCAGCTTGACCCAGGCCGCCTGCACGGCCTTGCCGACTTTATCGTTCTCCATCGCTTCGATGGTGGTGATCTTCTGGCCAACGGCCGCCGAAATCGGCGTGACGCACGAGCGGACAGGCTGGCCGCCCAGGTGGACGGTGCAAGCGCCGCACAGGGCGGCGCCGCAACCGAACTTGGTGCCGGTCATGTTCAGGTTATCGCGCAAAGTCCACAGGATGGGCGTTGAAGGATCGGCGTCAACCTGCATGTCTTTACCGTTGATATTCAATGTGATCATTCGACTCTCCTGTGGGGCGGTGGTGTGGGACGGCTACTGCTTGATCTTGGCGAGTTTTTCTTCAAGCGCCTTGGTGTCGATCGCGCCCGGCACGCGAGTGCCGTCGGCGAAGAAGATGGCCGGGGTGCCGGAGACGCCCAGCTTGTGGCCCAGTTCCACCACCTGCTCGTTCGGCGATTCGCAGTTCGCCGCCGCGACAGGGGCCGCTTTGTTGTTGAGCATCCAGTCATCCCAGGCCTTGCTGCGGTCCGGCGAGCACCAGATGTTCTTCGATTTGACGAAGGAATCGTCGGCCAGGATGTTGTACATGAAGGTATAGACCGTGATGTTGTCGGTTTCCTTCAGCGTGGTCTGGCGGAAGCGCTTGCAGTAGCCGCAGTTCGGATCCTCGAACACCGCGATCACGCGGCTGCCGTCGCCCTTGACGGTCTTGATGGCCTTGTCCAGCGGCAGATCGGAAAACTTGATCTTGTTGATCTCTTCCAGGCGTTCCTTGGTCAGGTCGGTGCTGGTGGTCAGGTTGAACACGTGGCCGGAGAACAGGTAGGTCCCGGTTTTGTCGGTGTAGAGAATCTCGCTGCCGATGCGGATTTCATACAGGCCGCCATACGGCGTTTCGCGCACCGAATCGACTTTGACGTTGGAACCCAGGCGCGGCTCGACCAGCTTCTTGATCGCATCCGTGGTCGGCGGGGTTTCCGCGCCCACGCAGGACGCCATCAGCGCCGACAACAACAGCAAAACGGTCTTACTCTTTCTCATGACATCTCCGATGACTACATTCGAACCCACTGGCGCGCTCACTTGCCCATCGCGTGGGAGATCAGGCGGCGCTTCAGCACAGGTAATTTATCCAGCAAGTTTAATCCCAAATTGCGAACCACGCGCAGCGGCTCCAGATCGGTTCCGAACAGGCGTTCCAGCCCGTCGGTGGCGATCTGCATCAGCAGCACGTCTTCCTTGCGGGCGCGCTCGTAGCGGGCCAGCACGCGCGTGTCGCCGATGCCGCGGTGTTCTTCGCACTCGCCCAGGGTCTTGACCAGCTGGGCGACGTCGGCGAAGCCGAGGTTCATGCCATGGCCGGCCAGCGGATGCACCACGTGGGCTGCGTCGCCCACCAGCGCCACGCGCGGCGCGCTCATGGCGTGCGGGCGGATCAGGCGCAGCGGGAAATCGCGCACCAGCTCCGGCTGCAGCGGCGTCAGCGCGCCCAGCCTCTCTGCGGCGTAGACGGCCAGGCGGTCGGCGATCTGCTGCGCCGATTCGGCGCGCAGCGTGTCGGCCAGCGCTTCCGGCGCGGACCACACCAGCGAAACCTGTTTGCCCGGCAGCGGCAGCAGCGCGACGATGCCCTCGGCGCCGGTGAACCACTGGCAGGCGGCGCCGTGGTGCGATTTCTCGCAGGCGAAGTTGGAGACCACGGCGCGCTGGCCGTAGCTGCGGTAATCGAGGCCGATGTCGCACTGGCCCCGCACCCAGGACTGGGCGCCGTCGGCGCCGACCACCAGCGCGGCCTTGATGCTGGAGCCGTCGTCCAGGTGCACGGTGGCGCTGTCGTCGTCGCGCAGCAAGCCGGTGGCGCGGCCTTCGACCACGCGCACGTTCTGTGCGAACTTGAGGGCGGCGTCCAGCGCCTGCCCGAGGTTGCAGTCTTCCATGATCCAGGCCAGCGTGCCGGTGTGGGCGCCGAAGGCGTCGAAGGCCAGGCCGCCGGCGTGGGGGCCGTCGCCGTGGACGATCATGGCGTCGACCGGCGCCACGCGGGCTTGATCCAGCGCATGCCAGACCTTCAGCGAGGACAGTAGATGGTGGGCGGTATGGTTCAGCGCATAGACCCGCGCATCCCAGCCGGGATCGGCGGCCGGCGCCGATGGGCGCGACGGCGGAGCAAGCAGGGTAACGCTGAAACCGGCCTGGGTCAGGCCCAGCGCGGCAGTCTTGGCGATAGCGCCATCGCCAACGATGCAGATATCACTCTCAATAACGCGCAGTGCGGCGGGGGAGGATGGAATAGTCATCCGATCATTATAGCGCCCTCCCCGCCAGCCGTTGCTTCGGCGCTTACTTCGAAAAGAATAGCAGCCTGCCATCGGCGGTGGTGGCGATCAGCTGGCCGTCGTGCCACAGCGGCGTGGCGACGAATGCGCCCAGCCGCTTCACGTGTTCGAGCGACTCCATCGCCGTCTGGGGGCCCTCGTACAAGCGCCTGGCGTCGAATTTGCCGGTGGCGCCGTCGAGCAGACGGAATTCGTCGGCCAGGCTTTCGGGCGTGCGCCACGACCATGCGGGCTTGCCGCCGGCCGCGTCCAGCGCGAACAGTTCGCCGCGCATGGTGGCGCCGATGACGGCATCCCCGGCCAGCACCGGCGTCGCATAGGTCCACACCTTGGTGTCGTGTTCATATGCGACCTGGCCCGTGCGCTTGTCGAGGGCGACCAGCAGATTGGTGTCCGAGGTGCCGAAGTACACCCGCCGGGCGTCCGCCACGGCCCCCGAGATAATCCACGAGCCCCGGCCCGGATAGCGCCATTTCAGCTTGCCGCTGGCCAGGTCCAGCGCGTAGAACCAGGCGTCGCGCGAGCCGATGAAGACCGTGTCGCCGTCGATCAGCGGCGGCGCCTGCACGCCGAAGTTGGTGCTGGTCTTTTGCTCTGTGTCGGTCTGGTAGCGCCACAGCGGGCCGCCGGTGGCGGCGTCCAGCGCGTAGACCGCGCCGTCCCAGCTGCCGAACACGATGGCCTTGCCCGCCACGGCGGGACGTGCGTGGATCATGCCGCCGCTCTTGAAGGCCCAGGCGACGGCGCCGGTCTTGGCGTCCAGCGCATACAGGCGCTCGTCGCTGCTGCCGAAGTACACCTTGCCGTCGTGGACCAGCGGCGATGACAGCCAGAAGTCCCACGGGTCGGCAGTCGCCGCCGCGCTTTTCGCCATACCGTATAAACCGTATGCCGAAAAGCGCGCCTCGCCCTGGGTGGCGAAGGTCCAGCGGCGCACGCCGGTCTGGGCGTCGACCGCATACAATTTGCCGTCGCGCGCCAGGAAGTAGACGATGCCGTCGGCGACCGCCGGGGTGGAGGCGATGCCGGCGCCAGCGTGGTGCAGCCATGCGAGCTTGCGGCTGGCCAGGTCGAAGGCGTACAGGTTGCCGTCCTCCGCGCCGATGAACAAGCGCCCCTGCGCGATCGCCGGGGTGGACACGGTTTGCGCGCGCAGCTCTATCGTCGCCCGCAGATGCAGCGGCGGCGGCTCGGCGGCCATCGCATGCAGTGCGGCCAGCAGGGCAAACATCGACATCAGAAATCGCATCATTCATCTCCTCCAGGTGGGCCAGCGGCGATTGTAGCGGCGCGGCGCCGGGCCAGGCTTCAGGCTTTCTATAGGCCGGCGCCGGACGCCGCTGCTATACTTGCCAAATGAATATCCTGCTCGTAGAAGATGACCTGGAGCTGGGCCGCGCCCTGCGCGCCGTGCTGCAGGACGACGGCTATACGACCATCTGGGTGCGGCTGGCGGCCGACGCCCGGCGCCAGCTGGATGGCGGCGCTTTCGCCGGCATCGTGCTGGACCTGAACCTGCCCGACGGCGACGGCATGGCGCTGATGGGCGGCCTGCGCGGCGCCGGCAGGCAGCTGCCCGTGGTGCTGATCACGGCGCGCGACAGCCTGGACGACCGCCTGTCCGGCTTTGCCGGCGGCGCCGACGACTATCTCGTCAAACCTTTCGACATGGCGGAACTGCTGGCCCGCCTGCGCGCCGTGCTGCGCCGCGCCCACCCGGAGGCGGCCGGCCGGGGGCTGTGGTCGCGCGCCGGCCTGTCGCTCGACGAACGGCGCCAGGCCGCCAGCTGCGACGGCTTCCCGCTGGCGCTCTCCCCCACCGAATTCAACCTGCTGCTGGCGCTGATGCAGGACGCCGACCGCGTGGTGACGCGCGGCGAGCTGGAAGACCGCGCACTGGCGGGCAGCGCCAGCGTGACGCTGGACGTGCACATGTCCAACCTGCGCAAGAAGATCGGCGAGCACCGCGTGCGCACGGTGCGCGGCGTCGGCTACATGCTCGCGCCATGACGGCGCAGCGGTCGCTGTTCCGCCGCCTGCTGGGCGGCTTCCTCGCCGTGATCATGCCGGTCTGGCTGGCCGTCGTCGGCATGGCGATCTACGAGAACACGGTGCTGCAGGCGCGCCACACGGCGGCGGAGAACCGCGGCTGGACGCGCCAGATCCTGCTCAACCTGCGCTCGGTGGCGCACGATCCGGCCGAAGTGGCGCGCGTGGCCACGCAGGTGGAAGCGCTGCGCGCCGACATGCTGCGCGAGGTGGACTACTGGCCCAAGCCGGTGATGCTGCAGGTTTGGCTGCATGGACAGCGCGTCTACCGCTCCGCTCCGGAGCTGCCGGGCGGGCGGCCGTTGCCGGCGCCGGGCGATCCGGCGCCGGGCACGGACTGGTCGACCGCCACCGCGACGGATGCGGCCAGCGGCGTCGTGGTGCGGCGCGACGCCATGCACGATACGAACTGGCTGCTGACCAGCTCCGGCGCCGCCTACTACCTGACTCCCTTGCTATACAGCCTGCCCTTCCTGGTGCTGCCTGCGTGGATCATGGTGCGGCGCGGCCTGCGGCCCGTGAAGGCGATGGTGGCGGACATCGAACGGCGTTCCGGCAGCGATCTGCAGCCGCTGCCGCCTTCCGGCTACCGCGAACTGGCGCCATTGGCCGCCTCCGTCAACGGCTTGATGCAGCGCCTGACGCAGCGCCTGGAGCGCGACCGCGAGTTCCTGTCCGATGCGGCGCACGAACTGAAAACGCCGCTGGCCGTCATCCGCGCCAATGCCCACCTGCTGCTCAATCATCGCCACCATCCCGACCGGCTGGAGGACGCGGACCAGGGCCTGCGCCAGGGCGTGGCCCGCGCCACGCACACGGTGCATCAGCTGCTCGCGCTGGAACGGGCCCGCAGCGACGCCGCCAACGGCGAGGCCCGGCCGATCGACCTGAGTCAGCTGCTGCGCGAGCGCCTCGCCCATGCGGCGCCGCTGGCGATCCAGCGGGCGGTGGAGATCGAGCTGGATGCGGAGGCGCCTTGCGTCATGCCGCTGCACCGCGAGAGCATCGTCGCGATGCTGGATAACCTGATCGACAACGCCATCAAGTATTCCCCGGACGGCGGGAGGATCGCGGTGACGCTGGCCGATGCGGACGGCGGGCCTCGGCTGGAAATCGCCGACCAGGGGCCGGGCGTCGCACCGGAGCTGCGCGGCAAAGTGTTCGAACGCTTTTACCGCATCCCCGGACAGAAGCAGGCCGGCAGCGGCCTGGGGCTGGCGATCGCCGAACGCGCGGCGGCCCGCAACGGCGCGCGCATCGCGCTGGAAGACGTCCGCGCAGGGCGCGGATTGCGCGTGATCGTGAGGTTTTCCGGGCCGTGACGGCGCGGCGGCAAAACAGGGTTGAAATCCGGGCCTTGCAATTCCGCTCAAGCCTGCTATAATTCTGCTCCTTGGCCTGGTAGCTCAGTTGGTAGAGCAGAGGATTGAAAATCCTTGTGTCGGTGGTTCGATTCCGCCCCGGGCCACCAAGAACAGTGTCAAAACAGAACGCCAACCCATGCAGGTTGGCGTTTTTGTTTTTGCGCACAGCTTTTCTGTCAGCTGGAGCAGAGGGTCGGCACACCCTGCGCGGTCATTGTGGCAACCATCCTATTTTCACCCCTATTTTCTTCGGCTTTACCATATTTAGGCCGGGGAAATCCGAAATTGGCTCAAAGTGGGAAAAATCGAAGAAAATAGGGCCGGAAATAGGGGTTTTGCTACAAGGAGCTGCGCCACCTACCCCATGTGCACACTCCCCAGTTACCCGGCCAAATAATCATGCCGGCTTTCGGAGCGCCGTTGCCGGCGTATCGAACCGCAAGCCCAGCACCAGCGGCACCATGATCGCGTAGACCACCACGGTCGACAGCCAGATCGCGCCCGGCCACTGCTCCCTGACGAGGAAGTAGAAACTGGAAAACGCCAGCGGGCAGATGATCGAGGCCAGGCTCACGGCCGACGCCAGCACGCCCTGGAACTGCCCCTGCTGGCTCTCATCGACCTGGCGCGTCGCCAGCGACTGCAACGCCGGCGCGCCGATGCCGCCGAGCGCGAACACCGGCATGATGGCGAAGATCATCCAGCCCTGCGTGGCGAACGCCATCACCACCAGCGCGACGCATGCGCCGGCCACCCCCGTCAGGATGGTCGCGCGCTCGCCCAGCAGCCTGACCGCCGGGCCGGGAAGAAAGGCCTGGGCCAGCGTCTGGCAGACGCCGAACGCGCCCAGCGACAGGCCTATCCCCAGGCCGCTCCAGTGGAACGTATCGCTGCCCCACAGCGCCCAGCAGGTGCCGTAGACCTCGCCGGTGGCGCTGAAGATGAAGAAGATGGCGGTGATCGGCAGCAGGCTCTTGACCGACAACACCCAGCGCAGCGGCCGCAGCGGGTTCAAGGACGCCAGGTCGATCTTCTCCCGGCTCGGCGTGCGCGATTCCGGCAGCAGGAAGAAGGCCAGCAGCAGGTTGCAGCCGTTCAGCACGGCCGCCGCGATGAAGGGCAGGCGCAAGCCGTAGTCGCCCAGCGCGCCGCCCAGCACCGGGCCGACGATGAAGCCAATGCCGAACATGGCGTTGAACAGGCCGAAGCGGCGCGCGCGTTTGTCCTCGGGCGAGATATCGGTGAGGTAGGCGGTCGCCACCGACAGGTTGGCGCTGGTCACGCCGGCGATGGCGCGCCCCAGCAGCAGCATCCACAGGCTGTCCGCCGACGCCAGGAACACATAGTTGACGGCCGCGCCGGCCAGCGACACCAGCAGCACCGGCCGGCGGCCCAGCCGGTCGCTCAGCGAACCGAGCACCGGTGCGCAGACGAACTGCATCAGCGCGTACAGCGCGGTCAGGATGCCGATGTAGGACGCCACATTGTCGGCATGGGTAACGTCGCGCAGCAGCGCCGGCAGGATGGGAAAGATCAGGCCGATGCCCACGGCGTCCAGCACGATGGTGGCGAAGATGATGAAAAGCGGTTTATTCATATAATTGTACTCGGAACCAATATGTACTCAGTACATATAGTGTAGCTGCAACGGCAAGGGACAGCAACCGTTTTTGCCGAATATCGGTATACTCAGTACATAAATCATGATTCCAAGGCCCCATGTCGACGCCCACCGACCTTCGCACCCGCAAACGCCTCGCCACCCGGCAAAGCATCTCCGACGCCGCCACCCTGCTGTTCTTCGAGCGCGGCTTCGATCAGGTGACGGTGGACCAGATCGCCGCCGCCGCCGACGTCGGGCGGATGACCGTGTTCAACCACTTCCCGCGCAAGGAAGACATGTTCTTCGACCGCGAGGAAGAAGGACGCGAGCTGTTGCGGCAGGCATTGCTGCAGCGCGAAGCCGGCGTCGCGCCGGTCGAGACGCTGCGCCGGCTCGCCCACCGGCTGGCGGTACGCAGTCCTTACCTCAGCTTCACCCCCAAGGGCCGGGCCTACATGGAAGCGATAGCCGGCAGCGAAGCGCTCAAGGCCAGGGCCAGGGCGATCGGCGACGAGCTGGCGCAGGCGGTCGCGGCGGCAATGTGCGAGAGCGTGGGGCGGCCGCCCGACGATGCCGACGCCAGGCTGGCGGCCGCGCTGCTGCTGGCCACCTGGCGGGTGGCCTTCAACCAGGCGCACCAGGCTTTCCGCCAGCACGGCGATGCCGGGCAGGCGAAGGCCGATTTTCTCGCCCTGATAGAGCAAGGCACCCGCGGCCTGCAGGCGGCCATGGCGGGCACGCCCTACGTCTGATACTTTTATAGCAAATATATCTTGCGTCGCTGTCATATGTCAGATATTGTTGACACGTGATATCCAACCACTACTTTTAAAAGAAGGTGACAGCATGCACAGTCTCAGCAAAAAAGCCCGGATCGCAGGTTTGTTCTACCTGCTGGTGATCCTGATCGCGCCATTGCGCCTGGTCTACATCCCCAGCAAGCTATTCGTCGACGGCAATGCCGCGGCGACGATCGACAACATCGCCGCGCATGAGATGCTGTTCCGCCTGGGCATAGCCGGCGACCTGATCACCGCCGCCGTCAGCCTGGTGCTGACCTTCACGCTGTACCGGCTGTTCAAGGAAGTGAACAAGAGCTGGGCCCTGCTGATGCTGATGCTCGGCTTCATGGACACGCCGCTGTACTTCTTCAATTCGCTCAACGACATGGCCACGCTGATCCTGGTGCAGGGCCCGGACTTCCTGTCCGCCTTCGACCAGGCCCAGCGCACCGGCCTGGCCACGCTGTTCCTGAAGATGCACAACCTGATGACGTTCGCGTCGGAGATTTTCTGGGGCCTGTGGCTGTTCCCGCTGGCGGTGCTGGTGTACCGCAGCGGTTTCCTGCCGCGCTTCCTGGCGGTGTGGCTGACCATCAACGGCGTCGCCTACCTGGCGCTGAGCGGCGCCGGCCTGCTGCGTCCGGAGTACAACGACCTGGTCGCCGGCCTGGCCTTCCCCTGCCAGCTGGGCGAGGTGGCCTTCGCGCTGTGGATACTGGTGCTGGGCGCGAAGCAGCGCAAGCGCGCCGCCCCGGCCATGCCGCTGGCCGCTTAAGGCAAGCCGGCCGGCCGCAGGCGCGGGAAGCTGACGGAGAACACCGTGCCGTCGGTCGCATCGGACGTCACCGTGATCTGCCCGCCGTGCGCCGCCGTGGTCTCGTGGGCGATGAACAGGCCCAGGCCCAGGCTGGTCTTCGGCCTGGCGTCGGCCTCGCTGTCGGGGTTGAGCTGGACCAGCGGCTGGAAGATGGTCTTCAGCGATTGCGGCGGGATCACCGCGCCGAAGTTGCGGATGCCGAGGGTGATCGCCTCCGGCCCGCCCTGCGCCTCCAGCGTGACGTCGTAGCCCCTGGCGCTGTACTGGGCGGCGTTGATCAGCAAGTTGGTGACGAGTTGCTGCAGGCGGACGGCGTCGAACGCGCCCACCAGGTCGCCGGCCTTGCGAAACACGATGGTGGCGCCGGGATACATCGCCCGCGCGTCGGCCACGGCGGCGCCGCAGACCTCGCCCGCATCGAGCATGGCCCGCGTGGTCGGCATGCCGGCGCCCATCTGCACGCTGGTAAATCCCGACAAGTCCGTGACCATGGCGCCCATCATCATCGCACTGCGCTTGACGCGCTTGCCCAGCGTCGCCAGCTGGTCGACGGGGAAGTCCGGCCGCGCCAGCAGGTCGCCCGCCAGCGAGACGGTGGCCAGCGGCGCCCGCAGGTCGTGGCCCAGCACCGCCAGGAACAGGTCGCGCGTGCGGTCGGCCCGCGCCGAGTAGGTGACGATCGATTCGGCCAGCGCCTGGTCGATCGCCTCGTTGAAGCGAACCATTTCCTGCATCGTCGTTTCCGACATCTGCTGCACGCGCGGCAGCCAGCGGCGCAGCACGGTGGCCCGCAGCGCCCGGAACTCCGAACTCAGCTGCAACAGCGAAAAATTGCTGGCCTGGCGCAGCCGGCCGTGGATGGCCGCCGCGCTTTCCTGCCCTTCGTCGTCGTCCTCGTCGCCCTGCGACTTTTCAAACTGTTCTTGCTGGCTTTGGTGGGTTTCGATATCGGTGGCGATGGCGCACAGGATGGCCTCGGCATGGTCGGTCAAAGCCAGGTCGGTCATCGCGCCGCCGGCCGGAGCGGCCTTATTGGCGAACGCCGTCCATTCTTCGAGGATCCCCGTCATGTCGGAGCGTATAAAAGCGGAGAGACTCATGCCAGGCACCATGTAAATGCCGCGCCACCGCAGCCCCCCACAGTAACACAGTCAGCACCGCCAGCCCGGTCTCACCGGCCAGGGGCCGCACCTTGACTTGGATCAATGAAACAATTGATCTCGCTCAGTACACTCAATTCACGTTATATTTGCTTCACCGCCCGCTCCGACCGCCCCCCATGGAAACCCACTATCTCACGCCGCTGTTTTCGCCCCAGTCCCTCGTGGTCTTCGCCGGCAAGGCCGACCAGCCCGAACAACAGACCTGCTACGGCCGCGGCATCCGCGCCCAGCTGGAGCAAGGCGGCTTCCCCGGCCCTGTCACCTTCCTCGACGTCGGCATGAGCGGCACGCTGTCCGACCTGGCCCATTCGCGCGCCGACCTGGCGGTGATCGCCCTGCCCAACGACGAATTGAGCTTCGCGCTGGAAGTGGCCGGCCGCATCCAGTGCCGGGCGGCGCTGATCCTGTCGGCCGGCGTCGACGGCGCGCTGGCCGGCGAGCTGCACGCCATCGCCCGCAAGCACGGCATCCACCTGCTGGGCCCCAACTGCCTGGGCTACCAGCGCCCGCGCCTGCACATCAACGCCAGCGTCGCCGGCCCGCTGGCGCAGCCGGGCAGCCTGGCGCTGATCTCGCAGTCGGGCGCGCTGACCACCGCCATCCTCGACTGGGCCAGCCAGAACGCGGTGGGCTTTTCCACCGTGGTCTCGCTGGGCGCCAACACCGCCGTCGACCTGGCGCAGACGCTGGACTTCCTGGCCACCGATCCGGCCACGCACAGCATCGTCATCTACATGGAAGGCTTGACCGACGCCCGCCGCTTCCTGTCGGCGCTGCGCGGCGCCGCCAACACCAAGCCGGTGGTGGTGCTCAAGGCCGGCAACGCGGCGGCCGCCTCGCAGGCGGCGCTGACCCACTCCGGCGCCATCGTCGCCAGCGACGAGGTGTTCGACGCCGCGCTGCGCCGCACCGGCGCGGTGCGGGTGTCGTCCTTCGTGCAGCTGTTCTCGGCGGCCAAATGCCTGGCCTCGCGCTACCGTCCGGTCGGGCCGCGGCTGGCGGTCGTCACCAACGGCGGCGGCCCCGGCGTGCTGGCGGCCGACTGGATCGACCACCTGGGCCTGCAACTGGCGACGCTGTCGGCCGCCGCCGCGCAGGCGCTGGCGCCCGAACTGCCGCCGCACGCCAGCCTGGCCCAGTTGATCGACCTGTCCGAGGAAGCCGGCGCAGAGGCCTTCAGCGCGGCGGTCCAGGCCTGCGGGCGCGACAGCCAGGTGGACGGCATCCTGGTGATCTACTCGCCCAAGCTGGGCGGCGATCCGGCCGCCGTGGCGCGCGCCGTCAGCGCCCTCAACGCCGGCCTCGGCAAGCCGCTCTTGACCTGCTGGATGGGCGACCGCCAAGTGGCCGAGGCGCGCCAGCTGATCAACGCCGCCGGCCTGGCCACCTTCCGCACGCCGGAAGCGGCGGTCGACGGCTTTTCCAACATCGCCTCGTTCTACCAGAACCAGCAGCTGCTGCACCAGACGCCGCCGCCGCTGTCGCAGCTGGCCCAGCCCGACCTGGACGGCGCCCGCCTGCTGGTCGAGGGCGTGCTGGCCGAGCGCCGCAAGGTGCTCACCGAAATGGAATCGAAGGCGCTGCTGGCGGCCTTCCACATTCCGATCACGCACACCATCCTGGCGCGCAGCGCCGCCGAGGCGATGCTGATCGCCAGCCAGCTGGGCTACCCGGTGGCGCTGAAGATCGACTCGCCCGACATCGCCCACAAGTCCGACGTGCAGGGCGTGGTGCTCGACCTGGCCAACGCCGCCGCCGTGCGCGACGCCTACGGCGACATGATGGCCACCGTGCGCCGCCTGCTGCCGGACGCCCGCATCAACGGCGTGACGGTGCAGAAGATGGCCGGCAAGCGCCACGGCCGCGAGCTGTACATCGGCGTCGTCACCGACCGCCTGTTCGGCCCGGCGATCAGCTTCGGCGCCGGCGGCACCATGATCGAGCTGATCGCCGACCGCGCGGTCGAGCTGCCGCCGCTGAACCAGTTCCTGGCGCAGCGCCTGATCGGCCGGGTGCGCTCGGCCGCCACGCTGGGCGAATGGCGCGGCGCGCCGCCGGCCCAGCGCGAGGCGGTCGAGCAGATGCTGCTGCGCGTGTCGGAGATGGTGTGCGCGCTGCCGCAGCTGCGCGAGATGGACATCAACCCGCTGATCGTCGACGAGCACGGCGCGCTGGCGGTCGACGCCCGCATCGTGGTCGACGCCGCGCCGCCGTCGACGCACGGCTACGAGCACCTGGCGATCCTGCCCTACCCGTCGCGCTACACCCAGGAGTGGCCGATGCGCGGCGGCGGCCAGTACACGCTGCGCCCGGTGCAGCCGGACGACGCCTCGATGCTGCAGGCGCTGGTGCGCGGGCTGTCGGAAAAATCGCGCTACTACCGCTTCGCCTCCTCGCTGCGCGAGCTGTCGGTGCCGATGCTGGCGCGCTACACGCTGATCGACTACGACCGCGAGATGGCGCTGGTGGCCGTGCTGACGCAGCGCGCGCCGGGGCCGGACGGCGAGTTCGTCGAGACCGACAGCATCATCGGCGTGTCGCGCTATATCGCCAACCCCGACCGCAGCAGCTGCGAATTCTCGCTGCTGGTGGACGACCGCTACAGCGGCCAGGGACTGGGCCCGCGGCTGATGCTGGGCATCATGGACGTGGCGCGCGACAAGGGCTTGAGCGAGATCGACGGCCTGGTGCTGTGCAAGAACAGCGGCATGCTCAAGCTGATGGCCAGCCTGGGCTTCCAGATCCGCCCCTACGAGGACGATCCCGACTTCCGGCTGTGCAGCAAGACGCTGTGACGGCTGGCGCAGGCGGGATTTTTTGATATAGGACAAGGAAATGCGGCGGCGTCCTGGCTAGACTGCCTGGATTTTTCCCGCCGCCATGCTCCACGCCCCCGAACTCCTCCTCCCCGCCGGCTCGCTGGCCAAGATGCACGCCGCCTTCGATTTCGGCGCCGACGCCGTCTACGCCGGCCAGCCGCGCTACAGCCTGCGCGTGCGCAACAACGACTTCTCCACGCTGCAAACGCTGCAGCAGGGCATAGACGGCGCCCACGCGCGCGGCAAGCAATTCTTCGTCGCCTCCAACATCTTCGCCCACAACGCCAAGCTCAAGACCTATCTGCGCGACATGGCGCCGGTGATCGCCATGCTGCCCGACGCGCTGATCATGGCCGATCCCGGCCTGATCATGATGGTGCGCGACCAGTGGCCCGACATGCCGGTCCACCTGTCGGTGCAGGCCAACGCCGTCAACTGGGCCGACGTCAAGTTCTGGCACCGCATGGGGTTGACGCGGGTGATCCTGTCGCGCGAACTGTCGCTCGACGAGATCGAGGAAATCCGCCAGCGCTGCCCGGAGATGGAACTGGAAGTGTTCGTGCACGGCGCGCTGTGCATCGCCTACTCGGGCCGCTGCCTGCTGTCGGGCTACTTCAATCATCGCGATCCCAACCAGGGCACGTGCACCAATTCCTGCCGCTGGGACTACAAGGTGCGGCAGGCCGGCGAAGACGCCAG
Organism: Duganella sp. HH101; assembly: GCF_001758795.1. Classification (NCBI taxonomy): domain Bacteria; kingdom Pseudomonadati; phylum Pseudomonadota; class Betaproteobacteria; order Burkholderiales; family Oxalobacteraceae; genus Duganella; species Duganella sp. HH101. Next base: position 125,592 of record NZ_LRON01000017.1, on the reverse strand, counting down.
CGGCGACCTCGGCGCGATGCAGCCCATCCCGCTGCGCTTCGAACAGGCGCTGGAGCAGGCCGGGCAGCCATGGTCGGCGCTGCACCAGCAGCCGCGCCACCCGCTGGCCGACCAGCCCTACCTGATCGAGGAGACCGGACGGCCGGGGCAGCTGATGCCGATCCTGGAGGACGAGCACGGCACCTACATCATGAATTCCAAGGACTTGCGCGCCGTCGAGCACATCGAGCGGCTGGTGAAGATAGGCGTCACCTCGCTCAAGGTCGAGGGCCGCACCAAATCGCTGTACTACGCGGCGCGCACGGCCCAGGTCTACCGCCAGGCCATCGACGACGCCGTCGCCGGCCGGCCGTTCGACATCGGCCTGCTGGGCCAGTTGCAGGGCCTGGCCAACCGCGGCTACACCGACGGCTTCTACCAGCGCCACCACACGCAGGCGCACCAGAACTATATGCGTGGCGCCTCGGAGGCCGAGCGCAGCCAGTACGTCGGCGACGTGCTGGGCGTGCAGGACGGCTGGGCGCGGGTCGAGGTCAAGAACCGCTTCGCCGTCGGCGACCGCATCGAGGCGATCCACCCCGGCGGCAACCGCGACCTGACGCTGGCGCGCATGCGCGCCGACGACGGCAGCGACATCGCGGTGGCGCCGGGCAGCGGCCACTTCGTGCACATCGAACTCGATCCGGCCCTGGACGGCGCGCTGCTGGCGCGCTACCTGTAGCGGCGCCGCCCGTACGTTGCCGGCCCCTTGCCGGCCCGTTGCCGGCCCTTGTCGGCCCGTTGGCGGCCCGCTAGCGCCCGTGCCAGTTCAGGCGGCGCTGCTGGTAGGCCGCCAGCCAGCCGGCGTTCTCGTCCAGCACGGCCTTGCCCAAGGCGAACGCGAGGTCGCGCGCGTGGTGCTCTTTTTCCGCGTTCGAACAGGGCGCGCCTTCGCTGCGCAGCAGCTCGGCGTCGGCGCGGCCGTACAGCTTGTGCAGCTGCTCGGCCTGGGCCGCCGTCTCGCCGTGGCCCATCTTGGTGGCCAGCGACAGCCAGGCGGCGCCGACGCCGGTCGCCAGCTTCATGCCCGCCAGCAGCAGGATCAGCGGCAGCATGTGGCTGCGGCCGAACACCAGCGTGGTCGCCAGCGCCGCCAGCGACATCATCAGCGCGCTGAGCAGCATGTTGTTGCCGAACGCGACAGCGCGCGCGTGCTGGCGCCGCCGCCAGCGGTTGCCGGCGCCGCTCAGGTAGGCGCGCTGGTCGTCGATCCAGCCGCGCAGCACGCCGCGCGCCGCCAGGCCCGGCACCGGCGGCGCCACCAGGCAGGCGTCCAGCGCATGGCGCACCCAGCCCATGCCGCCGCCGGCGCGCTGCGCGCAGTGGTCTGTCACCAGCGCGGCCTCGCCGGCGCACAGCCAGTACATCTGGCAGCGCAAGCCTTCGGCCAGCGCGCGGTAGTCCAGGTAGGCATTGCGCCGGCGCGACAGCGCCACCCACAGATAGGTGCCGACCGCGCACATCGCGCCCGAGGTGAACACCACCGACTCCACCAGTTCGCCGTGGGTGCCGCTGGTCAGCCGCAGCGTCGGCGCGGCCGAGGCCATGATCACCGCCAGCGCCATGAAGCGCCAGCGATAGCGCCACCAGCGCTTGGCGCGCTCGGCCTGCACGTCGGCCACGCGAAACGCTTGCAGCAGCGGCGCCAGGCCGGGGCGCTGGGCGGCCGGCAACGCCGCCGCCCCGCCCTGCCCCAGGCTGCCCAGGAAAGCGCCGCCGCTGGCCTCCAGGCTGGCGGCGTAGCGCTGCGCGGCGCCGGCGTCGCCCGCCAGCAGCGCCTGCCGGTGCAGGCGGTTGAGCAGGTCGATCTCGCGGCCGGCGGCGTGCGTCCGGTACAGCACGGCCAGCGCCGGCGCATCGAGCGTGCGCTGCAAGCGGGTTTCGGTGTGCGCCACGGCGTCGCACCAGGCGCGGTGCTCGGCCCAGCGTTCGCAGGCGCGGATCGGCGCGCGCAGCCAGGAGCGCAGCGTGGGCGCCAGCACGCCGGGCCACTCCGGCTGCGGCGCCATCCAGTGCGCCACGGCCTCGCCGTCCCGCCCGCCGGCGCGCAGCAGCCGCGCGCCGCCCGCCGCCGAGGCGGCAGGCAAGCGGTCCGACGACGACTGGGCGCGGCGGCTGTACAGATGCAGCAGGTTGCCGCGCGCCGGCTCGGCAAAGCGGCGGCGGCTGCGCCGGTGCGGATCGCGTTCGACGCCGTGCAGCAGCGCGTGCACCAGGTCCAGCGTGCCGCCGGGCAGGCGCGGAAACTGCTCGCCGCCGCTCTGCCCATCCCACACGGCCAGCAGCAGCTGCGCATGGATGCCGAGGTAGCGCGTCAGCTGCGCATACGCCGCCTCGGCCCGCGTCATCGGCGTGCCCAGCAGCGCGGCCGGGGGCGCCGGCGGTATCACGAACACCTTGCCGGCGCAGGCGCTGTAGCGCTGGAAGCGCGCGGCAAAGGCCAGCCGCGCGGCCTCGAAGCCGGCCGGATCGCGCCGCGCCCCGGCCTCGCCGCCGGCCTGCTCGCGGCAGTAGTCATCGAACGGCATCGGCAGCGCCACCACCAGCTCGATGCGGCGCCCGCCCTCGCCCTCGCGGGCGGCGCAGGCGCGCTGCAGGGCCAGCACCTGTTCGGCGAACAGCTGGTCGGCGCCGTCGGCCAGCGCCGACAGGAAATGGATGGGGGTGTGCGGCAGCGCCGCCGCGATCAATTCGATCGACTGGTACAGCTGGGCGGCCACCGCCGGCACGTCGTCCGGATGCAGGTCGCGGTGGCCGGAGACCGCCACCACGAAGGGCAGCGCGTAGGACGGCGGTGCATCGTCAGCCGGCGGCATGGCAGCGGGCGAGGAAGCGCTGGCGTTCGGCGGCGTTATCGATTTCCTGCGCCAGCGCCGCCACCAGCTGGTGGCGCGACGGCGCGGCCAGCATCGCCCGCCGCACCAGATGGCTGGCGATCGGCCCCAGCTCCTGCGCCAGCGCGCGCTCGATCGCCGCCAGCGCGTCCGGCGCGATGGCGGCGGCCGGCGCCGGCGCGCTGGCCGGTACCGATGCAGCGGCAACCTGCGGCAAGCGTTCCAGCAGCATCGCCACGCAGTGGCACAGTTCGTCCAGGTGTTGCTCCAGATCGCCGGTGATGGCGTCGAGCCAGTGCTGGGTGCTGATGAAGTACTCCAGGCTCTTCGACAGCGGCACGTTCTCGATGCGGAACGGCAGCACCATCAAGCCCTTGTTGACCGCGCGCTCGACCTCGCGCCGCACCTGCGGCGAATTGTTGGCGCTGGCCGAAAAGATCAGCACCAGCATCTTGGCCTGGTCCATCGCGTCGATGATGGATTCGGCCCAGTCGTCGCCGGGACGGATGTCGCGCGGCGCCACCCAGCAGCGGATGTCGGCCGCCTCCAGCCGATGGCAGATGGCGTCGGCAAACACCTTGTCGACGTGGGAATGGCTGAGGAAAACGTCGACACCCATCGCGCGCCTCAGGCCAGCAAGGCCATGGCTTTTTCCAGGCTGCGGCGCAGGCGGTTGAAGGCCTGGCCCAGCACGGCGATCTCATCCCTGCCGCCGGCCGGGAACGGTTCGACATCCATCTTGCCCGCGCTGACGGCGTCGGCGATGCGGCTGATGCGCCGCACCGGCCGCAGCACCAGCAGGTAGAACATGGCGTTGAGCGCCAGCAGCAGCGCGCCGAAGGTCAGCGCCATGCCGCCCATGATCAGCGTGTAGGCGCGTTCGGCCTCGCGCTGCGGCACCGCCAGCGGCACCGACACGATCTGGCTGCCGATGGTCTCGCCCAGCTTCCAGCCGAAGCCGTTGTTGACGCCGTACAGCGCCTTCATCGTGGCCGGCGCGGCGTCCGGCGTGCTGTGGCAGGCCAGGCAGCGGCCGTCGCTGATGCGGATCGGCCGCGCCAGGTAGAGCGAGGGGCCGGACGGCGTCTGGCGGTCGCCGATCACTTCCTTGAGCTCGGTGTGGTCGCGGAATTGCCGCACCACGTCGGCCTCCCAGTCGGCCACCCGGTCGCGCGGATTGGTGGGGTTGAGCGCCGCCTCCTTGTAGCTGAAATCCGGGTTCGCCTGGTGCAGCTTGTTGAAGCTTTGCGTGGCCGCGTACGACGGCACCGACTGCGGCAGGAAGGCCTTCAGCATGCCTTCGGCCAGCAGCGGCTTGACTTCGTTGGTGGTGTATTCGCGCGCGGCCATGGCGGCGTCCATCATCAGGCTGGCGTGGGACACCACTTCGCGCCGGGCGTTATCGCGCAGCACGTCGCGCGTCATGGCGGCGGTGGCAAACCAGCCCAAGCCGAATATCAGCAGCAGCAACAGGTTGAATTTGTACAGCAGCTTCATGGATCGTATGCCCGTGCTCGGAAGAATGCTTTAATACTAACATGAAATTATGACAACCCTCCGGCCTTGCGCGGCGCCGCCATAAAAAAAAACCGCCGGCGCAACGCCGGCGGTTTTTTATGCTGCGACCTGTCCTGCTAGTCGGCGCGCCGCGCGCGCCGCCGGCGGGCAGCCAGCCCCAGCAGGCCGAGGCCGGCGGCCAGCATCGCATACGTGCCCGGCTCCGGCACGGCGTTGACCGCCACATTGTCGATGAAGGCGGTGGCGTCGTACTGGGTCTGGCCGGCAAAGCGCAGCATGGTGGCGCCGGCCGCGGTGAAGGTCAGCGACTTGGCCATCCAGCCCGCCCCGTAGCCGACCGTCTCGACGCTGAGCACATTGCCACCGATGGAGACTTCATAGACTTCGGTGGGGCCGCCGTAATTGCCGCGCCCGGCGTCGATCCAGGACAGCGTGTAGGCGCCGGGGGCCAGGTTGAGCATCTGTTCGGCCACGCTGGTGCCCTGGATGCCGATCAGCACATCGCCGGCGGGCGTGTTCGGATTGCCCCAGGGGCCGCTGTTCGACAGCATCAGCGGGAAGTAGCCGCTCCAGCCGTTGACGCTGCCGCAATCGTAAGGACCGCCGAGGTAGCAGTAGGAGCCGGCCGGCAGGCTGAAGCCGGGATCCTCGAAACTGCCGTTGACCACCATATTGGCCGCCTGCGCGGCGCCGCCCAGACTTAACGCGGCCGAGGCCGCCAAAAGCGCGGCGAGGATCTTCTTGTTCATAGTTGCTACTCCTTGCGAAGTGGGGATAAAAACCGATGACGACCAGAGATTTCAGTAAACCATGTTCAATGCCTTTTGTACACATATATTATCAAAATACAATTAAAATTGCGCAGAGGGAAATGTTCCGCTACATCCGCGCCACAAAAAAAATCCCCGCACCAGGCGGGGATTCTGTCAGGCATCTAAAACTTAGCGGACCGGCTTGCCGTCGGCGTCGAGCTTGCGCACCTCGCCCAGGTTCAGCGCCCGCACGCCCGCCTCCACCTTGCTCATGTCGCCCACCACCAGCCAGGTCAGCTTGCCCGGCGTGATGGTGCGCGCGGCCAGCGCGTTGGCCTGCTCCGGCGTCATCGCCAGCACCTTGCCGGTGAAGCTGTTGTAGTAGTCGGCCGGCAGCTGGTACTGCAGGATGGTGCCGTAGGCGCCGGCCAGCTGGCCCGCCGTCTCGAACGAACCCGGCAGGCGCAGCGTTTCATTTTCCTGCGCGCTGCTCAGCTCGGCCGCGGTGATCGGCTTGGCGCCGGCGATGTTGGCGTACTCCTGCACCAGTTCCTGCAGCGCCGCGCCGGTCTTGTCGGTCTGCACCGGCGAGGTGCTCAGGTACAGGCGCTGGCCCACGGCCGGCTGCAGGCCGGCGTTCACGCCATACGACCAGTGCTTGTCTTCGCGCAGGTTCATATTGATGCGCGAGCTGAAGCTGCCGCCGAAGATGTTGTTGACCACCTGCAGCTGCACGGCTTCCGGCGCATTGCGCGGCGGCGCCAGTTGCGCGGCGTAGATCACGCTTTGCTGCGCGCCCGGCTTGTCCATCAGGTAGACCACCGGTTGTTCCGGCGGCGCGACCTGGGCCACGTTCTTCTTCGGCACCGCGCCGGCCTTCCAGCCGCCGAAGGTTTTTTCCAGCAGCGGCGTGATGTCCGCCAGCGTGGTGTCGCCCACCACCAGCAAGGTCGCGTTGTTCGGCTTGAACCAGGTCGCGTGGTACTTGACCAGGTCGTCGCGGCCGATGCGCGCCACGGCGGCCTCGGTGCCGGAGCCGGTCAGCGGCAGGCCGTAGGCGTGGCCCTGGCCGTAGACCAGGCCCGGCATCACGCGCAGCGCCATCAGCTGCGGATTGCTCTTCTCGCGGGCGATGGCGGCCAGCCTGTCCTTCTTCAGGCGGTCCAGTTCGTTCTGCGCGTAGGCTGGATGCAGCAGCACGTCGGCGTAGATGTCCAGCGCCTTCGGCAGCGTGGCCTTGAGCGCGTTGAGCTGGACGAAGGCGCCGTCCAGGTTGCTGTAGGCGCTGTACTCGGCGCCCAGCGCTTCGAACTCTTCGCTGATCTTCAGCGAGCCGCGCGTCGGCGTGCCCTCTTCCAGCATGCGCAGCGACAGGCTGGCCAGGCCGGGCAAGTCCTGCGCGTCGGACGCGTAGCCGGCATCGACCATCATCGACAGATTGACCACCGGCGCGCTGTGGCGCTCGGCCAGCACCACCTTCAGGCCGTTCGACAAGGTGGCGCTCTGCATGGCCGGCAGCTTCAGCGATTCAGGCTGGCCCAGCGCCGGCGGCGCGCTGCGGTCCAGCTTGGCGCCGGCGGACAGATTGCTCGGGAAAGGCTGCACGTCCAGCACGTAGTCGCCGTCGGCCAGCCATTCGTTCATCGCCTGCTTGATGGCGGCCGGCGTGGCCGCCTTGATCGCCTTCAGGTAATCCTTGTAGCAGTCCGGGTTGCCGGTGTAGGTGGCGCAGGACGCCAGCAGGTCGCTCTTGCCGCCGAAGCCGCCCACGCGCTCGACGATGCGGGTGTAGCGCGCCAGGATCGCGGTCTTGGCGATCTCCAGTTCGGCCGCGGTGGGGCCGGACTTCATCAGCGCGCGCAGCTCTTCGTCGGCGGCCTGTTCCAGCTTGCGGGTGTCGGCGCCGGGACGGGCGGTCAGCGTCAGGTCGAACTGGCCGGCGATTTCCGACGAGTCGTTGCTGGCGCTGGCGTTGGTGGCCAGCTGGTCCTTGTACACCAGGCGCTTGTAGAAGCGCGAGGTCTTGCCGCCGCCCAGCACGTGCGCGGCCAGGTCCAGCAGCGGCTCGGTCGCGGTGTGCGCGCCCGGCACGTTCCACACGCGGTAGATGCGCGCCTGCGGCACGCGGTCCTGCACGGTGCCGCGATGGGTGCCGCTGCGCTTGGCGATCCACGCCTCATGCTTGGCCAGCGGCGGGCCGGCCGGGATCTCGCCATAGTATTTCTCGACCTTCTCGCGCGCCTGTTCCGGCGTGATGTCGCCGGCCAGCACCAGGGTCACATTGTTGGGGCCGTAGTTGGTCTTGAACCATTCCTGCACGTCCGTCATCGAGGCCGCGTCCAGGTCCTTCATCGAGCCGATCACGGTCCACGAATACGGGTGGCCCGCCGGCCAGGTGTTTTCCGTCAGCAGCTGGTAGGCCACGCCGTAGGGCTGGTTCTCGCCCTGGCGCTTTTCGTTCTGCACCACGCCGCGCTGCAAGTCCAGCTTCTTCTGGTCCAGCACGCCGAGCAGGTGGCCCATGCGGTCGCTCTCGGCGAACAGCGTGTAGTCCAGCATCGAGGTCGGCACGTTCTCGAAATAATTGGTGCGGTCGGAGTTGGTGGTGCCGTTCAGGTTGGTCGCGCCGATGCGCTCCATGGCGTTGATGAAGGTGCCCTGGTTGAAGTGGTCGCTGCCGCTGAACATCAGGTGTTCGAACAGGTGGGCGAAGCCGGTCTTGCCGGCCTTCTCGTTCTTCGAACCGACGTGGTACCAGGTGTTGACGGCCACCACCGGCGACTTGTGGTCTTCATGGACCAGTACGGTGAGGCCGTTCTTCAGCACGAACTTGGTGTACGGGATATCAGGGATGGCGATATCGGATTTGACGGACTTGGCCGGCTCGGCGGCGTGCAGCGCGCCGCTGGCGGACAACAGGGCGATCGAAGCCGCCAGGATGGTGCGGCGTAGTGACAGGGTCATGCGAAATCTCCGTGAGAGGAATGCAGCTGCAAAAAAAAAAGCGCACCGGCATTCAAGCGGGTGCGCAAGCATTCTATTGCTTTTTAGTTAAATTGGCGACTATTTGCGTTTCGCCGAGCTGGCGTCGCGGATGGCGCGGAATTCGGCGTCCTGCGCCCAGTTCGGCCAGGCCGCCGAATCGGCCAGGTCGCGGCCCAGGCCGTACAGCAGGCCGAGGTCGCGCGCCATGCCGGTGAACGGCCAGGCGGCGCTCCATTCGTCCGACGGCTGGTGGTAGTTGTTGGTGGTGTAGTCCTCTTCCGCCTTGTGGCCGGCCGCCGGGCCGCCGTCGATCCAGTCGTCGCCGGAGCCGTAGGAAATCGCCGGCACGCCGCGCTTGGCCAGCGGGAAGTGGTCGGAGCGGAAGAAGTGGCCCGCTTCCGGTTTCGGGTCGGGCGCGTAGGCCATGTCCATCTGCTTGGCCTTGGCGATCAGCTGGTCCAGCAAGTCCAGCTTGGCGCTGCCGGAAATGGTGAAGTTGCGCGCCGGGCCGTAGGGGCTGAGCGCATCCATATTGATCATGCCGGCCGTCTCGGCCAGCGGATACAGCGGATAGGCGGCGTAGTATTCGGAGCCGAGCAAGCCCTTCTCTTCCGCCGTCACCGCCAGGAACAGCACGCTGCGCTGCGGCGCCGGCGCCTTGCCGTAGGCGCGCGCCAGCTCCAGCAGCGCGGCGATGCCGGTGGCGTTGTCGACCGCGCCGTTGTAGATCTTGTCGCCCTTGGCGTCGGGCAGGCCCACGCCCAGGTGGTCCCAGTGCGCGCTGTACATCACGGTCTGCTCCGGATGCGTGCTGCCGATCACGCGGCCGGCCACGTTCTTCGACACGATGGTCTGGGCGTCGACCGCGTAGCTGGCCGTCAAGGTCACGCCCTTGAGCTGCACCGGCTTGAAGTTGCGGGTTTGCGCCAGCTTCTTGAGCGCGTCGAAATCCTGGCCGCCGCGCTTGAACAGGTCGGCCGCCAGCTCGCGCTGTATCCACGCCTCCATCGGCGCGTGCGCCATGCCCGGCTGCTTGCGGACGATGTCGTACATGACGTTGGTGTTGGAATTCTTCACCGTGGCCCAGCCGTAGGAAGCCGGCGCGGTCTCGTGCACGATGATGGTGCCCAGCGCGCCGCGGCGCGCCATCTCTTCGTATTTGTAGGTCCAGCGGCCGTAGTAGGTCATGGCCTTGCCGCCGAAATCGCCGACGCCGGTCTCGAAATCGGGATCGTTGATCAGCACCACGGCCAGCTTGCCGCGCAGGTCGAAGCCCTTGAAGTCGTCCCACTTGCGCTCCGGCGCGTTGACGCCGTAGCCGACGAACACCAGCGGCGCGTTGCGGAAGTCGACCTGCTTGCTGCCGTTCATGGCGGCGCGCACGGCCATGTCCTCGCCCTGCCGCAGTTCCTGGCTGGCCTTGCCGTCGTTGACGACCAGCTTGACCGGGCCCTTGATTTCAAAGCGGCCCAGCGGCACATCCTGGGTCCAGCTGCGCTGGGTCTTCTGGCCCTTGAGCAGGTCGCCGCCGGGCTGCAGGCCGGCGGCCTTGAATTGTTCGATCAGGTAGTTGACCGTCTTGGTTTCGCCGGCCGTGTTCGGTCCGCGGCCTTCGTATTCATCCGACGCCAGCACTTTGACGTCTTGCGACAAATGCTTGGCATCGAACTCCGGCCCGGTGGCTGCCTGAGCGGTAGCGGCGGCGGCCAGAGCACAAATGAGCATGGTGTTTTTCAAATCTGTCTCCGTAATTATTTTTTGATTGGACTGCGCGGCAATACTGACATGAAATCAACTCGGCAGCAATCGCACGGTCGTGCGCAGCGCCTCCCCGTCTGTACCCTTTTTTCCACACTGGCCGCCACTGGAAGTAATTACCAAATACGCAATAGTTTCCTGTAAGATACAACTTTTCTTCCAAGGAGTAACGATGCGCCTGATCCTCGCCACCCTGTTGAGCCTGACCCTGAGCGCGCCGTTGCTGGCCGCGCCCGAGCCGGCCCCGGCGCCGGCGCCGCAAATGACGGACCAGCAATTCCTGGCCGGGCTGCGCTTCCAGACCGGCAAGATCACCCTGCCCGGCAACATCGCCACGCTGGACCTGCCGCCCAGCTTCCGCTACCTGGCGCCAGACGACGCCAGCAAGGTGCTGGTCGACGGCTGGGGCAATCCGCCGGGCGCGCAGACGCTGGGCATGATCTTGCCGGCCGACGTCAACCCGCTGAGCGCGGCCGGCTGGGGCGTGATCGTCACCTACGACAAGGATGGCCACGTCAAGGACGACGACGCCGACAGCATCAACTACGCCGAGCTGCTGACGCAGATGAAGGAAGCCATCGCCGACCACAACACCGCGCGCAAGGAGCAGGGCTATGCGGCGATGACGCTGATCGGCTGGGCCGAGCCGCCCAGCTACAACAAGGCGCAGCACAAGCTGTACTGGGCCAAGGAGCTGCATACCGAGGGCAGCAAGGAGAACGGCTTGAACTACAACATCCGCGTGCTGGGCCGCGAGGGCGTGCTGGTGCTCAACGCCGTGGCCGGCATGGAGCAGATCGCCCAGGTCAGGAGCGAGATGAAGAACGTCACCGCCTTCACCGACTTCACGCCGGGCAACCGCTACGGCGACTTCGACAGCAAGACCGACAAGGTCGCCGAGTACGGCCTGGCGGCGCTGGTGGCCGGCGGCATCGCGGCCAAGCTGGGCTTCTTCGGCAAGATCTTCGCGCTGCTGCTGGCGTTCAAGAAAATCATCCTGATCGGCATCGCCGCCGTCGGCAGCTGGCTGTACAAGGCCTTCGGCCGCAGGAAAGCGCAAGCGGCCGCCAGCGAGCAAGCGGCCAGCGTAGCTGCAGCCGAACCGGCCGCCGGCGAGGCGCCGGGCGTCGACCTGGGCAAGCGGGACTGACGCGATGGGCAAGCTGATCCTGTGGCTGCTGGCCGCCGGCAAGATGGGCAAGCTGCTGACCACCTGCGGCACCATGCTGGTGTCGATGGTGGTGTACAGCTGGGTGTTCGGCTGGCGCTACGCGGTCGGTTTCGTGCTGCTGATTTTCGTCCACGAGATGGGGCACTACGTGGCGGCGCGGCAGCGCGGCCTCGATGTCGGCGCGCCCACCTTCATCCCCTTCGTCGGCGCCTGGATCGCCCTGAAGGAAGTGCCGCACGATGTCGAGACCGAAGCCTACATCGGCTTCGCCGGGCCGCTGGCCGGCACCGCCGCCGCGCTGGCCTGCTACTTCCTCGCGCGCGAGCACGACAGCCGCCTGCTGCTGGCCCTGGCGTACTCGGGCTGCATGCTGAACCTGTTCAACCTGATCCCGATCTCGCCGCTGGACGGCGGCCGCATCACGGCCATCATCTCGCCCAAGGTGTGGCTGGCCGGCGTGCCGCTGCTGGCGGCGCTGTTCTTCTACAGCCCCAGCCCGATGCTGATCCTGGTGGCCGTGCTGGCCTACCCGCAGATCAAGGCGGCGATCTGGGGCGATCCCGACAAGCCCGGGCAGTACTACGAGGTGGCGCGCGACACCCGCATCAACTACGGCGTGCTCTACCTCGGGCTGGTGGCCTTCCTCGCCATGATGAGCTACAGCGTGCACGGCATGCTGGACGGCACCGGCGGCTAGGCGGCTAGGCGGCTAGGCCGCCACACCGTCACACCAGCCCGGTCAAGTAGTAGACGGCGATGACGAAAAACACCGCCGTCGTCTTGATCAGCGTGATCGCAAAAATCTCCTTGTACGACTCGCGGTGCGTCAGGCCGGTGACGGCCAGCAGCGTGATGACGGCGCCGTTGTGCGGCAGCGTGTCCATGCCGCCGCTGGCCATCGCCACCACGCGGTGCAGCACCTCCAGCGGGATGTGGGCCGCCTGCGCGCCCTGGATGAAGCTGTCGGCCATGGCCGCCAGCGCGATGCTCATGCCGCCCGAGGCCGAGCCGGTGATGCCGGCCAGCGAGCTGACCGACACCGCCGCGTTGACCAGCGGATTGGGCACGCTGCGCAAGGCGTCGCTGACCACCAGGAAGCCCGGCAGCGAAGCGATCACGCCGCCGAAGCCGTACTCCGACGCGGTGTTCATCGCCGCCAGCAGCGCGCCGCCGACCGCCGCCTTGGTGCCGTCGGCGAAGGTGGCGCGGATGCGGCCGAAGGCGGTCGCCACCACCAGCAATATGCCCAGCAACAGCGCGCCCTCCACCGCCCAGATGCCGATGACGGTCTTGACCGGCACCGTCACCGCCGCGTGCAGGCCGGGCAAGGCGTCGGCGGTCAGCGCATAGGTCTCGCCATACCAGCCGGGGATCTGCTTGGTCAGCACGAAGTTGGCCACGCCCACCAGCAGCAGCGGCGCCACCGACAGCAGCGGATGCGGCAGGCCGGTGCTGGCGGCATGGGCGGCGTCCTTGGCGCCGGTGGCGCCGTAGCCTTCGCCGGCGGCCATGGCCGAGCGGCGCCGCCATTCGAGGAAGCTGAGGCCGACCACGATGATGAACAGCGAGCCGATCACGCCCAGCCACGGCGCGGCCCAGCCGGTGGTCTTGAAGAAGGTGGTGGGGATGATGTTCTGGATTTGCGGCGTGCCGGGCAGCGAATCCATGGTGAACGAGAACGCGCCCAGCGCGATCGCGCCAGGCATCAGGCGCTTGGGGATATTGCTCTGGCGGTAGAGTTCGGCGGCGAACGGGTAGACCGCGAACACCACCACGAACAGCGACACGCCGCCGTAGGTGAGCAAGGCGCAGACGGCGACGATGACGGCGTTGGCGCGCGAGCGGCCGATGTACTTGATGGCCGCCACCACGATGGATTCGGAAAAGCCGGACAGCTCGATCAGCTTGCCGAACACGGCGCCGAGCAGGAACACCGGGAAGTACAGCTTGACGAAGCCGACCATCTTCTCCATGAAGATGCCGCTGAACACCGGCGCCACCGCGCCCGGGTCGGTCAGCAGCACCGCCCCCAGCGCCGCCACCGGCGCGAACAGGATCACGCTGTAGCCGCGATACGCGGCCAGCATCAAGAACACCAGCGCAGCCAGGACAATCAGAAATGACATGCGGACTCCCTCGATTCAAATAAGATCATCTTATTGTAATGACAAACATCGGTGCGCGTAGCCGGACTGAAAGCAGAGCACCGAGGGCGTGTCGCGGGTGCGGCGGTGCAGCATTGACGCTGCCCGAACTGGCTGCGATACTGAATCATCGCAGCCTCTGCCTGATGCCATGTCCGCACTCAAAGCCTCGCTCAAGAGCGGGGGCAAGTTCTCGCTCAACTGGAGTTATCTCAACGCGATTGCCAATGGCGTCTCGGCGATCGACTTGGGCGCGCTGGCGTTGCGCAACCTGCACGACGCCCGCCAATTCGTGCGCGAGTACGGTTTCGACCTCGACCAGCCGGCCGCGCCGGCGCTGATACGGCGCGCCCATCGCGAGGCGGTCGACTTCATCGTCCACAGCTTCCTGACGCCGGAACAGGCGGCGCTGATCCCGCGCGAAGTCACCCACCCCGACGATCCCCTGCTGCTGCTGGTCTACGCCTCGCTGCGCGGCCAGCACGTCGATGTGCGGCGCATGTGGTCGTGCGCGGTGCTCAAGGTGATGCACGGGATTTTTTACATCGACAACAACCTCAAGCTGCGCCACTTCCACGCCATCCGCGCACAGGTGTTCGGCACGCTGGACGAGGTGATACGCCACGACGGCGACCGCCACTACCTGACCGACGGCGAAGTCTGCCTGCCGATGCTGCACTACGACCGCAAGGACAACAAGGGCCGCAACAGCATCCTGCTCAAGCTGCTGCAAAAAGCCGCCTACCTGGCCGCCGACATCTTCGACCACCTGGGCGTGCGGCTGGTGTTCGCCACCCGCTTCGAATGCCTGCTGGCGCTGCGCACGCTGCAGCGCGCCCACCTGCTGTCGGTGACGAATGTCGACGCCGAACGCACCCGCAACACCTTGCTGGACCTGGAGGCGGCCAAGCAGATCTTCAACAAGTACCGCGCCCGGCTGGAGCACAGCGACGATTACCCGGCCGAACTGCTGCAAACCATGGACGCCGAACTGGCCGAGCTGGCGCAGCCGCAGACCCGCTGCGACAATCCGCACAGCGGCAGCGGCTTCAACAGCATCCAGGTGACGGTGCGCAAAATGATCCACGTGCAGCAGCTCGATGCGGGACCGGAGCAGGATTACGACGTCGGCTTTTTCTTCGAGTACGAAATCCAGCTGATGGACGAAGCCAGCTACCAGCGCAGCCTGACCGGTCCGGCCAGCCACGACGCCTACAAGAAACGCCAGCTCGACACCGCCCGCACCCGGGTGTTCGGCCGCGAGCTGCTGCGCTGGATCGAACACCAGCCGGCCACGGCCACCCCGCCACCGCCCGCGATGGAGCGCGCCAGCGAGGCACGCATGGAGGCGGCGCCGGTCACGGGCCGATAACAGCCCGCCCACGCCCCTGCCAGCAGTGCGCCGCCGTGCCGCGCAACGCTCTACCATGGGGTTTTCAGCGGAGGGAGCGGCGATGCGCCATCCATTCCTATGCCGGCTGATGGCCGCCGCGCCAGCAGCGCTAGTGGGGCTAGTAGTGCTCGTGGCGCTCGTGGCGCTCGTAGCGCTAGCGGCGCTAGCGGCTCCGGCCGGCGCGGCCCATGCACAGGATGCCGCCCCGCCCCGCGTGACCGTCGCATCCACGCGCGACCCGGTCGACAAGTCCTATCGCAAGATGGTCGCCGGCATGGACCGCTTCAAGCGCGAACATGCGCTGGCGCCACAGGCCGCGCTGCGCTTCGAACTGCTGCCGCGCCTGCCTTCCACGCAGCTCGACGGCATCACGCTGCGCGTGGCCGGCGACACGCTGTCGCTGCCGGTCGCGGTGGCGCCCGACCATACCTTCGCGCTGGAACGCAACGCCCAGGCGCTGAAGGAAGACGCGGCGCTGATCGCCAGCAGCAAGACCAGCACGCTCACCTGGCGTGCCCGTGTGCGCAGTCCCGGCGTGCCGGCCAATATGCGCCGGCTCGGCGATCTGCGGCTCGAATGCAAGGTCGGCGTGCAGGCCGGGCTGCTGTCCAACAACGCCCAGTTGTTCGCCTGGCTGGGCGAACTGTTCACCGATCCCGACCGCGTCTGCGGCACGCCGCAGGGCAATTACCTGTTCTTCAGCGAACGCCCCCTGTTCGCCGTCACGCTGCACGACGGCGCGCGCAGCGAGGCGCTGCCGTTCGACATGCTGTACGCGGGCGGCACGCAGACCCCGGCCACCCTGCCGTTCTGCGATTGCCAGGTGCTGCTGGACCGCAGCTTCTACGCGCCGCTGTGGGACCGCAGCTGGTCCGACGATACGCTGCTGGAATTGCACTACCAGGACGATCCGCCCGGCCCCGCCGACACCGCCGTGGCCGACGACCACCGCAGCATGCAGCAGATGCAGGCCGCGCTGGGCCCGGCCAGCGTAGTACGTTTCGACAGCGGCTATCAGGCCTGGCGCTACCGCTATCCATCGCTGGCGCAGGCCAAGGACGGCGCGCCGCGCTACGCCGACTTCGTCATCCTGTTCGGCCCGGACGGCATGGCGCGCAAGGCACGCCTGAGCGACCGATTGTAAAAACGCCATGAAAAAACCCGCGGGCCTTGCGGCGCGCGGGTTGCTTTCCTGCTGACGTATTTTACTTGACCTTCATCGCCTTCTTGATGGCCACGCAACGCTCATCTTCCTGATGCGTGACCAGCAGCGCGCGCCGCGTGCCGGCCGACAAGTCCTTCAACTTGCCAACCGCCCCTTGCAAACGCTGGACGCTGGCCGGCGTGCAAGCGGCCGGTATCATCATATTGGCGTAAGAACGCATGAAGACCGGACCGGCCGCCTTGTCGATCTGCCCCAGCTGGGCCAGACGCTGGCTTGCGGTCAGCTCGTTCAACGCGCCCTGCTCGGCCGGGTAGAGGTTTTCCATCGCCCGGCGGATCTTCGAGAACGGCAACTTGGTTTGCAGATCATTGATATTGGCCAGCCACTCGGCCTTGACCTTGGCGTCCGGCTGGATCACGGTGGCGCCCAGCGCGGCGGCCTGGCCGCTGTCGGACTTGTCGCGTTCCTGCTCGGCCGCCAGCAAGGCCGCCGCGCCCGGATAGGCAAAGCGGTTCAGGCGGTTGATGATGTCCCAACGCACATCCTGGCTCACATTCAGGCCTGGCACCACCAGCTTGCCGCCGAGGATGTCGGCCAGCTGCGCCAGCGCTGCCGGGCTGCTGGCCAGGTCCAGATAGGTCGAGAACCAGCGGCGCTGGAAGTTCTTGTCGCCGCTGGCGGCGTTGGTGGCGGCAAACGCCATCTGCTCCAGCTGCGGCACGACCTTGGCCTTGTAAGCGGCGGCAGACGGGCCCATCTCGTCGAGGTAAGCCTTGGCGGAACGCACCTTGCCAGTGACATCGCCCAGCAAGGTGTAATCCTTCTCGCCCGGCGCGTTGACCAGCGCGGTATTCAGGAACTCGTTGAGCGGCAGCTTGGCGGAACGCACACCGTCCCACAGGCTTTGCCACAGCATCGAGCGCAGCAGCGGATCTTCCACCTTGCCCAGGCTGGCCTGCGCGGTGGCGAAGGATTTTTTATCCAGCTGCACCTGCGCATAGCCCCAATCCTGATAGTTCGGATAGACCAGATCCGGACAAGCCGCGCCCTTCAGTTCAGGCACGGCGGTGTTGGCCCCCTGATAGGTGACGGCCAGGTTCTTGCTCAGCGCCAGGCCATCGGCGCCCAGGTTGAACAGGCCGACCTGCACGCGCTGTTCGCGCAGCGTCGGCATCGCCTTGCCCGGCGCGCTCTGGCGCAGAGTGAAGGCGCTGATCTTGCCGCCGGCGCAGCTGTATTCCGCCGCGATGGTGTTGACGCCCGGCTCGTACAACCACTGCCTGGTCCAGCCGCTCAGGTCGCGGTGCGCGGCCTCGCCGAGGGCGCCGATGAAGTCGTCCAGCCTGGCGTTCTGGTAGGAGTACTTGACCAGGTAGTTGTGCACGCCCTGGCGGAACACTTCCTCGCCCAGCAGATGGCGCAGCTGCTTCAGCGTCGACGCGCCCTTGGAATAGGTGATGGCGTCGATGTTGTCGAAGGCGTTGGCGGTGGACGGCACCGGCGTTTCGATCGCGTGCGTGGTCACGCGCTGGTCCTGCACATAGGCGCTCTGCTTGGCGCCCGAGTAGAAGCCCTGCCACGCGTTGCTGAACTCGGTCGACTCGGCGGTCGCCAGCGTGCCCATGAAGGAGGCGAAGCTTTCGTTGAGCCACAGGCCGTTCCACCATTTCATCGTCACCAGGTCGCCGAACCACTGGTGCGCCATCTCGTGCATGATGACGCCGGCCAGGCTTTGCTTCTGCGCCGAGGTCATCTCGTCCTTGTACAGGAAGCCGCGCTCGGCGAAGGTGATGGCGGCGGCGTTTTCCATCGCGCCGTACAGGAAGTCCGGCACCAGCAGCTGGTCGTATTTCTCGAACTGGTAAGGCACGCCGAAGTACTGGTCGAAGAACACCAGGCCGCGGCGGGTGTAGCTGAACCAGTCCTGCGGCGACACCTGCGACGCCACCGACTGGCGCGCGAACAGGCGCATCGGATACGGGCCGCTGCGGTCTTCCCACACCTTGTACGGGCCGGCGTGCATGGCGAAGTTGTAGGAGCTCAGCTTCTTGGTGCGCGGGAAGGTCCAGCGGCGGGTGGCGCCGATGTCCTGGATGCCGGTCTCGCGCTTGGTCGACGACACCACCCAGTCGGCCGGCGCGGTGACGGTGATTTCATAAGTGCCCTTCAGGTCGGGCTGGTCGAACACCGGGAACATCTGGTGCGCGGCGGCCGGCTCGAAGTGCGAGTAGGTGTAGACGCGGTTGTCGACCGGATCGACCATGCGGTGCAAGCCTTCGCCGTTGGTGCTGTGCAGGCGCTGGTAGCTGATGGTGACGCTGTTGCGGCCCGCCTTCAGGTCGGCGGCGGCGATGGTGATGAACCACTGGTTGTATTGCGGCGTCACGGCCTTGCCGTTGACGGTCATGCTGGCGATGGTGGCCTTGTCGAGGTCGATGGTCAGCGGCGCGCCGGCGTCGCTCAGGTCGAAGTTCAGCGTGGTGGTGCCGGAGAAGGTTTCCTTGCCGGTCAGCGTGAAGTCCAGTGTGTAGTCGACGTTGGCCACGCGCGCCGAGCGGGCGGCGGCGTCGGCTTGCGACAGGAAGGCGTTTTCAGCGCGCGGCGCGGCGGCGGGGGCGGCGGCTTGCGCGGCGCCATAGGCCAGCGCGATGGCGGCGACGATGATGCATTTTTTCATGGGTGTTCCTGGAATGTGGCAACGCCCGCAGAGGCTGCGGGCGTTGCGTAGTTAAACTAGTCGCTTGCTTATTTTTTCAGGTAGGTGTCGAGCCAGTCGATCACCGTGTGGTGCCACAGCACCGAGTTGGCCGGCTTCAGCACCCAGTGGTTTTCGTCCGGGAACATCAGCAGCTTGCTCGGGATGCCGCGCCGCTGCAGCGCGGTGAAGGTGCCCAGACCCTGCGAGGTCGGGATGCGGAAGTCCAGGTCGCCCTGCACCACCAGCATCGGCGTCTTCCAGTTCTTCACCTTCAGCGCCGGGTTGAACTTCTCGTGCAACTCCGGCACGTCGTAGTAGGCGCCGCCGTTTTCCCATTCGGTGAACCAGATTTCCTCGGTGGCGTAAGCCATGCCGCGCGTGTCGAACACGCCGTCGTGGTTGACGATGCACTTGAAGCCGTCGGACCAGTTACCCTCGATCCAGTTCATCATGAAGCCGCCGTAGGACGCGCCCAGCGCGCAGCTGCGCTCGCGGTCCAGCCACGGGAATTTCTGCACCGCCGCGGCCAGGCCTTTTTGCAAGTCTTCCAGCGGCTTGCCGCCCCAGTCGCCGCTGATCGAGTCGGTGAACTTCTGGCCGTAGCCGGTCGAGCCGTGGAAGTCGATGAACACGGTGGCGTAGCCGGCGCCGGCGTACACCTGCGGATTCCAGCGGTAGCTCCACGAGTTGCCGAAGCTGCCCTGCGGGCCGCCGTGCACCAGGAAGGCGATCGGATACTTGACGCCCGGCTGCGCGTTCCATGGCTTCATCACGTGGCCGTAGACGGTCTCGCCGTTGGCGCCGGTGAAGGAGAATTGCTCGTACTCGCCGAACTTGACGTCGGCCAGCGCCTGCGCGTTGAGCGTGGTCAGTTGCGCGGCCTTGTCCGCAGTGCCGCCGAGCTTGAATTTGTACAGCTGCGCGCCGGACGCCAAGTTGGCCTGCGCCATGACGACGGTGTCGCGCGCGACATCGAAGCCGCTGACGTAGCCGTTGCCGGTCAATGGCGACACCTTGCCGCTGGCGGCGTCGATGGCGAACAGGCGGTGCTGGCCGATGTCGTCGGCGGTGGCCAGCAGGGTCTTGCTGTCCGGGGTCCAGCGGTAGTCGGCGATCGAGCGGTCCCAGCTGTCGGCGACGGTGCGCTTCTTGCCGGTGGCGACATCGATCAGCACCAGGTGGAAGCGGTCGGCCTCGAAGGTCGGCTTGTCCATCGCCAGGTAGGCCAGGGTCTTGCCGTCCGGCGAGTAGATCGCCTTGGTGTCCCAGGCGGCGTTGTCGGCCGTCAGGTTGTTCGGCTGGCCGCCTTCGGCCGGCACGGTGTAGACGTCGAAGTTGGTCGACCAGGCCTCGGTGCGGCCGGCGATGCGGGCCGAGAACACCACGGTCTTGCCGTCGGGGCTGAAGTGGTATTCGTCGTGGTCGCCGAACGGCTTGGACGGCACGTCGCCGTCGAGCATGCCGGACAGGCTGACCGGCTGCGCGCTGACCTTGCCGCTGGCGTCGATCGGCGCGGCGTACAGCACATTGGTGCGGCCGTCGGCCCAGGTATCCCAGTGGCGCACGAACAGCTTGTCGTAGACCTTGCCGCTGGCCTTGTTCTTGCCCTGCGCATCGAGGCGGGCCTTGCTGCAGGCGATGTCCGCGCAGTCGCGGAACACGGCCAGGCTCAGCGCCAGGCGGTCGCCCTGCGGCGACAGGCGGAAGTTTTCCACGTCCAGCGCCAGGTCGGTCACGCGCGCCGCCTCGCCGCCGGCCAGCGGCAGGCGCCACACCTGTTGCGAGCCGGAGCGGGCCGACAGGAAGTACACGGCGTCGCCGCTGGGTGCCCATTCGGGATCGCTGCTGCTGGCGTCGGCCTGGGTCAGGCGCACCGGCGCGGCCTTGGGCGCGCGCAGGTCCAGCATCCACAGCTGGGTATTGCCGCGGTTCTTGTCGATATTGGTGGAGCGCACCGTGTAGACCACGCGGGTGGCGTCCGGCGACAGCACTGGGCTGCCGACGCGCTCCATCCTGACCATGTCTTCAACGGTGAAGCCGCGCGGCGCGGCGATGGCGCTGGAAGCCGCGACAGCGGTTCCCAACAGCAGCAGTGGTAGTCTCATTCGGTGATCTCCGACGTTATAAGAAAATACCGGCGGGTAGCCGGCTGCCGGCATGATACCAAGATCGCAGTGCAGCAAGCAAAACTCTGTCCGGCTTGTTACTTGCCGATACTTGCCTGTGCAGAAATCGTCAGCCGCGCGCGGCGATCACCGTGACGATGGGCTTACTTGGTGCCGGCTTCGCGCTTGTACTCGCGCAGATTATCGGCCTCGACGGTTTGCACCTGCGACGGGCCGCAATCGCGGCGGCGGATCGAACTGCCGGTGGTCGGCTCCGACCCCTTGCAGGTTTGCGCGGCCGACGCCTGCTGCGGCACGGGGGCGGCGTTGTCGCCGGTGCCGGCGCAGCCGGCCAGCGCCACGGCCAACATGCCACCGAACAGGGAGAACCCGATTTTTTTCGCGAACATAAGCAAAACCCTTAACAAGAAATTATGATTGGTGTATTGACATCTTATAGTGACAACCGAAAAAATTCTTGACTTTTTTAAGACGACCGGTCATATTTAGCACATGGCTAAACCTAACGTCAAAGAGCACATCGTCACCGCCAGCTTGAACCTGCTTCATAGCAAGGGGTTCAATGCCACCAGCGTCCAGGACATCACGGATGCGGCCGGCGTGCCGAAGGGCTCCTTCTACAACCACTTCACCAGCAAGGAAGCGCTGGGGCTGGAGGTATTGCAACGTTACGCCGAGGCCGCCGCTACCTACTGCGCCGTGCTGGACGATACCAGCCTGGCGCCCAAGGCCAGGATGCGGCAGTATTTCGATTTGCTGATCGGCGCCAACACCGCCACCGACTACAACTGCGGCTGCATGCTGGGCAACTTCAGCAGCGAGCTGTCGAACCAGATTCCGGCCATGCGCGATGCGCTCAGCCACAATTTCGACGCCTGGGCCGCCCGCCTGGCGGTGGTGATCGCCGAAGCCCAGCGCGACGGCAGCACCCATGCGCCGCAGCCGGCGCTGGAACTGGCCCATTTCATCATCGACGCCTGGCAGGGCGCGGTGCTGCACGCCAAGGCCGCCCACAGCCGGGCGCCGCTGGACCGCTACGCCGACATGGTGCTGAACCAGATTTTGCTGTGATGCTTTTTTTTCGGCATTTTTTAAGATGACCGGTCATATTGTTTTACTTTACGCTGTCCGCTACTTCACCCACTGAAAGGAATCACCATGAACTTCAAAGATGCCGTCGTATTGATCACTGGCGCCAACCGCGGCCTTGGCAAAGCCCTGGCGCAAGCCGCCCTCGCCGCCGGCGCGCGCAAGGTGTATGCGGGCGCCCGCAATCCGGCCGCCGTCACGCTGGCCGGCGTCACGCCGATCCGGATGGACGTCACCGACGCGGCGCACATCGCCGCCGCCGTGCAAGCCATCCCCGACCTGACCATCCTGATCAACAACGCCGGCATCTTCAGCGGCAGCAGCGTGGCCGGGCCGGAAGCGCTGGCCTCGGTGCGCGCCGAGATGGACACCAACTTCTACGGCCCGATGGCGCTCAGCCTGGCCTTCGCCCCCACGCTCCAGCGCAACGGCGGCGGCGCCATCGTCAACATCCTGTCGGCGCTGAGCTGGATCACCATCCCCGGCAGCGGCACGTACAGCATTTCCAAGGCCGCCGCCTGGGCGCTGACCAACGGCCTGCGCGCCGACCTGCGCGCACAGAACACGCAGGTGCTGGCGGCCCACATGGGCTATATGGACACCGACATGACCGGCGGCGTCGACGCGCCGAAATCGGCGCCGGCCGACATCGCCCGCGCCATCGTCACCGCGCTGGAGGCGGGCGAGGATGAGGTGCTGACCGACGACACGTCGCGCCAGGTCAAGCAGGGCTTCACCATCCCGCGCAGCGCCTACCTGGGCGAACCGCGCGCCGCCTGATCTCCGCCGCAGTGCAGCAACGCAGTGCAGCAAATACGCCGCGGCAAAACATCGCCGCGGCTGATACAAAATATTTTCGATCAACGCAAGAAATCGCGTATTTTCATGCGCAAAATAGGTGCATAATTTCCCACTCAGTCAGGAAGAGTACGCACGATCACGACCGGCTTGACGTGTGTACATTCGTTTTCCCCGCCGGTAATCTTCGCGATGTTTGTTATTGCCACACGACCAGTTGTGAACAATTGTAAATCGACGTTGAATGAGCCCGGCACGGCGCTAAGGTAGCGGTCTACGCCTCGGGCGCGTCCACCCTCCAACGTTCGCCGCGCAGCCGAAGTCAGACGAAACACGGGAAACGCCATGCTTACTGCCACCTATGTCTTATTGACACTTTCTATCGAACAAAAAAAAGAACGCCACTTCATCGCGCGCCTGCTCCAGTATGTGCAGTCGATCGCGCGCCGCCCGCAGGAGATCGATCCTGTATTCATCGAATCCCAGCTCAAGGAGCTGACCACCTTTGCCGAAACGCGCCACCAGCGCAAGGTCGAGGCTTGCCTGATGCCGGCCGTGCGCGCGGCGGACGCCAACTGCGGCGCGCTGCTGAACGACCTCGAATCGCTGAGCCGGCTCGGCGGCGCCATGTTGAACGCGGTGCACAAATGCCTGCGCCGCGCCATGCGCCGCAGCGCCTCGCAGGGCAAGTTCCTGTGCCGCACGGTGGACCTGTATTGCCAGAACCTGCTCAAGCGGCTCGACAAGGAAGAGCAGGAACTGCTGCCGCTGGCGCAGAAGGTGATCTCCAGCGAGGAATGGTTCGAGATCGGCAGCCAGTTCCTGGCGCAGGAAGACAACGGCGCCGCCACCCAGCCGGAGCTGCGCCCGCGCCGCACCCGCATCTACGACATGGACGCCGGCGCGGCCGCGGCCTGACGCCGCGCCCGCGCTGATCTGGCGCAAGCGCGCCGCACGCAGGCGCCGCGCACTGTTGTTTTGAGTTCCGCCGCACTCTGCTAAAGCTTGCCTAAGCAATATCGTGCGGATAATATCGTCTGCATGCAGACCCATTCCGCCACCGTCCTGCACCTCCGCGGCGCCGCCGGCATGGACGCCATTTACCGCAAGATCAGCTGGCGGCTGCTGCCGCTGCTGATGCTGTGCTACGCGGTCGCCTGCCTGGACCGCATCAACCTCGGCTACGCGCAACGGCAGATGCAGGACAGCCTGTCCTTCGGCGACCCGGTCTACGCCTGGGGCGCCGCCCTGTTCTTCATCGGTTACTGCCTGTTCGAACTGCCCGCCAACCTGCTGCTGGAAAAAGCCGGCGCCCGCAAGACGCTGCTATGGCTGATGCTGGGCTGGGGCCTGGCCTCGGCCGCCGCCGCCTTCGTCCGCACGCCCGCCATGTTCTACCTGCTGCGCTTCGTGCTGGGCGCGCTGGAGGCGGGCTTCTTCCCCGGCGCCATCCTCTACCTGACCTGGTGGTACCCGGCGCCGCGCCGCGCGCGCGTGTTCGCCGTGTTCGCCTCGGCCGCGCTGCTGGCCAACGTCGCCGCCGCGCCGCTGTGCGACGCCACGCTGCGCTACCTGCACGGCGACGGCGGCCTGCAAGGCTGGCAATGGCTGCTGCTGACGCAAGGCTTGCCGGCCGTGCTGCTGGGCGCGATCGCCTGGCTGTACCTGGACAACCGCCCCGACGACGCCCGCTGGCTGTCGCCGTTCGAACAGCTGATGGTGGAGCAGAACCTGGAACGCGACGAAGCGCTGCTGCAGGCGGGGGCGCCGGCCCACCATGCGGCGCCGGACGACGCCGCACCGCCGTCGGACGCCGCCGTCATCGTCGCGCTGCTGCGCGACCGCGCCCTGTGCCTGCTGGCCGCCGCCAACCTGCTGCTGACCGGCGCCAGCTACGCGCTGGCCTCCTGGGCGCCGGCGCTGGTGCAGCGCTGGAGCGAAGCAAGCCATATGCAGCCTGGCCTGCTGGCCGCCCTGCCCAACCTGGCGGGCGTGATCGGCATGATCGCCATCGGCTATGATTCCGACCGCCGGCGCGAACGGCGCGGCCACTTCCTCGCCTGCATGGTGCTGGCGGCCGGCGGCCTGGCGCTGGCGATCGCCGCCAACGACGGCCTGGCGTGGTCGCTGGCCGGGCTGGCGCTGGCGTCGCTGGGCATCGCCTCGGCGGCGCCGCTGCTGGTGGCCATCGTCACCGACCTGCTGTCGCGCCGGCGCGCGGCGGCCGGCATCGCGCTGGTGGTCAGCTGCGGCATGCTGGGGGGCGCCTTCGGTCCCGCGCTGGGCGCGCGCACCCAGGCCTGGGGCGGCAACGCCGCCATGCTGGCCGTGCTGATCGCCATGTACCTGGCGGCCGGCGCCATTCTGCTGCTGGCCTTGCGGCTGTCGCCGCGCCACGGCGGCCCCGACGCCCGCCATGGCCGCACCGACAAGATGGCGCGCAACTGAAGACGCAACTGAAGATATAAGCATTACAGTTCGCCAGAGCTTGGGCTAGAATCCGAAACGCGCTGTGCGCCCCGCGTTTCTGCGCTCCTGTTCACCCAACCTCAAAGCGAAACTACCGATGCGTTTTGTCTTGCCTTTTTTCGCCGCCGCCATGGCCGGCTCGTTCGCCGTCACCGCCGGCGCAGCACCCACCCCGATCACGCTGGACCAGGCGATGGCCAACCCCGACTGGATCGGCAATCCGGTTGAAGCGGCATGGTGGGGCTGGGACAGCCGCCAGATCTACTACAAACAAAAGCGCGCCGGTTCGCCGCTGCGCGACACCTTCCAGATCGCCGCAGGCCTGCCCACCGCGGCCAAGCAGGTCGACGACAAGCAGCTGGCCAACCTCGACACCGCCGCGCCGATCTACAACCGCGACCACACGCGCGCCATCCTGCTGCGCAACGGCGACCTGTTCGAACGCGACCTGAAGACCGGCGCGCTGACGCAGATCGTGCGCGGCACCACGGCCGCCGCCGATCCGCAATACTCGGCCGACGGCGCCCACGTGCAGTTCCGCGTCGGCAGCGACTGGTTCAGCTGGAGCCGCGCCGAGCGCCTGGTGTCGCCGGTCGCGCTGCTGCGCACCGCCAAGGACCCGGACGCCGCGCCGGACGCCGACAGCCGCCGCGACCTGCAACTGCGCCTGCTGTCCACGCTGGCGCGGCTGAAGGAAGAAAAGGACGCCACCCGCGACCGCCGCAACGCCGAACGCAGCGCCGACGCCACCCGCGCGCCGCTGCCCATCTACCTCGGCGAAAAGCTCAGCATCGACGCCAGCTCGCTGTCGCCGGACGGCCGCTACCTGCTGGTGATCGCCAGCGCCAAGGACGGCGACAAGCGCCGCGTCGGCAAGATGCCGAAATACGTGACCGAATCGGGCTACGAGGAAAGCGACGACGAGCGCAAACGCGTCAGCGACACCGGCCCGCAGGCGCAGCAACTGAAACTGGTCGAACTGGCTACCCGCAAAGTGACCGAGCTGTCGTTCGACGCCCTGCCCGGCATCGGCGTCGATCCGCTGGCCGAGCTGCGCGCCGCGCACAAGCTCGACGCGCTCAAAGGCAACCGGGGCGTGCGCTTCGAAAGCCGCGAAGAATCGATACGCTGGACCGACAACGGCGCGCAAGCAGCCGTGATGGTGCAGGCGATCGACAACAAGGACCGCTGGATCGCCGGCGTCGACCTGGCCGCCGCCAAGCTGAACCCGCTGCACCGCCTGAGCGACGCCGCCTGGGTCAACAACCGCGGCAACGACTTCGGCTGGCAGCCGGACAACCGCACGCTGTGGTACCAGTCGGAGGAAAGCGGCTACGCCCACATCTACCTGCGTACGGCCGACGGCAACACGCGCGCCCTGAGCTCCGGCAAGTGGGAAGCCAGCGACATCGAATGGAACGCCGACGGCAGCACCGCCTACTTCCTGTGCAATCCCAAGCTGCCGGGCAGCTACGAGGTGTGCTCGACGTCGGCCAAGGACGGCGCCGTGCGCGAGCTGACATCGCTGGGCGGCGTGGAGAGCTTCGCGCTGTCGCCGGACGGCCGCAAGCTGCTGGTGCGCTACTCGACTTCGTACATGCCGACCCAGATCGCCACCGTCGCCAGCAGCGGCGGCGCCGCCACCCCGCTGACCGACACCCGCAGCGCCGCCTTCAAGGCGCGCGAGTGGATCGCGCCGCAAATCGTCGCCGTGCCGTCCACCCATGGCGCCGATCCGGTATGGGCCAAGCTGTATCGCCCGGCCACGCTGGAACCGGGCAAGAAATATCCGGTGGTGATGTTCGTGCACGGCGCCGGCTACCTGCAAAACGTCAGCAAGCGTTATCCGGTCTACTTCCGCGAGCAGATGTTCCACAACCTGCTGGTGGAAAAAGGCTACATCGTGCTGGACATGGACTACCGCGCCTCGCTCGGCTACGGCCGCAACTGGCGCACCGCGATCTACCGCCAGATGGGCCATCCTGAGCTGGAAGACTACATCGACGGCTTGAACTGGATGGTGGCCAATCATCAGGGTGATGCGAAGAACGTCGGCATCTACGGCGGCAGCTACGGCGGCTTCATGACCTTCATGGCGCTGCTGCGCGCACCGGAGCAGTTCAAGTCCGGCGCCGCGCTGCGTCCCGTCACCGATTGGACCACCTACAACCACGAGTACACCGCCAACATCCTGAACACGCCGGAGCTGGACCCGGACGCATACAAGATCTCGTCGCCGATCGAATACGCCGACAAGCTGCAGGGCAATCTGCTGATCGCCCATGGCATGATCGACGATAACGTGTTCTTCCAGGACTCGGTGCGCATGGCCCAGCGCTTCATCGAACTGAAGAAAGACAACTGGGAGCTGGCGCCGTATCCGCTGGAGCGCCACGGCTTCGTGCACCCGGAGAGCTGGTACGATGAATACCGCCGCATCTATCAGCTGTTCGAACGCACGCTGAAACAATAAAGGAGACCCATGAAAAAGCTTGCCACCTTGCTGCCGCTGGCCGCGTTGTCCGCGTCACTGTTTGCACCGCTCGCGGCCCACGCCGACACCGGCGCCGTCAAGCACCCGGCGTGGACCCGCAGTTCCAACATCTACGAAGTGAACCTGCGCCAGTACAGCAAGGAGGGCACGCTGAACGCCTTCGCCGCCACCCTGCCGCGCCTGAAGCAGATGGGCGTGGACATCGTGTGGCTGATGCCGGTGCATCCGATCGGGAAGAAGAACCACAAGGGCACGCTGGGCAGCTACTACGCGGTGCAGGACTACAGCGCCGTCAATCCCGACTACGGCAGCATGGACGACCTGCGCAAGCTGGTGAAGCAGGCGCACGCGCTGGGCATGCACGTGATCCTGGACTGGGTGGGCAACCACACGGCCTGGGACCATCCGTGGGCCACCCAGCATCCGGACTGGTACAAGAAGAACGACAAGGGCGAGATCTATTCCGTCACCTTCAAGAACGAAGCGGGCGAGATGGAGGAATGGACCGACGTCATCGGCCTCGATTACGGCAACAAGGAACTGTGGAAGGGCATGACGGACGCGATGGCGTTCTGGGTGCGCGAGGCCGGCATCGACGGCTTCCGCTGCGACGCCGCCGGCCTGGTGCCGACCGAGTTCTGGAACCAGGCGCGCGCGCAGCTCGACAAGATCAAGCCGGTGTTCATGCTGGCCGAGTGGGACGAGCCGGCGCTGCACGACAAGGCCTTCGACGCCAGCTACGACTGGCCGCTGAGCGGGATCATGAAAAAAATCGCCAAGGGCCAGGCCGGCGCGGCTGAACTGAAAGCCTGGCTGGCCAACCCGCCGAAAGCCTATCCGCGCGACGCCTACCGCCTGCAGTTCACCAACAACCACGACCTCAACTCCTGGCAGGGCACGGACAAGGACTTGTACGGCCCGGCCTACGGCGCGATGGCGGTGCTGAGCTATACCCTGCCCGGCATCCCGCTGGTCTACAACGGCCAGGAAGCGCGGCTGGAGAAGAAGCTGGAGTTCTTCGAAAAAGACCCGATCGACTGGAAGAGCTACGAGCTGGAAGGCTTCTACGCCGGCCTGAATCAGCTGAAGAAGGAAAACCCGGCGCTGTGGAACGGCGCCAGCGGCGGCGCGGTGCAGCTGCTCGACGTCGGCAACGAGCAGCTGTTCGCCTTCAAGCGCCAGCAGGGCAAGAACACCGTGCGCGTGATCGTCAACCCGACCGCCACGCTGCAGAAGTACAAGCTGGCCGGCGATGAGGGCCAGGCCGTGCTCAAGCCCTGGCGCTGGCGCATCATCGTGCCGGAGTAAGTCCCGGCTTTAAGCTGCGCTACTCCGTGGCGAGTCGCTTGCCGAGGCGGTACAGGTATTCCTGGCCGTCGTACAGCGACTTGACGCGGATGTGCTCATTCAAGCCATGCGCGCCGCTGCCCTCCGGGCCGGCGAACATGCCGCTGATCCCATAGGTCCAGATGCCGCCGCTGTTGAGGAAGCGGCCATCGGTGCCGCCGGTCGACATGGTCGGGATCACCGGCACGCCCGGCCACATATCGTTGCTGATCTCTTCCACCGCCTTCATCAGCGCCGGCGTCAGCGGCGGCATCGGCGCGCTCAGGCCTTCGCCGATGCGGGTGATCTTGATCTTGTCGTCGGCCACCACGCGCTGCAGCGTCGCCTGCACTTCATCGACCTGCTCGTCCGGCAGGATGCGGCAATTGACCGTGGCCCGCGCGCGCTGCGGCAGCGCGTTGTCGGCGTGGCCGGCGTCGACCTTGGTCGCCACGCAGGTGGTGCGCACGGTGGAGTTGTGCACCGGGCTGACCGCGTACAGGCGCTCCAGCGCGGCGGCGTCGGGCGGATCGCTGAGGATGGCCTTCATGTCGGCGGCCACCTGGCCCTTCTCCACCGCCGCCATGCGCTCGTAGTAGGCGCGCGTGACCGGCGACAGCTTGAACGGGAAGGAGAACTGGCCCAGGCGCGACAGGCCCTCGGCCAGGTGGTAGATGGCGTTGTCGCGATACGGCGCGGAGCTGTGGCCGCCCGGGTTGGTCACTTCCAGCTGGAAGCTCTGGTAGATTTTTTCGCCGGCCTGGATGCCGTGGCGTACCGGCTTGCCATCCTTGTCCAGCAGGCCGCTGCCGCCTTCGTTGAGCGCGATCTCGGCGTCGATCAGGGCGCGGTGGTGGTTGAACAGGTACTCGGCGCCGTCGAATTTGCTGGGCACCATTTCCTCGTCACAGGTCAGCGCCATGACGACGTCGCGCTTGGGCGCCAGCTTTTCTTTTTTGTAGCGGATCATATTGGCGACGAAGGAGGCGGCCATGGCCTTGTCGTCGGACGCGCCGCGCGCGTAGAACATGCCGTCTTCCTCGATCAGCTTGAACGGATCGCGCACCCAGTCGGCGCGGTTGGCTTCGACCACGTCTATGTGGGCCAGCAACAGCAGCGGCTTCTTGCTGCCGTCGCCCTTGATGCGCGCCACCAGGTTGCCCTTGGTCGGGCCGCCGGGCGGCACGATCAGGTGCAGGTCGGCGTCCTTGTAGCCGGCGGCTTTCAGGCGCCTGGCCATCTTGTTGGCCGCCACCGTGCACGAGCCGGTGGAATTGGTGGTGTTGGTTTCCACCAGCTCCTGGTAAATCTCGCGCATCTGCTTTTGCACCGGGGTCAGATCCGCGCAGTGCACCGCGCCCGCCACCGCCCATCCCGCCACCAACCAAGTCGCCCGCTTCATAGTGTCCCTATCGAGGTCATGCCAAAGCGACTAAATTTATACCCTGATATTGTTACTGTCAATAAAAGTGCGGCCGGGCCCTTGCCAAACCCCGGGGGGGCTCTGCTATAATTGCGGCCCTTGGCCTGGTAGCTCAGTTGGTAGAGCAGAGGATTGAAAATCCTTGTGTCGGTGGTTCGATTCCGCCCCGGGCCACCAAGAATTCAAAAACGCCACCTTCGGGTGGCGTTTTCTGTTTTTGCAGCGCACTTACAACTGTCGCGCAGATTGCCCTTGAGCCGCAAGTAAGGCTCGCAGCAATCGTATCGACGGCCAACCTCACTTTAGGCCAGCCCAAGCCTGGGCTGGCGCGTCATTGATGTCTTCCAAAGTGGCCGGCTTCCCTGTCCGGCCCGCCAGCAAGCCGACAACAGCGCCGATTTTTCCGCCAATGTAATGCAACTTCACCTTACACTCAATTTGAACCCTTGTTCATCAACCGCGAAGAGCATCTAGCCCGCGCCGCCTTCGTCGACATCCTTCAGCGCCAGCGCCGCCATCGCGCGTATGCCTTCGTACGACTTGGCTGACGCGATAAACCTGCCGTTGTGGCAGAAGCCCGCGTCCGGCACGCCGGTGACGGCGGCCAGCTCGGCGTCGCGCAGCCCCGCCCACGCCTCGGGCAAGTCGGCCCGCGCGTCGAAACTGTCGGGACTGACCGAGACGGTGTGCAACATGTGGCGTTGCTCGGCGACGTTGTGGCTGATGACGAACAGCACCTTCGGCATTTCCTTGCGTACCACCTGGCCCCACGGCAGCGCGCCATTCTTCAGGAACAGGACTCTGCCGCCTTCGAGCACCTCCCCCTGCCGGACCTGCTCCAGCGCCAGCAAGGTGCCGAGCCGGTATCTGACGGCATTGAGCATGACATCGGTCAGCACCGCCATCGCGCGGCGGAACTGCTCCATGCGGTAGGCATCGGCCGCCTCGCCGTAGCCCAGCCTTTGCTCGTCGAGCCAGTTGGTGTTGTAGCCCGAGATCACGGCCGACAGCCCATAGCCGCCCGGCGCGCTCTTCGCCGCCCCGACGTCGGACAGGTCGAGGTACTGCACCACGTCCGCGTCTATGCCGTAGGCCATTTCCCGCGCCTTGTCGTCCGACAGCCGGTGTCCGCCATGCGCCAGGGCCAGCGCCGCGACGCAGCGCGCGCCATACTCGCGCCAGACCAGGCCGGCGCTGGCATACGGCACGCCGCTCTGCCGCGCGCCGTCGAAGCCTTTTTGATGATGGTCGAAACGGCCGCTGGCCGGATCCCAGATGCCGCCGACATCGACGGCGAAGTCGGCCGCCTCGATGGCCGCCGGGTCGCGCGTGCGGATAATGTCCGCATCGGGGAACAACACCTTCAGTACGGCGACCGCCCACGCGTCGTCCGCGTGAAACTTGCCGCTGTGAGTCGCTATGATCATGCCTGGTCCTATCGTGGAAACGGCCGCCATGATATACCGTCGGCCCGATCCACGGCCGGTTCAGCGCAGTTTTCGCGGCGCTATCTGGCGATACCCGGCGATTTCGGGCCGGCGCCGCCGTTGCTGACAAAAGTGACGTCGATCGCCGCGTGATCGGACGGATTGCCGGCTGCGGCGTCGTACAGCGAGGCGCTTTGCACCGTCAGCTGGCGCGCAAAGACGAAATCGATGGTCGATTTTTCAAACGTCGGGCCGATGAACTCCTTGCCGGCCTTGACCGCCGCCAGGCCATAGGCCGCAAACGCCTGCTCGATCGCCGCCGACTGCTCCGGATTACGTTCGAAGTTGTTGAAGTCGCCCGTCACGATCAGCGGCACGCCGGCCGGCGCGTAGGCATTCAGGTAGCGGCCGATGTGCTGCGTATCGGCGACATGGGCGGCATACTGGCCGCCGGTGCAATCGGCATGCCCGCCCCAGGCGATGCACAAATGCGTGGTGGCGATCACCACCGCCTCGCCGCTGGCCTTGTTGCGGAACTGGCTGAACACCGCCAGCCGCTCGCCGCCGCCGTCCGGACTGACCGCGATCCTGGCCCAGGGCGCGGCGGCCGGTTCCCAGCGCGTGCTGTCGTAGAAGATCGAGGCGTCCTGCAGTTCGCCGGCGAGCTTGTAGTCGGCGCTGAGCTGGTAGCGGCTGTCCAGCAGGCGGTATTCATTCTCCTGCGTGGTGACGAAATCATGGCGGTGCTGGTTCACATACTGCGACAACTTGACGATGGGCGGCGGCTGCTTGGCCGGGTCCATCGTCGACCAGGAAAACAGATTAGCCTGCAGTACGCGTATCGTGCCGGCCTGGGCCACGCCGGTCGCGGCCAGCGCAAGGACCAGCAGGAGATGAGCGGATTGGGTCGGAAACATGGTCGGGCTGGCGCTCTCGGGTTGGGGACGCATGGCGCATGCATCGGCCGCCAGATCATACCGCGTTTTCCAGCCCCTGCGGCCACGCCGCGTGGCGCCCGTCATCGTCGCTGCGCGAGCACACCCGGTTGCGCCCCTGCGACTTGGCACGGTACAGCGCCTGATCCGCCGCCTTGACCAGGTCGACCGGCTCGGTCTCGAAGCGCACCGGCGCGAAGGCCTCGACGCCGGCGCTGACCGTCACCCGGGCGCTCACACCTCCGCCATGGTGCAGCGCCAGTTGTTCGACGGCGGCACGGATATTCCCGGCCACCGCCATGGCTCCCGCCACATCCGTCCCCGGCAGCAGCACGGCCAGCTCCTCGCCGCCATAGCGCGCGGCCACATCGCCCGGCCTGTGCTTGCTGTCGGCGACGATCTTGCCGATCGCCTGCAGGCACTCGTCGCCGGCGGCATGGCCGTAGAGATCGTTGTACTGCTTGAAGCAGTCGACGTCGATCATGATCAGCGCCAGCGAACTGCCATTGCGCATGGCCCGGCTGAACTCGTTCTTCAGCGAGGCGTCGAACTGGCGGCGGTTGGCCAGCCCGGTCAAGCCATCCTGCATGGCCAGCCGTTCCAGCGCCTGGTTCAGCGTCTCCAGCGCATTGCGGGCGCGCACCAGTTCGGCTTCGGCCAGCGTCCTCAGTTTGATCTGGCGCACCAGCCGCAGGCCCAGCAGCGCGATCGCCACCACCAGCACCACCGCGCCGCCGCCGAACAGATAGGCGTCGGCACGCCACGGCGCCAGCACCTCGGCCTTGGACAACGCGGCCGAGACCACCAGCGGATACTGTTCCAGGCGGCGGTAGCTGTTAATCCGCGTCACGCCGTCCTGCGCCGAGGTGAACGTGACGGTGCCGACCGGCGCCTTCGGCAGGTAGTCACGGAACAGCGGCAGCCTGGAGATATCCCGGCCCAGCGACTTTTCGCTGAAAGGCCGGCGCACCAGCACGATGCCGCTGTCGAGCGCCAGGAAGATCGCGCCCTCCTCGCCGATCTTGAAGCGCTGGAAATATCTCTGGAAGTACTCCATGCCGATGGTCGCCAGCACCACGCCGGCAAAGGCGCCGTCCGGCCCGTCGACGCGGCGCGACACCGTGACCACCCAGTCCCCGGTGGATTTGCTGCGCACCGGGGGGCCGATATGCATGCCCCGGTAGGCGTGATCGCGGTGGTAGTTGAAGTACTCGCGATCGGTATTGTTTTGGTTACGCAGTAACACCGGTTGCGCGTTGACCAGCCAGCTGCCGTCCGCGTTGAAGACAAAAATCCCGTGAAGCTGTGGCAATTCCGCGACGCGGCGCACCAGCAGCTCATGGATGCGGTCGAGCTCGGGCGCCGACCTGCCATCGTGTTCGAGCCGCTCGACCAGGCCAACCAGCACCGTGTCGGCTTCCTTGATCGTGTCGTAGGCGTGCTGGGCCACGGCCTCCGCCAGGTTGGCGGACGCCGCTTCCGATTCGGCGATTTGCACGGTCCGCGCATGCACGGTGAGCCAGGCCTGCATGCCGATCAGGGAAGCGCACACCAGCACGACAAAGAGGATCGCCAGCGACATCAACGGCGCGCGCGGCGGCTCCGGGGCCGGCACGCCAACGACGCGCTCCGATAGATCGCTGGACATCATGGGTATCACCTCGATGCATCATCTGGCAGCCAAAGCGTCAAGTATGGGCGCTTTATCCGGCGAGGAAACTATCGAATAGTCACCATGTCCGGATGCAGGATGGCCTGCTGCTGGCCACCCGCCAAATGAATCGCAACGTTGGCTTACTTTTTTAACAGCTATGGTGTTATACTTCACTACAACACCTAATCACAACAAGGAGATTTCGATGCGCAACCCGACCCGTTTGTCCCTGCTTCTGTCCACGCTGATCCTGAGCGCCACCGCCGGCGCCGCCACCCCGGTCGAGCAGGCCGACGCCCTGTTCGCCCCCTACGCCAAGGCGGATGCCCCCGGGTGCGCCGTGTCCGCCTGGCGCGACGGCAAGCTGCTGATGGAAAAAGGCTACGGCGCCGCCAGCCTGGAACATGAAGTCGCCATCGACGCCCACCGCACCGTGTTCGACATCGGCTCGGCCTCCAAGCAATTCACGGCCGCCGCCATCCTGCTGCTGGTCCAGGACGGCAAGCTCAAGCTCGACGACGACATCCGCCGCCATCTTCCCCAGCTGCCGGACTATGGCGTCAAGATCACGGTCGACCACCTGCTGCGCCATACCAGCGGCCTGCGCGACTACCTGATCCTGATGAACCTGGGCGGCGTGGCGCGCGGCGACGTCAGCACCAACGCCGACGCGCTGGCCGCCATCGCGCGCCAGCAGGGCTTGAACTTCCAGCCCGGCAGCGCCTACTCGTACAGCAACACCGGCTACCTGCTGCTGGCCCGGATCGTCGAAAAAACCAGCGGCAAAAGCCTCGCCGAGTTCAGCCGCACCCGCATCTTCGAACCGCTGGGCATGCAGGACACCCGCGTCCTCGACGACCATGAAACCGTGGTGCCGCACCGCGCCAGCGCCTACGTTCCAACCGGCCCGTCCAGCTTCGCGCAGCTGATGTCGACCTGGGAACACACCGGCGACGGCGCCGTCCAGTCCACCGTGGCCGACCTGGCCAAGTGGGACGCCAATTTCTACCAGCCCAAGGTGGGCGGCGCCTGGATGGTCGAGCAGTTGCAGGCCACGGGCCAGCTCAACGACGGCACCCCGCTGAGCTATGCGCGCGGCCTGATGGTCGACCGCTACAAGGGCATGGACATCGTCTACCACGGCGGCGCCTTCGTCGGCTACAAGGCCGAGCTGATGCGCCTGCCCAAGCTGAAGCTGGGTGTGGCCGTGCTGTGCAACCGCCCCGACCTCGATCCGGCCAGCCTGGCGCGCAAGGTCGCCGACTTCTACGCGGCCGGCGACTACCCCGCCGCCGCGGCCGCCGCGGCCGAGCCGCAGGCAGTGGCGCTGGCCGATCCGGCCCGCTACGCCGGCGTCTACTGGAATGTGCGCGAAGGCATGCTGCGCCGGGTCGAAGCCCAGGACGGCAAGCTGTGGTACACCGGCCCCGGCATCAAGCAGGAGCTGCTGCCGGTCGGCGAAGGCCGCTTCGTGCGCGATCCGAAACGCACGGCCAAACCGGCCACCATCACCGAGCGCACGCTGGTGATCGAGCGTCCGGGCGAGCCGGCGGCCCGCTTCGAACGCGTCACCGCCGCCGCCGTCACGCCGGACCAGCTGGCCCTGGTGGCGGGCGCCTACGACAGCGCCGAGCTGAACGTGACCATCACCCTGAAGCTCAAGGACGGCAAGCTGTGGATGTCGATTCCGCGCTTCGACGAACAGCCGCTGGCGCCGGTGTTCGCCGACGCCTACGGCACGGGCGGCCTCGTGGTTCGTCTCGAACGCGACGGCAGCGGCAAGATCACCGGCATGGTGGCCTACGGCGGCCGCGCCAACGGCATGAAGCTGGTGCGCCGCGGCTGATCGCCCTGCCCGCCCCCAAGGCCCGCCGATGCCGGCGGGCCTTGGTCCGTTCAGCGCGCCAGGAAGTCCAGTATCAGCTCGCTGACCTGGCGCGGCTGCTCCAGCATCATCCAGTGGCCCGCCCGGTCCAGCCGCTGGTAGCGCCATTTGCCCAGCACCTCGCTGCCCGAGGCCTGCATCTGTTCCTCGGTCAGATAGTGGTCCTGCTCGCTCCAGACGCCGGTGACGTCGGCGCGCACCTTCGGCAGCGGCTGCGGCGGCGTGCCGTCCGGCGCCGGCATCTGCGGCTTCGAATTGGCGCGGTACCAGTTGAGCGCCGCCGTCAGCGCACCCGGCCGCGAGAAGTGCACGATGGCCGCGTCGATATCGCCCTCGTTGCGGGCCAGGCCGCGCAACAGCGCCCAATCGTTCTTGCGCAGCTGCGCTTCGGCCACGCCTTCGAACTGGAAGAACAAGCCGTACCAGGACTTCTCGCGCTGCTCGATGCTGCTGAACTCGGGCGTCCACGGCGCTCCCACCGACATCACCATCAAGCGCTCCACCCGGTCGGGGAAGAACGCCGCCAGGTACCAGGCCACGGCCGCGCCCCAGTCGTGGCCGACCACGCGCGCCTGCTGGATTTTCAGCACATCGAGCAGGCCGACCACATCGCCCAGCACCTTGTTGATGCTGTAGTCGGCGACGTTCGGGAAGGTCGGCGCATCGCCGTAACCGCGCAGGTCCGGCGCGATCACGCGGTAGCCGGCGCGAACCAATGGGGCCACCTGCTTGCGCCATACCCGGTGCGAGTCAGGAAAGCCGTGCAACAGCAAGACGACAGGCCCTTTGCCGACGTCGAGTACGGGGAAATCGAGATTGTGGACGCGGACGATCTTGACGCTGCTTTCCAGCGACCTGTCGACGTCCTGCGCCGCCGTCTGCGCGGACGCGTTCAGCGCGACGCAAGCGAAAACCATGCAGGCGATGCGCGCCAGCATGGCGATAACTATCTTGTTCATCTTGGTGTTCCTCCTGTGGTAAGCCGTAAGGTCTGCGAAGCTTGCCACGAAGGTAAAACCGCCGGCTATGCCTATGTGATCAATCGGGCAGGATTTGGGATGAACCGGCCGCCGCCCGCGTTCAGGCGAACAAGGTCTGCACCTGCTTGAGGTAACTGGCGCTGACGCGCACCGTATCGCCCTGCGCCAGCCGCACCGCAGGGGCGCCGTCGCTGTCGCTGCGCAGGCCGACGATGGCGCACTTGCGCACCACGGCGGTACGGTGCACGCGGACGAAGTCCTGCGCCGGCAGCCGCGCGGCGATCGCCGTGATGGTGGTGCGGTGCAGGACCACGCGCCCGGCCAGGTGCAGTTCGACGTAATTGCCGGCCGCGCCTATCCACTCGATGTCGTCCACCGAAACGCGCTCCAGCCCGCTGGCGGTGCGCACCACCAGTTGCTCCAGCAGCGGCGCGGCCTGCGCCGCCTCGTCGGCCGCGCGGTCGCGCAGGTAGTCGTGCACGGCGCCGTTCAGCTCGGCCTGCTGGTTCAGTTCCAGCATCTGCGCCGCGCGCCTGAGCATGCGGTCGAAGCGTTCGTCGTCGAAGGGCTTGAGCACATAGTCCAGCGCGAAGATGTCGAAGGCGCTCAGCGCATGCTCGTCGTAGGCGGTGGTGAAGACGATCATCGGCGCGGACGGCTGCCGGCACAATTCGCGCGCGAACTCCAGGCCCGACTGCCCGGGCATCTGGATGTCGAGCAGCACCAGGTCGGCCGGCGTGGCCTTCAGCTGCATGCGCGCCTGTTCGCTCGAACGGCACGACGGCAGCATGCGCCAGTGCGGCCGCCGGGCCAGCAGCCATTCCAGGTTGGCCACCGCCGGCAGCTCGTCGTCGACGATCAGGACCGTCCTAGGCCGCTTGCTGACCGTCGGCGGGGAAACGCAGTTCGATAGTGTAGTGGTGTTCATCGGCGTCTATGTGGAGGTCGGCGCGCTGCCCGTACAGGATGGCGAGTCGTTCGCGCGTCATGGTCAGGCCCAGTCCATGGCCGGCGCGCGCGCCCGCCAGCACCGGGTTGGTGATGCGCAGGCAGACCATGCCATCGGCACAGGCCAGCGCGATATCGATGCGGCATTCAAGTTGATGCGGTTCGACGCCGTGGTGCACGGCGTTTTCCGCCAGCGGCTGGAACAGCAGCGGCGGACAGGGGTAGCGGCGCCAGTCGCGCGCTTCGACGGTCCAGTCCACGTGCATGCGGTCGCCGTAGCGCAGGCTTTGCAGTGCGAGATAGGTGCGCAGGAAGCCGAGTTCGTCGTCCACGCTGGCCGGCCGGCCCTGGCCCGCCGCCTGCGCGTAGTGCAGCAGTTCGCCCAGGCGTTGCAGGGCGCGGTCGGCCAGCGCGGCATCGGCGGTGCGCACCAGCGCGCTGATGCTGTTGAGCGCGTTGAACAGGAAGTGCGGCTTGAGCTGCCCTTGCAGCAGGCCCAGGCGCAGCTGCAGGTTTTCCGTGTGCGCGCGCTGCGCCGACCACGCCTGCTGCCGGCCGCGCCGCCACGCGCTGTATGCGGCCTGCGCCAGGAAGGCCAGGCTGACGACGAAGATGTTGTACCACCAGGTCATGTGGCCGAGCTGGGTCAGCATGGCGGGGAAATCGCGCCACGGCCGGCCGTCGCGCAGCAGCACGATCAGCAGGTCGACGCCGGTGAGCAGTGGCAGGAAAACCGCCATCGATACAAAAAACGCCAGCAGCAAGCGGGATGGCCGCAGCATGCTGTCCTGCCGGCGGTGGAACAGCAGCGCCAGCACCCAGCTGTTGAGCACCAGCGGCAGGTATTGCAGCGCCAGGCCTGCCAGCAAAGGGGCCAGTGCCAGCGTGCGCCCGTTGTGGCTGGCGTCGGCGGTGGTGGCCAGGGCTTCCAGCAGCGCCAGCACTTGCCAGCCCAGCAGGATCAGCAGGCATGGCCGCCAGCCGCGCAGCACGCGCGCAGCCGATCCGGCCTGTGCGGCCTGCGCAGCCGCCGGGCGGATTGCTGGCGGGGCGATGGCGAGCTCAATCGTCATGCAGCGACACCGGATAGGACAGTCGGATATGGAAGGTGTCGCCGTCGGTCTGCGAGACCAGCGTGGCGGCGTCGCCGTACAGCATGCTCAGGCGTTCGGCCAGTGCGGAAAGCGCATCGTTGCCGGCGCTGTGCGTACCGCCGGCGTAGCTAACCTCGGCCAGCACCCGCTGGCCGCCATCTACTGGCTCCGTGACTATGCGCACG
The DNA here is from genome assembly GCF_001758795.1 of Duganella sp. HH101. Classification (NCBI taxonomy): domain Bacteria; kingdom Pseudomonadati; phylum Pseudomonadota; class Betaproteobacteria; order Burkholderiales; family Oxalobacteraceae; genus Duganella; species Duganella sp. HH101. The sequence continues at coordinate 86,302 of NZ_LRON01000017.1, read as the reverse complement.
GCCAGCCGCTGCGGTTGCGTTGCCAGCGCCCGCTCCAGCATCGGAAACAGCAGCAGCGGCGGACAGCGGTAATCGGCCCAGTCGGCGTCGCCCAACTGCCATTGGACCGCCAGGCCGGCGCCGCGACACAAACGCTGCAAGTCGACATAGTCGCGCAGGAACTCGATCTCATCGGCGACGCTCTGCCAGTCCGAACGGCTGGCGCGCAAGGCATAGCGCAACAGGCCGCTGAGGCGGGCCAGCGCCCGTGTCGCCTGCTCGCGCAAGCCCTCGCGGTTCAGTTGGCCGATGCCGGCCAGCGCGCTCGACAAAAAATACGGCTCCAGCTGTCCCTGCAGCAGACGCAGCCGCAAAGCCAGATTGCCCTGCCGGGCCAATTGCCAGGCCAGCACCTGCGCCTGCCCGTGCCGCCAGGCGCCGTACGCCAGATGCGCGCCGAACGCCAGCGTCAGCACCAGCGCATCGAACCACCAGCTGAGCACGGTCTGCTGGCGCAGCAAGACCGGCAGCGCGGCCAGCGGCCTGCCGCTGAAAAGATTGTTGATCGCGCTGTGCCAGATGCTCAGCAAGGGCAGGAAGACCAGCAGCACCGCCCCGTAAGCCAGCAGCAGTTGCGACAGCTGCTGGCGCCTGAATCCGGCGCGATGAAAGCCGACGGCCAGCACCAGGCTGACCGCGCTCAAGGGCAGATGCACCACCACGAAACGCAGCAGCGTCGCTGCAAACGCCGCCGGGACGACGGCATGGCGCGCATCGCCATAGCTGGCCAGCGCGCCCAGCACCGCCAGCAGATTCCACACCAGCACGGCAGCAGCCCATGGCGGCAGCCACCCGGGCGGGCTGGCGGGGCGGAGCTGCATGACAGGGATGGAGCAGGGCCAAAGCTTGGCAATCCCCTGCATCGGCAAGATATGCAAATGTTGCCATTTAGTCCAGCAAATCGTGCCGATCGCCGCCCTTGCGCTTGGCGAAATCCGCTCCCTATCCCGCTAAATCTGCACAACTGGCGTAAACACAACTTGCATTCAATTATTTCAATTGTTTTGTGCAAGTCGCCGGGGTAGCCTGCCGTTCCAGTCTCGGTATTTCGAATAAAAACCAACTACAAGGGAACCTATGATCTTCGCTAAACGTCTCAGCCTTGCACTCGCTTTTTGCGCCGCCGCCGGCAGCGCCAACGCCGCCCTGGTCGATGCCCCCGTGGCCAGCAACGCCTACATCACCGTCAACAATCTGGATTGGGCGTGGGCCTTCCCGCTGCCCGCCGCCGACGGCCTGGACCTGTCCTTCCAGTCGCAATTCGGCTGGCGCCTGCCGACCGCGGCGGAACTGCTGAACGCGCCCAAAGCCACCGACTTCATGTTCACCGGCGCCAACGTGCCGCTGGGCGGCACCGACCCGCTGACCGGCGCCTACTTCGCCGCCGCCAATGCCAACCTGACCGGCTCGGCCGCCTGCGCCACCGCCTACTTCAGCAATTCCTTCAGCCATTGCGACTGGCAGGACGGCAACGGCCAGCCTTTCGGCCCATGGGCCGGCCTGCCGGGCGCCCACGGCTATGCCGACCAGTTGGTCGTGCGCTCGGTGCCTGAGGCCGACACCTACGCCATGCTGCTGGCCGGCCTGGGCCTGCTGGGCGTCATCGCGCGGCGCCGCCAACCGGCACGCGGCTAAACCCCAAGGCCACCTGCGGGTGGCCTTGGGTCGACGCTAACCGCCCGCGCGGGCGCGCTGCAAGCCGGGCAGGAAATAGCCGGCCACGGTGTCTATCATCTGCTCCGGCGCAGCGCCGGACAGATTGGTCAGGATGACCACGGCCAGGTCCTGGTCCGGGTAGACATAAAACGCCGAGCGCGCCCCGCCTATCCCGGCCACCGCCCGATATTCCCCCTGGCCGATCGCCGGCCAGCCCAGCGCCCAGCGCCCTGGAGCGCCGTCGTTGTACTGGCCGCGCGTCCACAGCCGCGCCAGGCCAGCCTTCGACACCAGCTTGCCGCTTTGCAGCGCGATGATCCAGCGCGCCAGGTCTTCCGCGCTGGAATTGAGGCCGGCGCCGGTGCGCATCTGCTCCGGGAAATCATCGATGATGGGCCGCAGCGTCTTGCCGTCCTGGTCCATCCGGTAGGACGGCGCCTTGTGCGGTATCACGTCGCGCGCATCGCCGAAGCCGGTGTGGGGCATGCCCACCGCGTCGAACTGGCGCCGCTGCATGAACTGCGCGAACGGCTGCCCGCTCAACTGGTCGATGACTTTGCCCAGCAGCAGATAATTGGTCTGGTTGTAGCTGAAGCGCTCGCCGGGCTTGGACTCCATCGGCAAGGTTTGCACCATGCGCCACGCCGCCTCGACATCGCCGGGAACGAGCAGGGCCGAGGTCTCGTCGCTGATGATGTTGGGGATGCCGGAGGTGTGGTCGAGCAGCTGCGCGATCGTCACGCCGCGCCACGGCGCCGGCAGGTCGGCCAGATAACGCGACACCGGCGCGGCAACGTCCAGCTTGCCGGCGTCCGCCAGCTGCATGGCGGCCACGCCGGTGAAAGTCTTGGTCGCGGAGTTGATGGAGAACACGCTGCCATGGCCGACCGGGACCGCGTTCGGCAGCTCCGCCGTGCCGTACGATTTCAGCAGCACGATCTTGCCGGCCTGGACCACCGCCAGCTGCATGCCCGGTATCCGGCGCTGCTGCATTTCCCCCTGCACATATCGGTCGATGCCGGCCAGATCGGCCGCGGCGGCGGCCCCTCCCAGTACAGCCACGGCAAACAGGACGACGCTCTTGATGAAACGATGCATGGGGACCAGCCTTTCATTCAGTGGTTAGCGAACGCCAGTGTAGATCAAGTAGAACAAATGATCTAGAAGAATTTTTCTAGTTTAATTCGCGAACTAGACGACTGGTCTAATTGTGCTATCATGGCGCCACCATGACCACAGAACACCACAACGTCCGCCAGCACATCCTGGACACGGGCAAGACCATCATCCTCGGCAAAGGCTTTGCCGGCGTGGGCTTGAACGAGATCCTGACGGCCGCCGGCGTGCCCAAGGGCTCCTTCTACCACTACTTCAAATCCAAGGAGCTGTTCGGCGTGGCGCTGCTGGAAGACCATGTCGAGCAATACCTGGCGCAGATCGAACGCCTGCTGGGCCAGCAAGGCCAGAACGCCGCGCAGTCGCTGCTGGACTACTGGGCCAGCTGGGAAGACAGCACGGCCGGCTACAGCGATTGCAGCTGCCTGGTGGTCAAGCTGGGCAGCGAAGTGGCGGACATGTCGGAAGCCATGCGCGCCGCCCTGCTGGACGGCACGAACCGCATCGTCGCCCGCCTGGCCGACGGCATCGTCCAGGCCGTGGCCGAGGGTTCGCTGCCGCCCACCGCCGACGCCGCCCACACGGCGCTGGCGCTGTACCAGATGTGGCTGGGCGCCGCCATGCTGACCAAGCTGCGGCGCGAGCCGAGCGCGCTGCGCGCCGCGTGGCGGGCCACGGTCGCCATGCTGGGCCTGCCGCCGGATACGCGGCCGCGCCACTGACACCCCATCCCGGGCGCGGGCCTGTCGCCCGCGCCTTATTTTGACGACATTAACTAGACGACCAGTCTAATATCAGGAGCCCGCATGAAAAACTTTGAATTCCACAACCCGACCAAGATCGTCTTCGGCGCCGACACCATCGCCCAGCTGTCCCGGCTGGTGCCGGAAAGCGCCCGCGTGCTGATCCTGTACGGCGGCGCCAGCGCGGAAAAGACCGGCACCCTGGCCGAGGTGCGCAGCGCCCTGGGCGCACGCGCGGTCAAGGAGTTCGGCGGCATCGAGCCCAACCCCAGCTACGAAACCCTGATGCGCGCGGTCGATCAGGTGCGCCGCGACGACATCGACTACCTGCTGGCGGTGGGCGGCGGCTCGGTCATCGACGGCACCAAGTTCGTCGCCGCCGCCGCGCTGTACGACGGCGAGCCGTGGGAGATCGCCCAGAGCGGCGGCGCCAAGGTGCGCCGCGCCCTGCCGTTCGGCGCCGTGCTGACGCTGCCGGCCACCGGCTCGGAGATGAACAACGGCGCGGTGGTCACGCACAAGGCCACCCAGTCCAAGCTGCCGTTCCGCAGCCCGCTGCTGTTCCCGCAATTCTCCGTGCTCGATCCGGCCAAGACTTTCACGCTGCCGGCCAAGCAGGTGGCCAACGGCCTGGTCGACGCCTTCGTCCACATCGTCGAGCAATACCTGACCTACCCGGCGCAGGCGCCGGTGCAGGACCGCTTTGCCGAGGGCCTGCTGCAGACGCTGGTGGAAATCGCCCCGCAGGCGCTGGCCGAACCGGACGACTACGACACCCGCGCCACGCTGATGTGGAGCGCCACGCTGGCGCTGAACGGCCTGATCGGCGCCGGCGTGCCGCAGGACTGGGCCACCCACATGATAGGCCACGAGCTGACCGCGCTGTACGACATCGACCATGCGCGCACGCTGGCGCTGGTGCTGCCGTCGCTGCTGGAGGTGCAGCGCGAGACCAAGCGCGCCAAGCTGCTGCAGTACGGCGCCCGCGTCTGGGGCATCCGCGACGGCAGCGAGGTGCAACGCATCGACGCCACCATCGCCCGCACCCGCGCCTTCTTCGAGGGCCTGGGCATTCCAACCCGGCTGTCGGCCTACCACCTGGGCCAGCCGGCGGTGGAGGCGGTGCTGGAGCAGCTGTCCACGCACGGCATGACCAGCCTGGGCGAGCACCGCGACATCGACCTGGCGCGCAGCCGCCGCATCCTGGAAGCGGCGCTGTAAGCGGCTTTGTAAGCAGCGTGCGGCCGACGGCCTGCTGGCGCCGGGCCTGAACCTGCTCAAGGGCAGGCTGGCCGGCCGATCACCACATCAGGTCGTCGGGGATCTGGAAGGCGGCGTAAGGATCGTCCTCTTCCACGGTGGTGGCGCTCTTGTTGACGCGCACCACCATCGCCGCATCGCGCTCGGCGATCTTGTCGGCGATCACGCGCGGCACCAGTTCGGCCACGCCGTTCAGCACCACGATCACCAGGCGGCCGGCCACCAGGTGCTCGCGCACCGCCGCCGTCACGAACATGCGCTCGATCTTGCTGCCGTGCGTGTAGTGGTAGGCGATGTCGCCGTTGCGGCCCTTGTCCTGGCGGTTCTGCTGCACCATCTGCGCGATCTGCGCGACGATGGCTTTCTGCTGCGCGGCGGCGTCGCGCTGCGCGTTCAGTTCGCGGTTGCGCTCGGCCAGCTTGCGCTGCGCCTCCTGCGCGGCCAGCTTGGCCTCGTCCACGGACTGCGTGCCGGAGCGGCGCTCTTCCTTCTTCTGCTTGCTCTTCTCCTGATTGGCCACCTTGACCTTGTTCTTGGCAACCAGGCCGGCCTTCAGCAATTGATCTTGTAACGAAACCATGTGTACCACTCCATAAAAAAGGTCCGCCGCCCCTTGCGGGAACGGCGGACCCCATTATAGCTGCGGCGCCGCGCTTAGAAGCGATAGTTCAGCGAAGCGGCGAAGGTGCGGCCCAGCTGGCTGAACTGCGAACCGTCGTACGTCACCATCGAATAGCGGCCGTTGAACGTCACCAGGTTGGTCTGCGCGTCGTACGGCGTCATGCCGGTCGCCGGGTCCACCACTTTGCTGTCCAGGATGGCCTGGCCCTTGGCGTTGCGGGCGTTGAAGTGCCAGCTCGGCGTGGTGTTGAACATATTGTTGATGTTGAACGACAGCGTGGTGCTCGGCGTCAGCGCGTAGGTGATCGCGAAGTCCGTCACCATCTTGGTCTTGAACGCCACTTCCAGGTTTTCATCCATGCCGGCGTTGCGGAAGTGGGTAGGACCGAACACGGTGTTGTTCAGCGACAGGTTCAGCTGCTTGTAGTCCCAGTCGGCGCCGATGATGGTCTTGTACTTCGGACGCGAGGTGAACATCAGCGCCTCGGTGGTGGCGTTCAGCACCGACTGGTTGGCGTTGGCGATCAGCGCCGGGTTGTTGACGGCGCCTTCACGTTCGTTCTTCAGCGACAGATTGCCCGACAGGTTGAGCGTCACCTTGCCGTCCGCGAAAGGAATGTTCTTGCGCGAAGCGACATAGTCGAGACCTTCGGTGCGGCTGGTCAGGGCGTTGACGAAGAAGCTGGCCGAAACGATGTTGGCGGCGCTCAGCTGCACGTCCAGCGGGTTGGTGGCGACGCCGGTCGGCTTGATCTCGGTGCTCAGGACGATGCGGTCCTTGACCTTGATGTTGTAGTAGTCGAGCGTGATGCTGGTGTTGTTGTCCGGCTTGAAGCCCAGGCCCAGCGTGATGTTGTTCGACTTCTCGGCCTTCAGCTTGGGCACCTGCAGCGCGGCGGCCGCACCCGATACGTTGTTGACCAGGCCCGACACCAGAATGCCCTTGCCCGGCACGAAGGAGTACTGCGCCTTCTGCGTATAGATCTGCGCCAGCGAAGGCGCGCGGAAACCGGTCGAGGCCGATGCGCGCAAGGTGAACTGCTCGTTGATCTTGTAGCGGGTCGACGTCTTCCACACGAAGGCGCTGCCGAAGTCGGTGTACTTCTCGTAGCGGCCGGTGGCGTCGATCAGGAACGCCGGGCTGATATCCCAGGTGGCGCCGGCGTAGGCGCCGTAGTTCGAGCGCGACGAGCCGAACGAGTTGGCCGGGGCATTGCCGGCATACGAGTCGGCGCCGCTGCCATAGTAGGACGCCGCATCGCCGGCCAGGGTTTCATAGTTCTCGTGGCGCAGCTCGGTGCCGGCGTAGAAATTGACGTCCTTGCTCAGTTGCTTGGAAATATCGCCGTTCAGCACCCAGTGGCTGAACTTGACGCCGCCGGCGTCAAAGCTGGTCGGCGACGGCGTGCTGATGACGTGGGCCAGGTAGTCTTCCTGCATGCCGCGGTTGACCGAGTTGCCGACCGCATAGCCCTGCTTGTTGCCGCCGTATGTCAGGCTGACGTCGGCGTTCCAGTCGCCGACGACGAACTTGGTGCCGCCGGTGGCGTTGTAGTCGTCCAGCGTGCCGCCGAAGGTCGGCACATAGCCGACATAGGTGTACTGCGGCGCATGCAGCAGGCCATAGTCGGTCGGGCGCCAGTATGGCGTGCGGTAGTTGGCGAAGGAGCTGACCTTCTTGTTGACGTAGGCACCGTTGGCGTACAGGCTGGTGGTGTCGCTGAGATCGTAGCGGGTGTTGAACTCGGCCTTGGCGGCGCGGGTGGCCGGCGAACCGTTGATGTTGCCGGCGTCGGGGAACTTGGCCAGGAATGGCAGCACCTGGGTTTTCAGATCGGCTTCGAAGTCGCTGGCGTCGCCGCGGCCGTCGACCACGCCGGGACGGTTGGACAGGTTGACCTTGGAGACGTCGACCGTGTAGTTGAAGAAACCGCGGTCGCCGCCCAGCGGCAGGCCCTGGTTGAGCGACACGCCGCCCATCTTGCCGTCGCTCTGGTGGGTCATGCCGGTGCGCAAGGTGGCCGAGCCGCCTTCCGCATTGTCCTTCAGGATGATGTTGACGACGCCGGCGATCGCGTCGGAACCGTACTGCGCCGAGGCGCCGTCGCGCAGCACTTCGATGCGCTTGATGGCGTCGACCGGAATCGCCGAAATGTCGGCGCCGCTTTCACCACGGCCCGGCGAGGTCTGGGTGTAGATCAGCGCGCTGGAATTCTTGCGCTTGCCGTTCACCAGGATCAGCACGCGGCTCGGGCCCATGTTGCGGATCTCGTAGGGATCGAGCAGCGAGGTGGCGTCGTTCACCGGGGTCTGCACGGTGTTGAAGGACGGCACGCGGAACTGCAGGGATTTATCGAGCGTGGCCTGGCCGGTCTTGCCCAGGTCGCGCGCACCGATGATGTCGATAGGCACCGGGGTGTCGACCATGGTGCGCTGGGCGCCACGGCTGCCGGTGGAAACAATCACCACTTTCTGGATATCGTCCGGTGTCGCATCGGCCGCCGCGGCAGGCTGCACGGCGGCGGTTTGAGCGACGGCGGTCGCCTGGGCCTGGGCCAGAACGTAGGGGCTGGCGGACAACAACAACGCTGCGAATGGAAAATTCTTCTTCATGTGCGATCTCTTTTAATTTCGTGATGTTATTAGGTATCTGTTGTCGATGCTGCGGGTACTCGGTAATGATTGTTGCTATGGATGAATGTATAGACATCATTGTTGAGCGTCCATTGTTTCCGGCAAACTTGGGCCTTAAACCAGGTTCATGCGGCAAATTAACAACTATGAAAAACGATTTCCCGCGACCGTGCCGGCATAAGGACGCCAATCCGCACCAAAACAGGGGAAGTTGCACCACGAAAGTGCCCCGCACCACGGCGGGGCAAAGCTCAGTTTTTGCCGCTGCGGCGGGCCGGCTTGGCGGCGGGATGGGAGGCCAGCGAAGCGCGCAAGGTCATCGTCACCGGATAGCCGCGCGTGACGGGGCGCTGCAGGCCGTAGCAGCTGTTGAGCAGCGCGTTGATGCCGTTCTGCGTCATCTCGCGCCACGGCATGTGCACCGTGGTCAGGCGCGGCGCCGAGAATTCCGCGCTGGGCGTATCGTCGTAGCCGATCACCGACAGCTCGTGCGGCACGCGGATGCCGGCCTCCTGGAAGTAGGACAGCGCGCCCACCGCCATCTCGTCGTTGGCGCAGAACAGCGCGCTGCACGGCTGCTTCGAATCCATCAGCTCCTTGGCCGCCGACCAGCCGCCGGCCGGCGAAAAGTCGCGCTCCGTCACCCACAGCTTGGCGATGTCGACGCCGTTGGCGTGCAGCTCGTCGAGGAAGGCGTTGACCCGCACCACGTTGTCCGGCAGGCTGGCCGGGCCGGCCACCACGGCGATCTGCCGGTGGCCGTGGTCGAGCAAGGTGCGCGCCGCCATCCGCCCGCCCAGCGTGTGGTCGACCGTGAAGCACTGGCCGGCGATGCTGTCGAAGCTGTGGTTCAGCACCACCATGTGGTTGTACTGCGGCCGCAGCGCGGCGATGTCTTCTTCCTGCAGCACATTGGTCATCAGGATCAGGCCGTCGCAGCCGCGCTCGATCAGGAACTCGATGCCCTCGATCGCCTGCTGGCGCGCGCCGCCCAGGCCGGCGCCGAAAGCCACCACCATGTGCAGGCCGGCGGTGCGCAATTCGTTGTCGATGATTTGCAGGATGGGCGTATAGAAGGTGCCGCTCAGCACCGGGATGTACACGCCTATCATCTGGCTCGATCCCGACAGCAGCGTGCGCGCCGCGTGCGAGGGGCGGAAGCCCAGCTCGTCGATGGCCGCCTTGACCCGCGCCAGCGTGGCCGGCGATACCGAACCCTTGCCGCTGACGACGCGCGAAGCGGTTCCCAGTCCTACGCCCGCGAGGCGGGCTACGTCTTTGATGGTGGCCACGGCTTGTGCTTTTTCACGTAGGTCATGATGTTGATGAAAGTGTCGGTCCAGTAGATCCGGCGGTGCGCGGCCAGGTAGCGGACCAGCTCCTCGTGCGCGGCCGGCGATGTGCCCAGGTAATCGCCGCCGACGCCGTGGAAGGTGAGGTTGACCATGCCGCCCTGCTGCGCCGCCCGTTCGACGATGGCGATCAGTTGCTGCCCGCTGAGGCCTTGCGGCGCCAGCACCGCCACCGCGTACGGATCGAGCGCGGCCATCGGCGCCGTCACGCCGTCGCCGCCGCCGGCCTTGATCGCCACGAAGGCCGGCGCGATCAGCGGCAGATAGTCGACGCCGCCCGCGCCGCCCGCGCCGCCGGCCAGCCGGTCGCCGCAGGGCACGGTGTAGGTGCGCTCGCGCCGGCCGTCGATGGCGTACAGCATGGCGTTGGCGGCCAGCACCTGGTCCTGCATCTGCGCGGCGCTGGTGGTGTCGAGGTTGCGGTGCGGCTGCACCCAGTCATGGCCGGGCGCCGCCAGCGAGCATTGGTGGAACAGGCTGTGGTTGCCCAGCTCGTGGCCGCGCCTGGCCGCGCGGCGCCAGGCCGCCAGCCGCCGCCCGACCACCGGGCTCGACAACTGCAAATAGAAACTGCCCTTCAGGCCGTACTTGTCCAGCACCGGGATGGCGTGGTCGAGCTGGGAATCGAGGGCGTCGTCGTAGGCCAGGCTGACGGCCGCCCTCGCCCCGTGCGGCCAGCCGGACGCGGGGGCGGCGGCCGCCGGCTGGAAGCAGCCCAGCCAGACCGCGCCCAGCGTCGTCAAGGATCGAATCAAAGGTCGAGCAAGCATGCAAAGTGTCTCTTTTTGGAAACGTTACCATCCATGATGCGCGGCTTGCTTTCCTCTGTCAACGAAAACCGGGTGTGGCTTATGCGGCATTGCAAATTGACTTTGAATTTCGTTCGGTGCTATATTTGCCACACGAAATGGAAACCTTTCCAAACCGGGGAGGCGGAAACGGCAGACGGGACGCCCACCACCACAGCAGCGGCCCCGGCGATTTTTTTGCAACACCGATGGCGCAGTTTTAATGGCTGGCACGGGCGCAGGCGGCCCTGCCGGCGGACTTCGATTGACAAACTATTTCGTCAATCATACTATTCGACGGATTGCTATGGAAACGTTTCCATGTCCATCCGTGGAAGTGGCAGCGAGCTGTTCATAAAAACACAGGAGATAACATGCATTATCCAAAGGCACGACAGAAACTCATCAGCCTGGCGGTGGCCAGCGCTTGCGCGGCGGCGGCCGGGCAGGCACTGGCGCAGGAAGCCCCCGTCAAGGCAGCCGAAGCGCCCGCAGTCCAGAGCGTGGTCGTCACCGGTCTTCGCCAGAGTCTGCTTTCCTCGATGAACCTGAAACGCAATTCCGACGGCATCGTCGACGGCATCGTTGCCGAAGACATCGGCAAGTTCCCCGACACCAACCTGGCCGAATCGCTGCAGCGCATCTCCGGCGTCTCGATCGACCGCTCGATCGGCGAAGGCTCGAAGATCACCGTGCGCGGCGTCGGCCCCGACTTCAACCTGGTGCTGCTGAACGGCCGCCAGATGCCGACCTCCAACCTGGGCGACCTCAACGGCCGCGCCTTCGACTTCGCCAACCTGGCGTCGGAAGCGATCTCCCAGCTGCAGGTGTACAAGACCAGCCGCGCCGAAACGGCCACCGGCGGCATCGGCGCCACCGTCAATGTGATGACCGCGCGGCCGTTCGACCGGCCGGGCATGCATGCCAGCATCGGCGCCAAGGGCGTGTACGACAGCACCAACGGCAACCTGCCGGGCGACGTCAAGGCCAGCAAATCGACCACGCCGGAAATCTCCGGCCTGTACTCGAACACCTTCGACAACAACAAGTTCGGCGTGGCGCTGACCGGCAGCTACCAGGAACGCAATCTGGGCTACAACACCGCCGCCGTCTCCAACGGCTGGCGCGGTCCCTTCCTGGGCAGCGATCCGGGCGGCGGCGCCGAGGCGCTGAAAGGCGCCACCGCCAACGCCCCGGGCCCGAAAGACCTGTTCTCGGTGCCGCAAAACCTGAACTACAACTTCAACGGCGTCAAACGCCAGCGCACCAACGCCCAGCTGACCTTGCAGTACAAGCCGGTCGACACGCTGGTGACGACGCTGGACTACACCTACTCCGAGAACAAGATCCAGACCAAGCGCAACGACCTGTCGGCCTGGTTCAACCTCGGCCCGTCGAACAGCACCTGGACCGGCGGCCCCGTCTCCAGCCCGCTGGTCTATCAGGAACTCCTGCCGGGCGGCACCTCCGACATCGCCATGGGCGCGGCCGACTTCGCCACGAAGACGCAGAACAAATCGCTGGGCTTCAACGCGGTGTGGAAGCCGACCAAGGATCTGCGCTTCGAGCTCGACACCCACCACTCGACGGCCGAATCGAAGGCGGACAGCCCCTTCGGTTCGAGCAACACGCTGGGCACGGCCAGCTTCAGCCGCGGCAACACCACGGTGGACTTCAGCCATGACTTCCCGGTGCTGAGCATTTCCGGCGCCGACTTCGCCAAGGCGCCGCAGCAAGTGACCGGTTCGGTGTTCACCAACGGCTACATGAAGGGCGAGGTCGACCAGACCCAGATCAAGGGCGCATGGAAAGTGCTGGAAGCGTCCGAGCTGAAATTCGGCGCCGCCGCGTCGGAAGTGAAGAACCGTTCGGCCTTCTCCAACCAGCAGCGCGACACCTGGGGCGGCGCCACCAAGCCGTCCGACTATCCAGCCAGCGTGTTCCATCAGGAATCGGTGCGCCAGTACTTCGACCATGTCGGCGGCAGCGGCAACTCCAACCTGTTCAACCAGTTCTACACCTTCAACTTCGCCCAGGTGCGCCAGCTGGCGGCCACCGCGTCCGGCCTGCCGGCGCTGTACCTGCCGAAGACCACCTTCGACAACGACGCCCGCACCGAAGAGAAATCGAAGTCGGCCTTCATCCAGTTCAACACCGACTGGGACACCAAGCTGCCGATCCGCACCGCGCTGGGCCTGCGCTATGAAACCACCGACGTCGTCTCGACCGCGCTGGTGCCGGCCGCCGTCAACATCAGCTGGGTATCGCAGAACGAGTTGCCGATCACCTTCGGCGATCCGACCTTCACCACGCTGACCGGCAAGTACCACAACCTGCTGCCGAGCTTTGACTCCGACATCGAAATCACGCCGGACCAGAAGATCCGCTTCAGCCTGGGCGAAACCATCGGCCGTCCGCGCTACGACCAGATCCAGGGCGGCACCACGCTCGACCGCCTGACCCGCACCTTCGGCGGCACCGGCAACCAGGGCAATCCTGCGCTGAAGCCGGTCAAGTCCAAGAATCTGGACCTGGCCTACGAGTGGTACTACGGCAAGCAGAACTTCTTCTCGCTGGGCTACTTCCGCAAGAACCTGGAAAACTATGCCGGCCAGTCGCAGATCGACGCCACGCCGTTCAACCTGCACACGCCCGCCGGCGGCAAGTTCTGGAACGAAGCGCTGGCCAGCGGCTGCGCCACCAGCGACACCACCTGCATCCGCGACTACATCTTCAAGAACCACGACGGCGCACCGGGCGTGACGCGCGGACCGGACGCCAACGGCCATGCCACCGGCGTCATCGTCGGCCAGCCGAGCGATCCGATCGCCAACTTCAAGATCAACTCCTATTCCAACCAGAAGGCTGCCAGCCTGAACGGTCTGGAGGTGAACTTGCAGCATATGTTCGGCAACAGCGGCTTCGGCGTCTCGACCAACTACACCTATGTGCACTCGGGCCTGAAGTACGACAACGCCAAGCTCGGCGAGCAGTTCGCGCTGGTCGGCCTGTCGAACTCGTCGAACGTGGTCGGCATCTACGAGGACAAGAAGTTCACCGCCCGCGTGGCCTACAACTGGCGCGGCGAGTTCCTGTCGTCGACCTTCGACGGCTCCGGCCCGAACCCGCAGTACGTGGAAGCGTACGGCCAGGTCGATGTCAGCGTAGGCTACAACTACAACGACAAGCTGAGCTTCCAGTTCGAGGGCATCAACGTGGGCAACTCGATCACCCGTACGCACAGCCGCACCAAGCAGCAGCTGGAGTCGGTGACGCAGCAGGGTCCGCGCTACATGATCGGCGCCCGCTACAAGTTCTAACCGGTAGTTGACGCACCCGGGGCCGCTGCCTGGCAGCGGCCCCTTTTCGGTTAGACTTCCAGCAATCTCAACACCTCAAGGCGAGTAACATGATCCGACGCATCGTGATTGTGGGTGGCGGTTCGGCCGGCTGGCTGACGGCCGGCCTGATCGCGGCCGACCACCAGGGCACGCCGCTGCACATCACCCTGATCGAGTCGCCCGACATCGCCCCCATCGGCGTCGGCGAAGGCACCTGGCCCAGCATGCGCGACACGCTGCGCCGCATCGGCGTGTCCGAAGCCGACTTCTTCCGCGAGTGCGACGCCGCCTTCAAGCAGGGCTCGCGCTTCAACCATTGGCGAGGCGATCATCCCCTCGGCAGCGACCGCGACTACTACTTCCATCCCTTCGTGCTGCCGCAAGGCTATGGCGAAGTGAACCTGCCGCAGCAATGGCAGGCGCAACATCCCGACACCCCGTTCGCCGACCTGGTCAGCTTTCAGCCCCACCTGTGCGTCAACGGCCGCGCCCCCAAGCAAGCGAGCACGCCGGAGTTTGCGTCGGTGGCCAACTACGGCTACCACCTCGATGCCGGAAAGTTCGGCGTCTTCCTGCGCAAGCACTGCCTGGAAAAGCTGGGCGTGCACCACGTTCCGGACAACGTCGTCGGCATCACCAGCCACGACAACGGCGACATCGCCGCGCTGCGAACGCAGGCCCACGGCGCGCTCGAAGCCGAGCTGTTCATCGACTGCACCGGCATGCAATCCCTGCTGCTGGGCAAACACTACGAGGTGCCCTTCATCTCGCAAAAGCATGTGCTGTACAACGACTCGGCGCTGGCGGTGCAGATACCCTACCCCGCCGCCGACCATCCGATCGCCTCGCAGACCTCATCCACCGCGCAAAGCGCCGGCTGGATCTGGGACATCGGCCTGCCGACCCGGCGCGGCGTCGGCCATGTGTACTCGGGCGCGCACATCGGCGACGACCAGGCCGAGGCCGAGCTGCGCCGCTACATCAGCGCCACCGGCGGCCCGCAGGACATCCCCTCGCCGCGCAAGCTCAGCTTCAACCCAGGCTACCGCGCGCGCTTCTGGCACCGCAACTGCGTGGCCATCGGCCTGTCCGCCGGCTTCATCGAACCGCTGGAAGCGTCGGCCCTGGCGCTGGTGGAAATGTCGGCCGCCATGGTCAGCGACGAACTGCCGGCCACGCGCGCAGCGATGGACATCGTCGCCCGCCGCTTCAACGACGCCTTCACCTACCGCTGGGAACGGGTGATCGACTTCCTCAAGCTGCACTACGTGCTGAGCCGCCGCCGCGACAGCGACTACTGGCGCGACAACACGGCCGCCGTGCCCGAACGCCTGAACGACTTGCTGACGCTGTGGCGCCACCGCGCGCCCTCGCGCAACGACTTCAACCGCATCGAAGAGGTATTCCCTTCGGCCAGCTACCAGTACGTGCTGTACGGCATGGGCTTCCGCAGTGAATACACGCATCCCCAGCCGCAGCAAGCCGCGCAGGCCGACCACTACTTCCGCGAAGCGGCCGCGCTGACCCGCAAGATGCTGGGCGCGCTGCCGGACAACCGCGCACTGATCAACCACATCACACAAAGACACCATGCCTAACATCGCCCTGCTGAACAATGTAGAACACAAGGACTTGCGCGTCATCACCCGGCGCGGCGCCCGGTACGGCGACCGCCAGATGGCGGCCGTCACCTTCCCCGCCGAATTCCGCGACGTGCAAGCGTGCTACCCCATCGTCTTCCGCCAGACCACGGACGGCCTGGGCTTCGAGCCGGTCGCGCTGTTCGGCTTCCATGAAGAGGAAAACCTGTTCCTGGACGGCGAGCGCTGGGACGCGGCCTACCTGCCGATGATGGTCGAGCGCCTGCCCTTCCTGATCGGCGGCAGCGGCAGCGAGCTGATGGTGCACATCGACCTCGACAGCCCGCGCATCAGCCGCAGCGACGGCGAGGCCGTGTTCCTGCCGCATGGCGGCAACAGCGACTTCCTGGAGCGCAGCAGTTCCATGCTGCTGGCCATCCATCGCGGCCTGCAAGAAACGCCGGCCCTGCTGGCGGCGCTGCTGCAGCACGCGCTGCTGGAAAGCTTCGTGCTCGATGTCGAACTGAACGACGGCTCGCAGAACCGCCTGGCCGGCTTCCACACCATCAACGAGGACAAGCTGGCGGCGCTGGACGCGGACGCCGTGGCAGCGCTGCACCGGGCCGGCCACCTGCAAAGCATCTACATGGTGCTGGCCTCGCTGTCGAACTTCCGCCTGCTGATCGACCGCAAGAACGCCGCCCATGCCTGAAGCCATACGCGAGATCGGCGGCCTGGGCGTGAACGACCTGGGCGATGACATACTGACCGCCACCGAGCCGCTGGTGTTGCGCGGCCTGGCCGCCAGCTGGCCGATGGTGCGCGCCGCGCTGGCCGACGAGCGCGGCGGCGACGCCTACCTGCGCCGCCACTACCGCGACGCCACGGTCGGCGCCATGCTGGGCCCGCCCGAAGCGGGCGGCCGCTTCTTCTACAACGCCGACATGGACGGCTTCAATTTCTATCCGGTGCACGCCAGGCTGACCGCCGTGCTGGACGAGATTGAAGCCAAGCGCCATCAAAGCAAGCCAGCCACCGTCTACGTCGGTTCGACCACGGTGGAAACCTGTTTGCCCGGCTTCCGCGAACACAACGACATCAAGCTGGGCGGCCGCGACGCGCTGGCCAGCATCTGGATCGGCAACCGCACCCGCATCGCCGCCCACTACGACGTGCCGGACAACCTGGCCGTGGTGGCGGCCGGCCGACGCCGCTTCACGCTGTTCCCGCCGGAGCAGCTGAAGAACCTGTACGTCGGCCCGCTGGACTTCACGCCGGCCGGCCAGGCCATCAGCCTGGTGGACTTGCTCCATCCGGACTTCGACAAATATCCGAAATTCGCCGAGGCGCTGGCGCACGCGCAAAGCGCCGAGCTGGGCCCGGGCGACGCCATCTTCATCCCCAGCATGTGGTGGCATCACATCGAAGCGCTGGATCCGTTCAACGTGCTGGTCAACTACTGGTGGCGGCAGTCGCCCGACTACATGGACACGCCGACCAGCACGCTGATGCTGGCCTTCCTGACCATGCGCGAGCTGCCGGCGGCGCAGCGCAAGGCGTGGCAGGAGATCTTCCGCCACTACATCTTCGAAGCCGACGAAACCACGTCGGCGCATATCCCCGAGCACGCCCGCCATGTGCTGGCGCCGCTCAACGACGATGCCGCGCGCGCACTGCGCGCCCACCTGCTGAAAAAAATAAACCGCTAAGGAGACGACGATGAACCCAGGCACCCGAGATCCCAACAACCGCCGGCCGGTACGCCGCGTCGTCATCGCCGGCGGCGGCACCGCCGGCTGGATGGCGGCGGCCGGCATCGCCAAGGTGCTCGGCAAACGGCTCGACATCAAGCTGATCGAATCCGACGAGATCGGCACGGTCGGCGTCGGCGAAGCGACGATACCGACGCTGATGAATTTCCACCATCTGCTGGAAATCAACGAGCAGGAATTCATGGCCGAGACGCAGGCCACCTTCAAGCTGGGCATCAGCTTCGAAAGCTGGCGCAACGTCAGGCAAGACTACATTCACTCCTTCGGCGTCACCGGCACCGACCACTGGACCGCCGGCTTCCAGCATTTCTGGCACAAGGGCGTCGAGCGCGGCCTGGCCGGCGACTACGGCGACTACTGCCTGGAGCTGAAGGCCTCGCTGGAAAACCGCTTCGCCCACCTGCCGGACAACGGCATGAACTACGCCTACCACCTGGACGCCAGCCGCTACGCCAAATACCTGCGCCGCCTGAGCGAGCCGCGCGGCGTGCAGCGCATCGAAGGCAAGATCGTGCGCTACACCACGCACGAGGACAACGGCGACGTCCGTTCGGTGGTGCTGGAATCGGGCCAGGAAATCGAGGGCGACCTGTTCATCGATTGCACCGGCTTCCGCGGCCTGCTGATCGGCGACGCCATGCAGGAGCCGATGGAGGATTGGTCGCAATGGCTGTTCTGCGACCGCGCCATCGCCGTGCAGACCGAGTCGGTGGGCGACGCCGTGCCGCTGACGCGCTCGATGGCCCACCAGGCCGGCTGGCAGTGGCGCATCCCGCTGCAGCACCGGGTCGGCAACGGCATCGTGTTTTCGAGCCGCCACCTCGACGAGGACGCGGCGATGAGGCAGCTGATGGGCAATGTGGAAGGCAAGGCGCTGATCGCGCCGCGCGTCATCAAGTTCAAGCCTTGCCAGCGCAAGCACACGTGGAAGGGCAATGTGGTGGCGATCGGCTTGTCCAGCGGCTTCCTGGAGCCGATCGAATCGACCAGCATCCACCTGATCCAGCGCTCGGTGGTGCGGCTGATGCAGACCTTCCCGACCGACGGCATCAGCCAGGCCGACATCGACGAGTACAACAACCAGTGCAACAGCGAGATCGAGCACATCCGCGATTTCGTCATCCTGCACTACCACGTCAACAATCGCACCGACTCGCCGTTCTGGGTCGAGGCGCGCGAGATGAGCATCCCCGCCTCGCTGCAGCACCGCATAGCCCTGTTCCGCGAAACGGGCCGCGTGTTCCGCGTGCCGAACGAGCTGTTCGCCGAGAACTCGTGGATACAGGTGATGCTGGGCCAGGGCATCATGCCGCGCTCGCACCACCAGAGCGCCGACCTGATGGGCGACGAGGAGCTCAGGCACTTCCTCGGCGGCATCAAGTCGCGGGTCGACCGCATCGTGGTGCAGCTGCCGAGCCACCAGGCCTATGTGGAGCGCTACTGTGGCCGCGCGGAATCGGCCAAGGCCGCGTGATCGACTTGATTTTCATCGCCGATGTCGCGAATAATCGTCACGTCACGGTTAACGGAATTAAAGGAAGCCAGACAAAAGCCGAGAACCAGCCCAGTATTGGCAATCGCATCGTCGGTTTCCAATGCAATTCGCAATGTGACTGTGTCCATGTGGCGCGTTTTCACCGCCCTTGACTTGATCAGCAGGCCATCAACGTCAGCGGTCTTCACCACTAGTAGCAACGGTAAGTCAACGCCTACCGGCTGGTGCTGGAGATGCGCAAGGGATACTATCGCGTAGCGGATTTCCGCTACAGGGCGGAGATCGCTGACTATTTCGGCCAGCGCGCTGGCAAGTCGCCGGTTGCGCGGTTCGCGCAGACTCTGGAACAACCAGCGGTAAGAAATGATATAGGGGCGAGCGTTGGATACAAAAAATGGCGTATTCCCCCCACCCTCGGCTGAAGCAAGTTCTACAGCTGCATGGAATTCGTCGACTTCTTCGACCGCGAATTCCTCTTCACAGATGTACTCGGCATAGGCAGCGAAGAGTTTCAATACGTACCGAAGCAACTCATCATATCGGCCGTCCACCGCCGCCAAAGCCAGCATCTCCTCATAGATCCCTTCAGACCCACGCAGCACGTCGGCAAGCGGCAGATAGCTTCCTCCGCACGCGTCGCGTGCGTAGGCGTTGAATACGATACGCGCCACCCTCCCGTTTCCATCGGAAAAGGGATGCGCCGTGATCAAAACAAGGAAGGCCTGCAGCGCGCGGAACAACCATGGCTCGTCCTCATTGGGCGTGTACCACAGCAGCGCGTCACCGCTTTGAAGTGGCGCCAGCCTTAACCAGGGCAGATACACGATCGACAGCGGGACAGTCCTCGGGGCCTCGGACCTCCCCATTAGCAACTGGAAGATTTGCTGGGCGAGTTGATGAACATTTCCCGACGCCGCGCGCCGTGGCGCGGCTGCGCTCCAAGTGTCGAGCGCAGCGCGTTCTTGGAACGCAGAATAGCTGGATCGTGCGCGAGCTTTAACGAACGCTGCGATCTCTGGACGGGCTGTTGGCGCGCATGCAGATGGAAATGTGAAGGTCGCCAGCCTGGCATAACTGGGCATCGGGCGTTTTAGCGCCTTCTCCAGCGCGGCTTGACATGCCATCCACAGTTTTTTTGAAGATGGGCTTTGCACACTCCAGTCGACCGGGCGATAAGCAGTGGACTGTACTATGGGTTGCAGCATCACCGTTTGCTTAGGTCGTCCGCCCACATTTGCTGGATATACCGAACCGTTGTGGGTTGCAACCCGGTATTCATCAGCACCTGCCCGTCAGAACCTATGACGCCCTGATATTCAACCGGTTGCGGAGCGCTCAGGCCGTTAATGTTAAATCCCAAGAAAGTGATATTCACCCCCCTGCCTCCACACGAAAAGCCTAGATGTCCCAGCAACTCTTTTGATCGCAGCAAGGCACCAAGCGTGCTTGTCGCCAGTTCCTCGCTGACACTGACATTATCCACACTGAAAGCGACTTCTTGCAGCCCGTAATTGACGGTAAGCCGATAGAAGCGCTGCGGACATTTGACCTCGTATTGAACATCCGCGCGTACCGGCCGCGCAGGATCGCTGCTATTCGAAATAGTGGTTTGGCTCTTTTGCTCCGCCGCGTGTGCAGAGCCGAAGACTGCCGCTGATAACATCAATGTGGAAAGTATATTCATAAACGACCTTAGGCCAGCCTTACATGCTTCAATATTGTCAGCGTCAGTTAACCACATCGCACAGAGTCATGGGCGATATCCGAGCCAATCAGCCGAATTTCAGGGCCAGACCAGGTATATTCATAGGTACCGGAACGGTCCACAATATAATAGAGCACACCAGGGTCGACCGCACCGCCTGCCATCATCCGGGCAGCATCTGCGACATCTCCAGGACCGCCGTCAGCATGATTGAAGATATTCGAAGGTAGTCTCGTATCGCTACCGGCGGACGGCGGGTGGGTATGAATCATGGCAACGATCTTTTCACCCGCGTTGGTTGATATCTCAGCGTTGACCCCGAACGCGGTGCCCACCGCAATATTTCCCACTCGAAGATCACCGTTCGCCTCTCTGACAATAAAGACTCCTTGCTCCTGTTTATCAAAGTAGGTCTGTCCGCCCATCGATTGCGAAATATTCACGACCAAATCCCTTAACTTTTGCAAGTTGACGCCATTGGGTGTGCTCGATGGCGCCGGCGAGCTATGCATACGACATCCCGGACCGTTGTCCGGAGCCCCGCCAGTGTTAGGTGAGCCGAAAAAAGATAGCTTAATTCTCTCAAATTGTAATTTTTTAATAATGTTTATTATAAATCATCCATGGCATGCTGCCTGCTTCCTCCGATCAGCAAAAGCAGCCTGAAGCACGATGGCCTGCCGTCGCAATGGCCGAATCTGGCCATCACCGATGCGCAGTCCTGGCCGCTGGGCATGCTCGCGCCGGGATCGGTCGATGGCTACAAGCTGTACACGGCCACCGCCACCGGCGACATCTACCTGAACGTCAGCGAAGACGGCAACTATCAGCTGGTCGGCTACACGCTGTCGGCCGTCTCGCTGGGCGCGGACGATTACGGCAACGACCAGAAATCCGCCGGCAGCGTGGCCATCGGCAGCCTGGCCAAGGGCGCGCTCAGCTACGCCGGCGATGTCGACATGCTCAAGGTCGCGCTCAAGCAAGGCACGACCTATCAGTTCGACCTGCAAGCCGGCGACATCGGCGGACTCAATCCGCAGTACACCTATGTATTCGAGCTGTACGACGCCAAGGGCAAGTATGTCGCGAGCTACGACAACAGCTTCAGCTACAAGGCCATCCGGCTGTACCAGGCCCGCCTTTAACCGCGCACCGGACGAGTCCGGCCTGGGCTACTGGATTTCCAATATGGACAAGGGACTGGGCCTGCAAGCGACCGCCGGCTTCATCATAGGCAGCGAAGAGTTCGTCCGACGCTACGGCGCCAACCTCAGCGATGCTGACTTCGTCACCCAGCTGTACAACAACGTGCTGCGCCGCGCCCCCGACGCCGCAGGCCATGCCTACTGGCTGCACGACGTGCAGATCGGCGTGGCGCGCGCCAATGTGCTGGCCAACTTCAGCGTAAGCCCGGAAAACCAGGCGGCGCTGGTCCAGGTCATCGGCAACGGCTTCGGCGACATCCCGTACAGCGTGTAGCGCCAGCCCGCCACGTCACGCGCGACGCCACCTTCGGGTGGCGTTTTTTTTCGCCTGTCCATCAGCAGCAACACTCGATTGAAATATTTATCATTTCCATATTTTTTAAGTAGTAATATTACAGAACCATCCAGTTCCCAGATGACTGGAGTCATAAAACACGGAGACAGCATGAAATTTCACTGTAGTTTAGTTTCGCATTTGAAAACCGCTACGGCCATGGGCATGCTCGCCCTGCTGGCCGCCTGCGGCGGCAGCGACGGCGGCGCCGCCCCGGGCAACAAGCTACTGGGCGGCAAGATGGTATCGGGACTGGTGGCGGCGCCGCCCGCCCCGGCCAATATCCGCATGCACTTCCACCGCGCCGCCGGCGACGCCGGCCAGTGGGGCGTGTACTCGTGGGACGGCCCGGTCAACCCCAGCCCGGGCTGGATCAGCGGCCGCTTCATGATGACCCAGAGCGACGAGTTCGGCGGCTACGTCGACATCCCCGTCAACACCGCCAAATCGGCGATCTGGTTCCTGGTGACTGACGGCAGCGGCAACAAGAACTGCGGCAACGACCAGTCCGCCAACTTCGCGCCCGACATCGCCGCCAACGGCCAGGAAGTCTGGATGCTGGAAGGCGACTGCACCGTCTACAGCGCGCCGCCCACCATCAGCTACGGCAACCTCAACAACGCCAGCGCGCACTGGCTGTCGGCCGCCACGCTGGCCTGGCCGGGCGCCGCCGCCGACGGCAGCTACCGCCTGTACTACGCGGCCAACGGCGGCCTGGGCTCCAGCGCGGCCGGCGTCACCGGCGCCGACGGCAGCATCGCGCTGAACACCGGTGCGCTGCCGGCGCCGCTGCAGCAAAAATATCCGCACCTGGCCGGCGCCACCGCGCTGACCATGGCCGACGCCGACGCGGCCGGCATCGCCGCCAAGGCCAGCGGCCAGTTCGCCGTCGCCCGCTTCGACGCCAACGGCAAGCTGCTGCAAGTGACGTCGCTGCAAATGAGCGGCATGCTCGACAGCGTGTTCGCCCCGGCCGCCGCCAGCGCCACGCTGGGCCTGAGCTACGACCGCAACGGCGTGCCGACCTTCCGCGTGTGGGCGCCGACCGCCAAGTCGGTCAGCCTCCAGCTCTATCCGGACGCCAATAGCGCCAGCACGCTGACGCGCGCCATGAACCGCGACGCCGCCAGCGGCGTGTGGAGCTACACCGCGCCCGACGCCAGCTGGGTCAACCGCTACTACTACACCTACAAGGTGCAGGTGCTGTCGCGCTGGGCCGGCAACACGCTGGTCGACAACAGCGTGACCGACCCCTACTCGTTCAGCCTGAACGCCAACAGCCAGCGCAGCTTCGTCGCCAACCTCGACAGCGCCGCCCTCAAGCCGGACGGCTGGGACCACCATCCGCTGCCGCGCCTGGACAGCCCGACCGACATCGCGCTGTACGAGCTGCACATCCGCGACTTCAGCGCCGGCGACGCCACCGTGCCGGCCGCGCACCGCGGCAAATACCTGGCGTTCACCGACCAGGACAGCAACGGCATGCGCCACCTGCGCCTGATGCAGCAATCCGGCCTGACCCACATCCACCTGCTGCCATCGTTCGACTACGCCAGCGTCAACGAGGCCGGCTGCAGCACGCCTGCCATTCCCAACGCCGCCGCCGATTCCAGCGCCCAGCAGGCGGCGGTGGAGGCGACGCGCGGCGGCGACTGCTTCAACTGGGGCTACGATCCGGTGCACTACACGGCGCCGGAAGGCAGCTATGCGACCGACGCCAACGACGGCGCGGTGCGCGTGCGCGAGTTCCGCGCCATGGTGCAGGGCTTGCACAAGCAAGGCCTGCGGGTGACGATGGACGTGGTCTACAACCACACCAGCGCTTCGCAGCAGGGCCCGCTGTCGGTGCTCGACAAGATCGTGCCCGCCTACTACTACCGCCTCAACGCCGGCGGCGGCATCACCAACGACAGCTGCTGCGCCGACACCGCGTCCGAGAACGCCATGATGGCCAAGCTGATGATCGATTCCGTCAGCACCTGGGCGCGCGACTACAAGGTCGACAGCTTCCGCTTCGACATCATGGGCTTCACGCCGCTGGCGGTGATGAAACAATTGCAGAGCGCCGTCAACAGCGCGGCCGGACGCGACATCTACCTGTACGGCGAAGCCTGGAACTTCGGCGCCGTCGGCAACGATGTCCGCTTCGTGCAGGCGCGCCAGGCCAATATGTACGGCAGCGGCATCGGCTCGTTCAACGACCGCATCCGCGACAGTGTGCGCGGCGGCGGCTGCTGCGACAGCGGTTCCAGCCTGATCAGCCAGCAGGGTTTCATCAACGGCGCCTACACCGATCCGAACGCGCAATCGACGCAGAGCAAGGACGACTTGCTGCGCCTGGGCGACCTGGTCAAGGTGGGCCTGTCCGGCACGCTGCGCGACTACAGCTTTGTCGACCGCACCGGCGCCCTGCGCAGCAACGCGCAGATCGACTACTTCGGCCAGCAGGCGGGCTTTGCCGCCAGCCCGGCCGAGACCATCAACTACGTCGAAGCGCACGACAACCAGACGCTGTACGACCTCAACGCCTACAAGCTGCCGCTGGCCACCAGCATGGCCGACCGCGTGAAGGTGCAGAACCTGGGCGCGGCGATCAACATCCTGTCGCAGGGCGTGCCCTTCCTGCACGCCGGCCAGGAAATCCTGCGTTCGAAGTCGATGGACCGCGACAGCTACGACGCCGGCGACTGGTTCAACAAGCTCGACTACAGCTACCAGTCAAACAACTTCGGCGTCGGCCTGCCGATGGCGGGCGTCAACCAGGACAACTGGCCGCTGATGGCGCCGCTGCTGGCCAACCCGCTGCTCAAGCCGGACAGCGCCGCCATCGTCGGCGCGCGCAACGCCGTCAACGACTTGCTGGCGATCCGCCGGGACAGCAGCCTGTTCCGCCTGCGCACGGCGCAGGACGTGTCGGAACGGCTGCGCTTCCATAACACCGGGCCGCAGCAGGTGCCGGGACTGATCGTCATGAGCATCGACGGCCAGCACCCCAGCCGCTACGACGGCGCGCGCTACAAGGCGGTGGTGGTGCTGTTCAATGTCGACAAGGTGGCACGCACCATCGCGGTGCCGGAGCTGGCCGGCCGCAAGCTGGCGCTGCACAAGGTGCTGTTGAACGCCGACGGCGGCAAGGGCGCGCGCCTGGGCGGCTACGTCAGCGCCGGCGGCAAGTTCAGCATCGCCGCGCGCAGCACCGTGGTGTTCGTGGAGGAGGCGCAATAGGATGGACCGGCGGATGCCAACTCGGTTATAGTGCCCTTGCGGCAAGAGCATCCGCCGCGCCTACCGTCATTCGACCTTCGAGGAATTGAAAATGAAAAAACTGTTCGTTGCCAGTCTGATCCTGTCCCTGAGCGGTGCGATGGCCGTTGCCGCCAACGCCGCCGAGCCGACGGCCCAGCAAAGCAAGATGAAAACCTGTAACGCCGACGCCACCGGCAAAAAAGGCGATGAACGCAAGGCCTTCATGAAACAGTGCCTGAGCGCGGATGCCGCGGCGCCGGCGCCGAAAGTGACGCAGCAGGACAAGATGAAGAAATGTAATGCCGACGCCACCGGCAAAAAAGGCGACGAGCGCAAGACCTTCATGAAGGAATGCCTGAGCAACAAGTAAGCCGGCCGCAAGTCCCCCCCGAAAAAAACGCCATGTGCGCTTGCGACGTTCAAGACCGTCGCAACGCCACATGGCGTTCTCATTTGCGCTACGCCGCGGCGCCGGCCCCGGCCGAACGCTGCTGCTGGCGCTGCTGACGGCCATACAGGATCAGCGTCGCACACAGCCCGCACACGGCGGCAAACGTCATCCACCAGCCGGGCGCGCTCTTGTCGCCGGTGTATTCGATCAGGCCGGTGGCGATGGCCGGCGTGAAGCCGCCGAACACCGCCGTCGCCAGGCTGTAGGCCAGCGAGAAGCCCACCGTGCGCACCTCCACCGGCATCACCTCGGTCAGCGCCACCACCATCGCGCCGTTGTAGCTGGCGTACAGGAAGGACAGCCACAGCTCCACGCCCAGCATGCGGCCGAAGCTGGGCGACTGCACCAGCCAGTGCAGCGCCGGGTAGGCGGTGAAGATGGCCAGCACGGTAAAGCAGATCAGCAGCGGACGGCGGCCGACGCGGTCCGACAGCGCCCCCATCGCCGGCAGCCACAGGAAGTTCGACACGCCCACGCACAGCGTCACCATCAGCGCGTCGGCGGTGGACAGGTGCAGCACGTTCTTGCCGAAGGTCGGCGTATAGACGGTGATCAGGTAGAACGATACGGTGGTCATCGCCACCAGCATCATGCCGGCGATCACCAGCGCCCAGTTGTTGAGCATGGAGCGGAAGATTTCCTTCAGCTCAGGGCGGTGCTTGCGCGCCTTGAATTCCTCGGTCTCCTGCAGCGAGCGGCGGATCACGAACAGCACCGGCACGATCAGGCAGCCGACGAAGAACGGGATGCGCCAGCCCCACGCGCCCACCTCGGCCGGCGTCAGCCACTGGTTGAGCGCGAAGCCCAGCGCGGCGGCAGCCACCACCGCCACCTGCTGGCTGGCCGACTGCCAGCTGACATAGAAACCCTTGCGGCCCGGCGGCGCCATCTCCGACAGGTAGACCGACACCCCGCCCAGCTCGACGCCGGCCGAGAAGCCTTGCAGCAGGCGGCCGGTCAGCACCAGCGCCGGCGCCAGGTAGCCGATGCTGGCGTAGCCCGGCACGCAGGCGATCAGCAAGGTGCCCAGCGCCATCAGCGCCAGCGTGACGATCAGGCCCTGGCGGCGGCCGACGCGGTCGACATAGGCGCCCAGGATGATGGCGCCGAGCGGGCGCATCAGGAAGCCGGCGCCGAAGGTCATGAAGGTCATCATCAGCGAGGCGACTTCATCGCCGCTGGGGAAGAAGGCCCGGGCGATGGCGTTGGCGTAAAAGCCGAACAGGAAGAAGTCGAACATCTCCATGAAGTTGCCGCTGACGACGCGGAACACCGTGCTGAAGCGCGACTGCCGGGGTTGGTGGGTGGTAGAGGAAGTCATGACATGTCTCGCGGTTGATACTTTGTTGTCGTTCGAATCACGCCCGCAAGGAGGGGGCGTCCGCCGATGATACGCAGCTTTGCTTTCATTTTCCCTTCAACGGGCTACCGTTGATCGTAGCCTTAGCGCAACACAATGCCGTTTTTTTGCAGTTTGTCGCAAACTTGTCGGCAGCGGCGGCCAGCTTCAGTAAGATTAACATTGTTAAAATTAACAACGTTAAATTTCATCCCTTACCGAGGTCTTACCATGCGCCGTACCGCTGCCGCCGTCCTGATCCCCGCCCTGTTCGCCCTGAGCGCCGCCGCCCAGGCCGCCGAGTCGACCCGCCCCCTGCCCTCCTTCGTCGCCATCAGCGCCAAGGGCGCGTTCGCCATGACGGTGGAGGTGGGCAAGACGCAATCGGTGGTGGTCAGCGGCGAGGACAGCTTCGTCGCCGCGCTCAAGACCGAGGTGGTCGACAACGAACTGCGCATCACCATGCCGGACAAGACCTTCAAATCTTCCAAGAGCGACCCGCGCATCACCATTACGGTGCCGTCGCTGAGCCGCGTCAAGGTCGAAGGCGCCGGCGAAACCATCCTCAACAAGGTCAACACCGACCGCCTCGACATCGGCTACCTGGGCGCCGGCCACCTGGTCGCCAACGGCAAAGTCAAGTACCTGCGCGTCAACGCCAAGGGCGTCGGCGAAGTCGATACCAAGTCGCTAGTGGCCGAGCGCGTCGACGTCAACTTCGAAGGCGTCGGCCATGTCAGCGTGCACGCCACCGACCTGCTCAACGCCGTCGCCAAGGGCATGGGCGAGCTGGACTACTACGGCCATCCCAAGACCGTCAACAAGTCCGTGGCCGGCATCGGCAGCGTCAACGCCAGGGACTAACTTGCCTTGCTGACACGATGAGAGATTGCGGGTACTATCAAAGGACCGAATAAGCACCACAACCCGCAACGCATTCCGGAGGCAGGAACAGTGGCTGTGCCGAACGACATCGCGCACTGGCGCGCGCAAATCTTTGCGAAGCTGCTGCTGGTCGTGTTCCTGCTCGGATCGGCAACCGCCGTGCCCAGCGTGCTGCTGGCCGCCAGCGAAGGCCTGTGGTCCATCGTCGTCATCGACATCGTCGCGCTGCTGTGGCTGGCGGGCATCTGGCGCCTGCGGCGCCTGCCCTACACCATCCGCGTGCTCAACTTCCTGGCGGTCGCCTTCATCGTCGGCATCGGCCTGCTGCTCAAGGTCGGGCCGGTCAGCCAGATCTACCTGATGGCCGTCCCGGTGCTGGCGGCGCTGCTGCTGGGACTGCGGCCGGCGCTGTGGACGCTGGGCCTGGCCGGACTGGCGGTGATGGTGGTCGGCTTCGAACAGAACTCCAAGCTGTACATCGAAGGCATGCCGGACTACGGCTTCCTCAAGGCCGCCATCGTCACCATCAACTTCATGTTCATGACGGCGGTGCTGACGCTGTCCTGCGCCGTGCTGCTGCAGCACCTGGCGCGCTCCTTCAGCGAGCTGCAGAGCCACCAGGCCGAACTGTCGGCGCTGAACGCCGAGCTGCGCCTGACCTCGGCCGCCGTGTCGCGCCTGAACGACATGGTGCTGATCGCCGAGGTCGACCAGGAAGGCGGCGGCGAGGCGGCGCAGCGCATCATCTTCGTCAACGAAGCGTTCGAGCGCCGCACCGGCTACCGGCGCGGCGAAGTGCTGGGCCGCAGCCTGCGCCTGCTGCAGGGGCCGGACACGGAAACGGCGGTGCTGGCCCACATCGAGCGCGCCATGGCGCGCAGCGAGGCGGTACGCGCCGAGCTGCTGAACTACACCAAGTCCGGCGAGCCCTACTGGGTGGAGACCGAGCTGGTGCCGTTCGCCGGCGAGGGCGGCGTCAACACGCACTGGGTGGCGGTCGAGCGCGACATCACCGAGCGCAAGAAATCGCAGGACGATATCCACCGCCTGGCCTTCTTCGACGTGCTGACCGGCCTGCCCAACCGCCGCCTGCTGATGGACCGCATCGACAAGCTGCTGGCCAGCTCCGAGCGCGGCGCCACCTACAGCGCGGTGATGTTCATCGACCTGGACCGCTTCAAGACCATCAACGACGCGCGCGGCCACGCCACCGGCGACGCCCTGCTGTGCAACGCCGCCGCCCGCCTGTCGCAGCTGATGCGCAAGGCCGACACCGTAGCGCGCATCGGCGGCGACGAATTCGTGGTGCTGCTCGGCCACCTGGCGCACGACCTGCACGCCGCCACCCACGCGGCGCTGACGG
Organism: Duganella sp. HH101; assembly: GCF_001758795.1. Classification (NCBI taxonomy): domain Bacteria; kingdom Pseudomonadati; phylum Pseudomonadota; class Betaproteobacteria; order Burkholderiales; family Oxalobacteraceae; genus Duganella; species Duganella sp. HH101. The sequence goes on along the minus strand of NZ_LRON01000017.1, from coordinate 57,377 downwards.
TGGCCGAGAAGATCCGCGTCGCCATCGGCCGCGACGTCGAGATCGAGGGCCAGAGCTACAACTCCACCGCCAGCATCGGCGTCACCATGCTGCCCAAGAGCGGCGACGCCGCCGAGGGCCAGAGCGCGCAGGACCTGCTGCGCGAAGCCGACACCGCGATGTACCGCGCCAAGGCCGAGGGCCGCAACGGCATCGCCTTCTTCGAGACGGCGATGCAGGCCGAAGTCGAACGGCGCCTGACGCTGGAGCGCGACCTGGCCGCCGCGCTGGCCGCCGGCGAACTGCAGATGCACGTGCAGGCCCAGGTCGACCGCACCGGCCGCACCGTCGGCGGCGAGCTGCTGATGCGCTGGCCGCTGGCCGGCGGCGACATGGTGCCGCCGAACGTGTTCATCCCGGTGGCCGAGGAATCGGGGCTGATCGTCGAACTGGGCGCGTGGGCGCTGCGCCAGGCCTGCGAGGCGGTGCTGCGGCTGGCGCAGGCCGGGCTGGCGATGCCGCTGTCGGTCAACGTCAGCCCGACCCAGTTCCGCCAGGCCGATTTCGTCGAGGTGGTGCAGCGCACGCTGGCCGACACCGGCGCCCCGGCCGCCATGCTGGTGCTGGAAGTGACCGAGGGCCTGTTGATCGACAAGATGGACGAGACCATCGCCCGCATGCACCAGCTGGCGGCGCTGGGGCTGCGCTTCTCGATCGACGATTTCGGCACCGGCTATTCCAGCCTGGCCTACCTGAAGAAGATGCCGCTGTACGAGTTGAAGATAGACCGCAGCTTCATCATGGACACGCCGGACGACGCCAACAGCCGCGCGCTGGTGCAGTCCATCCTGGCGATGGCCGGCCACCTGGGCCTGCGGGTGGTGGCCGAGGGCGTGGAGACCCAGGCCCAGGCCGACTTCCTGATCGCCAACGCCTGCGCCTGCATGCAGGGCTATCTGTATGCGCGGCCGATGCCGCTGGCGGCGTTGATCGAACGATTGCAAAGCAATACGGCAGTGGCGGCCGCGTAAGCCACAGACAACTGGGGAGAACGACGCAATGAAACTGACAGTCGCACACAAGATGATCGTCCTGGCCGGCGCCGCATTGGCCGGCATCCTGCTGCTGGCCGGGGTGAGCCAGTACCAGATGGACAAGGTCTACGAATCGGCCAGCTACTCCACCGTCAACACGGTGCCCAGCCTGGTGGTGCTGGACCGGCTGCGCGACGCCTTCCTGCGCATGCGCATCCGCGTCAACCAGCACGTGCTCAATACCGACGACAAGAAAATGGCGGAGATCGACAACCAGGTGGCCGAGATGCGCAAGGCGGTCGACGACAACCTGAAAAAATACGAGGCCCTGCTGTCGGACGACAAGGACAAGGCCATACTGGAGCGCGAGAAGACCTCGTGGGCCAAGGTGCAGCCGCAGATCGAGGCGGTGCTGGCGGAGTCGCGCGCCAACCGCAACGACAAGGCGCGCGTCGCGCTGGAGCAGGCCAGGCCCGAGATCCAGGTGATGCAGGCCGCCATCGACAACCACTTCGACTACAACATGGAGCTGGGTAAAAAAGGCGCCGACGAGGCCGAGGCCATGAAGAAGGCGGCGATGCGCAACTCCATCGTCATCGCGGCTGCCACGCTGCTGGCGGTGGCGGCGATCGCCACCCTGATCACGCGCGTGCTGCTGCGCCAGCTGGGCGGCGAACCGGATTACGCCGCCCACATCGTCAACCGCGTGGCCTCCGGCGACCTGACCGAACAGGTGCGCATCAAGCCGGGCGACACCACCAGCCTGCTGGCGGCGATGAACACCATGGTGGTCAACCTGTCGCGGGTGGTCAGCGAGGTCAATGACGGCGCCGAGGCGCTGGCCAGCGCTTCGGAGGAAGTCAGCGCCACCGCGCAATCGCTGTCGCAGGGCGCCAGCGAGCAGGCGGCGGCGGCCGAGGAATCGAGCGCCGCCATCGAGCAGATGTCGGCCTCGATCGCGCAGAACACCGAGAACGCCAAAGTCACCGACGGCATGGCCGGCAAGGCCGCGCAGGAAGCCGGCGAAGGCGGCGAGGCGGTGCGCTCGACGGTGACGGCGATGCGCGAGATCGCCAAGAAGATCGGCATCATCGACGACATCGCCTACCAGACCAACCTGCTGGCGCTGAACGCGGCCATCGAGGCGGCGCGCGCCGGCGAGCATGGCAAGGGCTTCGCGGTGGTGGCGGCCGAGGTGCGCAAGCTGGCCGAACGCAGCCAGGTGGCGGCGCAGGAGATCGAGCAGGTCGCCAGCGGCAGCGTCGACCTGGCCGAGAAGGCCGGCGCGCTGCTCGACACCATGCTGCCCAACATCAAGCGCACCTCGGACCTGGTGCAGGAGATCACGGCGGCGTCGGAGGAGCAGAGCGCGGGCGCGGGCCAGATCAATTCCGCCATGAGCCAGTTGAGCCAGACCACGCAGATGAACGCCTCCAGTTCCGAGCAGCTGGCCGCCACCGCCGAGGAAATGAGCGGCCAGGCGGAGCAGCTCCAAAGTTCGATGTCCTTCTTTAAGGTGCGCTGACCAACGATGATCATTATTTATACCGTTTTATCCATGGCGGCGGCGCTGTTGGCCGCCGTCTTGCTGTTCGAACGCGTGGCGCCGGTGGCGGCGGCGCGGCTGGGCATGGCGCTGGAACGGCGCCGCGCCGGCCTGCGGCTGCGCCAGGCCGCCCTGCCCGGCTGCTCCATGCCCTACCTGGAGGGCGGCAGCGGCGAAGTCCTGGTGCTGGTGCACGGCTTCGCCGGCGACAAGGACAACTTCACCCGCATCGCCCGCTTCCTGACGCCGCGCTACCGCGTGCTGATCCCCGACCTGCCCGGCTTCGGCGACGCCAGCCGCGATCCGCAGGCCGGCTACGCCATCGCCGACCAGGTCGAACGGCTGCGCGCCTTCCTCGACCGCCATGCGCCGGGACGGGTCCATCTGGGAGGCAATTCGATGGGCGGCTACATCGCCGCGCAGTTCGCCGCCGGCCATCCCGAGCGGGTGGCCAGCTTGTGGCTGCTGGACGCGGCGGGCACCGAGGCCGCGCAAAGCTCGCCCGCGCTGACCGGCTACCGCGCCACCGGCGCCATGCCGCTGCTGGTGCCGAAGGAAGGCGACTTCGCGCAGCTGATCGCCAGTTCCTCGCAGCGCGCCTTCTTCCTGCCGTATTCGGTGCGCACGGCGCTGGCGCGGCGGGCCGTGGCCGACTTCGCGCTGCACACGGCCATCCTGCGCCAGGTGACGGCGTCGCCGCTGCTGGAGCGGCAGTTCGATGGCTTGCGCACGCCGGCGCTGATCGTGTGGGGAGAAGAGGACCGCATCCTGCATCCGTCCGGCGCCGCCGCATTGGCCGCGCTGTTCGGCCAGCACCGCGTGATCCTGATGCCCGGCATCGGCCACCTGCCGATGCTGGAGGCGCCGCGCCGCAGCGCCCATGACTACGTCGACTTCCGCCGCCGGCTGGCGCAGGCGGCGAGCGTTGCGCCGGCGGCCGCAGTGCTGCTTACTGAACCACGCTGACGCGCTTGCCGGTCAGGGTGCGCTGGGCAGGGTTGCCGTACACGGTGACGCGGCCGGAGCCGGAAGCGTCGGCCACCACCGACTGGCTGACGCCGGCCGAGATGCTGCCGGAGCCGTTCGACGACAGTTCCGCGCTCTGGCTGGTCAGGCCGGCCAGGTCGGCGCTGCCCGAACCGAACAGGCGCACCGTCATATTGCGCACGCTGCCGCTGGCGTTGGCGCCGCCGGAACCGTGGATGTCCAGGCTGAGCGTGTCGCCGTTCAGGCGGCCCAGGTCCAGGCGCCCGGAACCGTTGATGCTGGCGACGGTGGAACCGCTTTGCAGGCCGCTGGCGTTGACGCCGCCGGAACCGTTGACGCGCGCGTCGAGGCGGCTGACGGTGCCCGACAACTGCACCTGGCGCGAACCGTTCTGGCTCAGGCTCAGCGCGCCGCCGTTCAAGCCGCTGACGGTCAGGCGCCCGGAGCCGTTCGACTGGATCTGGCGCAGCTGCGGCGTGGTGTAGATCACGCGCAGCGGGCTGGCGCTCTGGATGCGGCCATCGACCCAGACCCGCAGCGAGCCGCCGCTGGCGTCGGTGCGCAGCATAGGCAGCAGGTTGCTGTCGCCTTCGACCTGCAGCGACGGCGCATCGCCGACGCGCACTTCGACCACGACCGGGCCGTTGATATCGATGCCGTCGGCGCCAACCGCGTCGCGGCGTTCCACCGCCTGCTGGCCGTTGCCCTGCACCGCCGAGCTGCCGAAAGCCGAATTGAAATGGACATTGCCGTTGCCGTCGTCCGGGACGACGATGACGGCGCAGCCGGCGAGGGTGGCGAAGGCGGTGATGACGGCGATGGAGATGGCGGTGCGCATGATGGGGTCGTCCCTGAAGTTATAGTATCGACACTGTAGCGCCGCCACCCGCGCGCCGCCCGCGCCGTGCGACGAACGGCAGAAAACGGGGGCCAAAACGACCAAAGGGCGCCATGGGCGCTATGGCCACCCTTTGCCGCGGCTATCGGCCGACTTCGCACAACTGGTAGGGATAGGGCTCGCTGCCTATCGCCGCCCGGTGCACGCGGCAGGTGTCGAGCCGCACGCGCAGGCCGTAGCGCTGCAGGTCCAGGGCCGCCTTTTGCCGCACTTCCAGGTTGCGGGCCGCCAGGTCCATGCGGTATGGCGGCAGCAGCTCGAGGCGGCAGCGCGGCCCGTCCGGCTGCGCCAGCATCTCGACGCCGACGTGGAAGCGCACCTTCTTCATCATCCGCTCCAGCCGCGCGCAGCCGGCGTCGCTGCCGGTCTGGCCCAGCCAGGATACCAGCAGGTTTTTCTTCTCCAGCGTGATCTCCTCGTGGTTGGCGGCGCCGATCAGCATCACATAGTGGGTGCCGGTGCGGCTGGCCGCGATCGCGCGGATGCGCTCCAGGTAGGCCGGCGACTCCGGGAAGCCGCCCGCCAGCGCCACCACCGGCACCTGCGGCGGCAGCAGGCTGGCCATCCAGCCCATCGGCGGATCGCCGTGCGCGGTGTAGACCAGGTTGTGGGCCGGATCGGGCAGGCCGGGGTCGTCGGCGCTGAAGCCGTTGGCGGTCCAGCCGCTGTGGCCCCAGGTGCTGAAGGGGAAGACCACGATGGCGCACACGGTCAGCGCCCAGGCGCCGGCGCGGCGGGCCAGCGCCGGCTTGCACAGCCGCTGCAGCAGCAGCCACACCGCCAGCGGCGCGAGCAGCTCCAGCGGCACCAGGTAGCGGTAGATGCCGAACAGCTTGAGCCAGCCCACATAGCCCAGCGCAAAGAACACCAGCACGAAGCGCGTGCGGCCGTCGGCATCCGCCGCCGGCGCCGGCGCCGCCGCGGGCGCCGGGGCGCTGCGCAGGCGGCCGGCCAGCAGCCGCAACGCCAGCGCGATGAACAGCAGGTAGACCACGGGCCAGATCAGCTGGCGCATCACCAGCTCGGACACGCGATGGCCGTCCAGCGTGAAGATGAAAGGCCACAGCAGCGCTTCGGCCAGGCCGTGCGGCAGGTGGGCGGTGTCCGCCACGCCGACCGGCAGCGCCAGCGGGCTGCGGAACAAATCGTTCATTTGCGGGAACAGCGGATTGCCGAAGGTCTGCCACATGCGCAGGAACCAGTGGCCGGCGGTGGCGGCCAGCCCGGCCAGCACCGCCACGCCGTACACCAGCGACAGGCGCAGGCGCTGCCACCAGCCGCCGCCGATGGTCAGCAGCGCCACGCACAGCGCCAGCGCGAAGGTGGCGTTGGTCAGCTTCAGGCCCGTGCCCAGGCCCATGGCCAGGCCGGACAAGGCCAGCCAGCCGATGGCGCCACGGTCGAGGGCGCGCCAGCGCGGCCAGTGGCGCAGCACCAGGTACAGCGACGCCAGCACGAACAGCGCGATCATATTGTCGCCCATCGAGTTGCCCAGTTCGGACAGGAAGCCCGCGCCCAGCGTGCCGGCCAGCGCCAGCAGCAACGGCAGGCGATAGCGGTCGGCGGCGTCCGGCGCCGGCAGCAGCAGGCGCGCGATGGCCAGCACCAGCACGAAGTTCAGGCCGTGCAGCGCGCCCATGGCAAAGCCGGCCAGCGGCGCCGGCAGCGCGCGGTTCAAGCCGTAGTACAGCAGGTCCAGCGTGGGATTGAAATAGCTTTGCCACTGCCCCGGCGACAGGTCGAAGCCGATGCGGCCGTTGAGCAGCGCGTAGGCGTTGTACAGGTGGTAGTTGCGCAGGTCCCAGTTGTTGTCCTGGCCCAGCAGCAGCGACAATGCGCCGAACAGCAGCGGCGCCAGCCAGGCGGCGTGGCGCACGGCGCCGGGGCGGTTGAAGCGCGCGGTGCGGCGGTCGTACCAGCGCCCGATGGCGCCGAAAAAATTCTGCATAAGGTGAAGGGAAGTAAGGCGCGCGGCGAGCGGCCGCGCAAAGCGGCGATGGTATCATGGCGGCACCGACTTTCCTCCGCCGCCGCCCATCATGACGACCCACGCCTCCCCTTCCGCCGCCGACAGCCTGACCGCGCTGCGCGACCTGACCCGCCAGTTCGCCGGCGAACGCGATTGGCAGCAGTTCCACACGCCGAAGAACCTGGCCATGGCGCTGTCGGTGGAGGTGGCGGAACTGGCCGAGCATTTCCAGTGGCTCAAGACCGGCGCCGACGACGAACTCGATGACGCCAGACGCACCGCCATCCGCCACGAGCTGGCCGACGTGCTGCTCTACCTGGTGCAGCTGGCCGACAAGCGCGGCGTGGACCTGTACGCGGCGGCGCTGGAAAAGATGGCCCTCAACGCGGTCAAATATCCGGCCGCGCAGGTGCGCGGCGACGCCCGCAAGTACAACGAATACTGAACCCTCCCTACTGCGGGCGGCGCACCGCGCGCACCTTGCCGCTGCCGCCGCCACCGGCGTAGAACAAGCCTGCGCCGTCCGATTCCAGGCCGCTGACGCCGACGCCGTCCGGCATCTCCAGCCGCTCCAGCACGGCGCCGCTGTGCGGGTCGATGCGGCGGATATCGCTCTCGTCCCCTTCCCAGGTACCGTGCCACAACTCGCCGTCCACCCAGCTGACGCCGGTGACGAAGCGGTTCGAAGCGATGCTGCGGATGACCACGCCGGTGGCCGGGTCGACCTGGTGGATCTTGCGGTCGCGGTACTGGCCCACCCACAAGCTGCCCTCGGCCCAGGCCAGTCCGGAGTCGTAGCCGTCGCCCGGCGCCGGGATCGACGCCAGCACCTGGCCGCTGGCGGGGTCGATCTTGTCGATGCGCCGTTCGGCGATCTGGTACAGATAGGTGCCGTCGAAGGCGGTGCCGGCGTCGCTGGCGACGTCCAGCGCGCGGGTGGTGTCGCCGCTGGCGGGATCGAAGGCGATCAGTTTGGCGCCGGTGGCGGCCCAGACGCGCTGGCCGTCGTGGGTGACGCCGTGGATGCGTTCGACGCCGTCGAAGGGGCCGTACTCGCGCACGATCTCGGCCGGCCGGGTCTTGGTTTTGGATTTGCTGGTGTTCATTGCTGCCTCCTGAGTCGGTTGCTTGGGCCGCGTCGCGGCGCCGCAAGTGAACTTTATTCCAGTGGCAGCGCCGCAGGGAGTAACAAGATTGTCGTGTATCCGGCCAGCGGCGGCGCCAGCCAGCGGCGCGTGCGCGCGCGGCCGATGGGACGCACGCGGCCGGCCTCCTCCAGCTCGGCCAGCGCGCGCTGCACGGTGCGCTGGCTGGCGCCCAGCGCCAGCGCCAGGGCCGAGGTCGACCAGGCCGCGCCGTCGGACAGCAGCGCCACCAGCGCGGCCTGCTCGCCGGCGATGGGCGGGGCCAGCACGGCGACATCGCGTCCCGCCAGCGGCTGCAGCACGAAGCCGCGCGCGGTGGCGGCGATCTGCGCCTGGTCGGCGACCAGCGCGCGCAGGCGGCCGATCTCGACCCGCAGACGGGCGCGGTGGGTGGCGTCGGGGTCGCGGGTGCGGAAGGCGGTCGCGATCAGCGCTTCGCGGCTGATGTCGCCGGGCCAGGCCTCGGCCAGCGCGCGCGCCAGGGCGAACAGCAGCGGGCGGCGGGCCAGTGGCCGCCATAGTCCGCCGCTGCCCAGTCCACGGCGGCAGGCGTCGACCACCAGCGTGTCGGAGGCCAGCAGCGCAGCCACTTCGCCGAGGCGCAGCAGTTGCTCGCCGCCGGCCGCCAGGCGCAATGCGGCGGGCCGGTCGAGCGCTGAGCGCGCCTCCGCCACTTCGGCCAGCAGCGCCGGAATGCCGGCCCGTTCGGCCGCCGCGTGGGCCCGCTCCAGCGCCGCCTGCGCGGGGCCGATGCGCAGCGAGCGCAGCGCCAGCTCCGCCGCCGCCAGGCTTGCCACCGCCGCCAGCGCGGGCAAGGGGGCGCGTGCCGCGGGAGCGGCCGGCACGCGCGGTGCGGTGCGCGCAGCGGACGGCTGCGGTGCGATCGGCGTCCGCGGCGCGACACGCGCGTCGGACTGCGCCAGCGCCGCGCCGGCTTCTTCCAGGCGGCCAAGCAGCAGCAGGCGGCGTACCGCGATCAGCCGGGCATGCAGCAGGTTGGCGTGGTCGGCGTGCGCCTCCAGCGTGGCCAGCGCCGCCGCCAGCGCGCGCGGCGACGCGGTAAAATCGCGCACGGCCAGCGCCACCTCGGCCTCGGCGATCACGCAGCGGGCGCGCGACAGTTCCTCATGGGAGCCGAAGCCGCGCGCGGCCCGCCGCAGCAGTTCGCGCGCACGGCGATGCTCGCCCAGCTGGGCCATGGCGATGCCGCGCAAGGCCAGCGCGGGCGGGTCGTCGCGCAGGGCGACGCGTTTGAGGGCGCCGAGCGCATCCCCGGCGGCGAGGGCGCGCGCGGAGGCGGCGATCAGGGAATCCATGACGGCGGCGCGCGCACAGGCGCTACAGGCCCAGCGCCTTGCGGATCTGCGCCGACACGATGGTCCACGACGGCGAGCTGGCCGCCACCTCGTCGTAATGGCTGCCGCCCGGCAGCACGATCACCTCGGCATGATCGCCTGCCGCTTGGGCGCGGCGCGCATAATCCTGCCCCGCGCGCAGCGGCGAGATGGTGTCGAATTCTCCGTGGATCAGCACCGTGCGCACGCCGGCCGGCAGCAGCTCGGCGGGCGACGTATCGGAAAAGATGTCCGGCCGTGCGGCGCTGGCGGTGCCGGCCAACTGCGCCATGTCGCGGTCGCAGCTGGTCTTGATCAGCGACTGCTCGTTGCGCAGATCGGCCAGCCCGCCCAGGCTGATCACGGTCGGCACCGGCAGCGGATCGGCCGCATACAAGGGACTGCTGCGCGGCAGACGCGCGCGCGCAGCCGCCCACTGCGCCAGATGGCCGCCGGCCGAATGCCCGACCAGCACGATGCGCGACAGGTCCAGCCGACGCTCCGGCGCCAGCACGCGCAAGCGGTCCAGCGCCGTGGCGACATCGTGGTACATGCCAGGATAACCGCCGCCCTGCTCGTCGAAGCGGCGATACTCGACGTTCCAGACCGCGATGCCCTGCTGCTGCAAGGCCCCTGCCATATTGTGCATCTGCGTGATGCCGCCGAACTCCTTGGTCCAGCAGCCTCCGTGAACGATCACCGCCACCGGGAACGGGCCATCGCCGGGCGGCTGGAACAATTCCGCGAACTGCGAAGGCGCCGGGCCGTAAGCCACATGCTGCGTCGGCGCCGGGCCGCTCAGGGCCAGATAATCCTGCAAAGTCATGGGCGCGGCGGCAATGGCCGCCGCCAACAAGGTCGTTCCCACAGTATTCAACATGCGTGCACTCCGTTTGACGATACCGTCATGCTACACGCAAAACCCCGGGGGGCGGGTTTAGAACTTGCAGTTGGCGCGGGCGGAATAGTAGCCGCCGTTGATGCCGAACGGCGAGAACGATGGCAGCAGCGGCTGCGTCGGCGCCTGGTTGATCTTGGTGACTGGTGCCGCCGACGGCGGCGGCACGGTATCAGTTGGCGTAGCTGGCGTAGGCGTGCGTGGTGCTACGTAGGGAAGCGCTGAGGGCTGCGGGTGCTGTGGAGGCGGGATGCGGCAGGCGGGCGATTTCCACCGCTGCCAGATGACGGTGCGCGCTGCTGCTGTCGGTCATGTGGCAGGCGTGGAATTGCATGGGCGCGTTCGGGTCCGGCAAATAGATCACGTCCATGTCGGCCGGGTCGTAGGCGACGCGTACGCTCCACTGTCCGCGCTGGCGTGCGCGTTCGAACCAGCGTTCGTCGATGGCGCGCGCGCAGGTGTAGGTGCTGTCGAACAGCAGGATGCCGTCGCCGGTGACGGTGGCTTGCGCCGCCGGCATCAGGCTGCAACGCAGCAGCTGTTCAGGGTAGGTTTTCAGGCCGCCGCCGCGATGTTCTACGCCCCACTCCCACAACGCGCGCGGCGTGGCGCCGCCGGCGTGGTGCAGCGGCTGGCGGTTGTTGTGGTACAGGATGGCGTCGATGACGATGCGTGTGAACTGGTCCAGATCGAGCACGCCGTCCAGCCGGCAAGCGGCGCCTGCGTCGTCCGGCGCCAGCAGGCGGAAGCGCTTTGCCAGCACGGTGCGCCATTCGTCGGGGGCGTCGTCGGCGACGGCGGTGCAGCGCAGGTTGAAGTTGTTCAGCAGCGTGTCGCGCTGGCTGCCGCTGCTCAGGGCGGCGCTGGCGTGCAGGGTTTCCGGCAGGTGGCGGCTGGGCCATAGGCCGGCCTCGATGCCGCGGCCGAAGCGCTGGCTGTAGCGCTGCTTGTCTGCGCCGCAGTGGGCCAATGCCAGCATGGCATGCTGCCAGCTGGCCGCGCCGATGCCGATGCCGATGTAGACTCCGGCCACCATGCGGCTGAACGCGTCCACCGCCACGTAGACCAGCGGTTGGCCTATGGCCTGGTGGCGGTCGGCGCGCGAGACCAGCTGCACTTCGGCGCGCACCACGTCCAGGTGGAAGGCGGCGCCCGGGCGGCCGGCGATGGCCGCGCCGTCGAACGCCTCGGCGGCCGGCATGACGTGCGATCCGGCGGAAGCGGCTGTTGCATGCGGCGCGTCAGCGGCGGCGCGGCGGCGGGCGACTTCAGGCGGGCGGTCGTCGTCGTGGTCGAGCCAGTAGTTGAACTGGCCGAAGCTCGGCAGCTCGGCGGCCCGCGTGCCGGGCATCGCCAGTACGCGGCCGCTGTCGGCGTCGATGCGGCGTTCGATGAAGAAGTCCGCCAGCATCTGCTGGTAGGCCCCCAGCCGCGAGAACCTGGCGTGGCCCGCCGCATAGCGCGCGATGGCGACGCGGAAGGTGCGGCGGATTTCCTCGTCCGCATTCAGGCCCGGTCCGTCGCCGGCGCCGTTCTTGCGCGGCCGCCCGCGCTTGACGCCGGCCGAGGCCTGGCGCACCTTGCCGCGCCCGCCTGAGTTGCTGTAGTCGGGCAGCAGCGCGTTGGGCGTCTGCCCGCGCTGCCAGTAGCGGCGCAGGTAGCGGTAGATGGTCGGATGCGAGACGCCGTGCGTGGCGGTGGCCTGCGCGATCAGCTGGCCGCGCAGGCGCGCCTCGTAGATGCCCGGCTCCAGCGCCACCAGCGGCTCGACGATCTCCCATGCGCGGGCGCGCAGTTGCAGGTGCTTGGGCGGCAGCAGCTCCTGGCTGACCACCATCAGGTAGGGATCGGCCGGCAGCACGCGCGCGTGGCCGGCGCGCAGGTCCGCGTGCAGCGCCGACAGCCGCACCAGCTCCACCTCGGCCGAGCGCGCGGCCACGTCGAACACGTAGGCGTGGCTTTGCTCCGGGGCGATCCACAGGATGCGGACGGTGCGCGCGGATGGATGCGTGTAATGCAGCAGGTCATTCCGCAGCAGCATCGGCGCCTCGTGCGGTGGAAGTCAGAAACAATGGGGCCATTCCGTGCTCCTTGCTCAAGGACTGATCGGTTTATCCCATCCTTAATGCAATAACCGGGCCAGAAGGCGCAGGCGCCGCCCTGCCCTATGAAACCAATTGATTTCACGGCAAGGTAAAGAGTTGGTCAAGCTTGGTTCTGGTGCAATGCACGCAACCGCCGCACCGCGCGCGTGCGCATTGGAGGCCCATATGAAAACAGGGCCTTGCGGCCCTGTCCTGTACTACCTCTGTACTGTCAAGTTCAATACTTCTTCTTGAACTTGTCCTTGGCGGCGCCCGGCGCAGGTTTTTTAGGCGGCGTCGATTTGCCGGATTCCGGCGGCATGCGCTCGGCATGGCTGATCTTCAGCTGCGCGCCGCCGACCCACACTTTGCCCAGGTGCTTGAACAGCTCGGGCGGCATCCCGTCCGGCAGTTCCAGCATGCTGTAGGTGTCGAAGATCTCGATGCGACCGATATGCTTCGCTTCCAGGCCCGCCTCGTTGGCGATGGCGCCGACGATGTTGGACGGCGTGGCCGCGTGGTTGCTGCCCACTTCAATGCGGAAGGCGCTCATCGGCAGGGCGATCTTGCCCGGCTTTTCCTTTTTCTTCTTCGGCGCGGTGTCATCCAGCTCGGTCGATTCCACGCGCGCGGCCTTGGCCAGCGGCGAGGATGCCGGCGCCGGTGCGGCGGCCGGCGCGCGCGCCGGTACCGGACGGGCTGGGGCAGGTGCCGGCGCCGACGACGCAGGCGCGCTGTCGCCGCTGTCGCCGTTGTCGCGGCTGATGCGCAGCTGCTGGCCGGCGACCTTGATGCCGGCCAGGTGATCGAGCACGTCGCCGGTCAGGTTGTCCGGCATATCGAGCACGCTGTAGTCGTCGTAGATTTCGATGCGGCCGATGTTCTTGGAGTCGATGCCGCCTTCGTTGGCGATGGCGCCGACGATATTGCCCGGCTTGACGCCGTGCTGGTAGCCCACTTCGATGCGGAAGGTCTGCATGCCAGGATCGGCGGCGCGCACGATGCGTTCCTTTTTCGGGAAACGCTCGCTGCGGTCCGGACGGTCGCCGCCGCGGTCGAAGCGTTCGGCGCGGTCGCCACGGTCGTTGCGTTCGAAGCCGACTTGTCGGCCCGGACGCTCGTCCCAGGTGGCTGCGGCCACCTGCTGCTTTTTATCGAGCAGCAGCGGCACGTCGCCGCGCGCCATCTTGGCCAGCGCGGCGGCGATCTCGATCGCCGGGATATTCTGTTCGCGCTCGAAGTCCTCGATCAGCGACTGGAACTGTTCCAGCTCGCCCTGTGCCAGGGTTTCGCTGATCTGCGACTTGAACTTGGCGATGCGGACGTCGTTGACGGCCTGGATGGTCGGCAGCTCCAGCATGCCGATAGGCTGGCGGGTGGCGCGCTCGATCGATTTGAGCAGGTTCTTTTCACGCGGGGTGATGAACAGGATCGCCTCGCCGCTGCGGCCTGCACGGCCGGTGCGGCCGATGCGGTGGGTATAGCTTTCCGGATCGTGCGGCACGTCGTAGTTGACCACGTGGCTGATGCGCTCCACGTCCAGACCGCGCGCGGCGACGTCGGTCGCCACCAGGATGTCGATCTTGCCGTCCTTGAGCTGCTGGATGGTGCGCTCGCGCTGCGCCTGCTGGATGTCGCCGTTGATGGCGGCGGCCGAGAAGCCGCGCGCTTGCAGCTTCTGCGCCAGTTCCTCGGTACCGAGCTTGGTGCGCGAGAAGATGATCATGCCGTCGAAGTTCTCGGCTTCCAGAATGCGGGTCAGCGCGTCCAGCTTGTGCATGCCGGACACCAGCCAGTAACGCTGGCGAATGTTTTCATTGGTGCCGGTTTTGGCGGCGACCGTGATTTCCTTCGGATTGCGCAGGTAGGTGTTGGCGATGCGGCGGATGGCCGACGGCATGGTGGCCGAGAACAGCGCGGTCTGGCGCGAATCCGGGGTCTCCTGCAGGATGCGTTCGACGTCGTCGATAAAGCCCATGCGCAGCATTTCGTCGGCTTCGTCGAGCACCAGCGTTTTCAGCTTGGACAGGTCGAGCGAACCCTTGTCCAGGTGGTCGATGACGCGGCCGGGAGTGCCGACCACGACGTGCACGCCGCGGCGCAGGGCCGACAGCTGCGGGCCGTAGCTTTGGCCGCCGTAGATCGGCAGCACGTGGAAGCCCGGGATGTGCTTGGCGTAGGTCTGGAAAGCTTCGGCGACCTGGATCGCCAGTTCGCGCGTCGGCGCCAGCACCAGCGCCTGCGGCGTGGTCTGTTTGATATCGAGGCGCGACAGGATAGGCAGCGCGAAGGCTGCGGTCTTCCCCGTACCCGTCTGCGCCTGGCCCAGGACGTCCTGGTTATCCAGCAGCGACGGGATGGTCGCGGCCTGGATAGGCGAAGGCGACTCGTAACCGACTTCTTTCAGCACTTTGATCAGGGGTGCGCTGAGGTTCAGATCGGTGAAAAGGGTAATGGGGGATGTTGGGGTTTCAGACATGGCGTCACTCACAAGTATGTTCGAATCGCCTAATTGCGAAAGAAATTTGTGCGTAGTTTACTCTCTATCGACACTTTAAGCCGGTTTTTGGGCAAAAACGGCGATTTACAGCCAACAGCGCGACGTTCCCTTCAGGATACGTAGAGGGGGTGGGTCATAAACACCCTTGTGGCAAAAGGCCTGTTTTCGACCTCTGTTTTCCTCTCTTTTCTGCGCAAAACCTCTCTTCTTAACCTCAGCCTAAATTCAGATAAAAAGAGAGGTTAAAAGATCAAGAGAGAGACCGGAAATAGCAAACTTCCCACAAGGGTCGTGCAGCGGCCTCCCATACCAGCCCTCCCCCGTGACATCCCCTCTAAAAACAAAAAAGACAGGCCTAAGCCTGTCTTTTCCCTTGCGCCGCCCAGGCCAGAAGGTCCGGGGCGGCACGTCCTGCGCTAGCGGATGCGGATTACTTGCTGGCCGCTGGAGCCGATGCCGCCGGCGCCGGGGTCGAAGCTGCCGGGGTCGAAGCGGCCGGTGCGCTGGCGGCTTTAACTGCCTTGGCCTTCTTGTGATGCGCCTTCTTGGCCGGTGCGCTGGCTGCAGGTGCCGATGCGGCTGGCATCGGGGTCGAAGCTGCGGCGCTTGCTGGAGCCGAAGCGGCTGGAGCTTGTGCGAATGCGGCGCCTGCGAACAGGGTGGCGATCAGGGTAGCGATTACTTTTTTCATGATGTCATTCCTTGAATTGGTTTATATAGTTTATTTAATTACTTGCTTGCGACTACTTTGGTTTCTGCTTTGGTTTCTGCTTTGGTTTCTGCTTTGGTGTCTGCTTTCGCATCGGCGACTGGCGCTGCGACTTTGGATTCTTTGGCCTTGTGATGGACTTTGGTTTTGCCGGCGGTCTTCGTTTCAGCTTTGGCTTCGGTTTTCACTTCAGGCTTGGCTTCGGCTTTGACTTCGGCGGTTTTCACTTCAGCCTTCGCTTCGGTTTTCACCACGGCCGTCTTGGCGGCTGGAGCGGTGGAGGCGGCGACTGGCGCTTGTGCGAATGCTGCGGTTGCGAACAGGCCGGCGATCAGGGAAGCGATAATTTTGGTCATGATGTATTTCCTTTTTCTAGGTTTCGGCATCGGGACTATCCCGTGTCGCATGAGCAAAAAACGGCGCAGCCCATCGGTCAGTTGACGACCATTACAACCTCTTACCGACTCTTACACTCGCTTACAACTCGTCCAAAACCCGCTCAATGCGGTTTCACATCATCCTTCAGCGCCGCCAACGCCATGCGCTCCACCAGCCCGGGCGCGATCAGCTTCATCCAGCGTCCCAGCTTGCCCTTGGCCGACATCACCACCTCGCGCCGACGCGCCTGCATGCCGTCGACGATCAGCCGCGCGCACTCCTCTACCGTCATCGCCTTGTCCTCTTTCAGGCTGCTGCTGCCCAGCGCCCCGCCGGCCGCGTTGTAGCCGCGGTAGCGTATCTGCGTCGCCACCACGCCCGGATAGGCGATCGTCACGCTCACCCCGGCCGCCTTCAGCTCCGCGCGCAGGGCCTCGAAGAAGCCGCTCATGGCGAACTTGGTGGCGCCGTAGGCCGTGCGCCCCGGCACGCCGACCAGCCCCGCCAGCGACGACACCGCGACGATGCTGCCGCGCGACTGCTTCAGATAAGGCAGCGCCGCATGCGTGCACCACACGCTGCCCCATAGGTTAATCTTCATCAGCTCCTCGTACCACGCCAGGTCCGCGACCTCCTCGAACAGCGCATGCGCCGAACGGCCGGCGTTGTTGACCAGCGCATCGATGCGGCCGAAGCGCGCCACGCAGGCCGCCACCAGCGCCGCGCACTGCGCCTGCTGCGACACATCGGTGGGCACGACCAGCGTCTGCGCCCCGGCCGCCGCGCACTGCGCGGCCACCTGCTCCAGCATCGCCGCATTGCGCGCCGCCAGCACCAGCGCCACGCCGCCGCCATGGCGATGCGCCAGCTGGCGCGCGATCTCGGCGCCGATGCCGTCCGAACTCCCGGTGATGATGATCACTTTCATGACTCTTCCTTATTTTGGCAAGTACAGTAAGATAGCCCGCTTCTGCACCGAATCACACATCACGGAGTAAATATGCGTCTTCCAGCACTCGCAATCGCCGCCGGCCTAGGCCTGGCATCCCTGCACGCCGCCGCCCAGCAGGCCCCGGTCGTGACGGAGGCGCCGCTGCGCGCGCACCTGTCCTTCCTGGCCGACGACCTGTTCGAAGGCCGTGGCACGGGCCAGCGCGGCGGCGATCTCGCGGTGCGCTACCTGGAGACCCAGGCCGCCATCATCGGCCTCAAGCCGCTGGCCGGCGGCGGCTACCGCATGCCGGTCAAGATCGAAGGCACGCGCCTGCTGGACAAGAGCTTCGTGCGCTTCGACGCCGGTGGCAAGAGCGTCACGCCGAAGAACGGCAGCGAGATCGTGTTCGGCACCGCCAGCGGCAAGGCCGCCGTCGCCATCGACGCGCCGCTGGTGTTCGTCGGCTACGGCGCCATCGCGCCGGAGGAAAAGTGGGACGACTACAAAGGCATCGACATGAAGGGCAAGGTGCTGGTCATGATGGTCAACGACCCGCAGCCCACCGCCGCAGAGCCCAACCGCTTCGCCGGCAAGGCCTACACCTACTACGGCCGCTGGCTGTACAAGTATGAAGAGGCGGTGCGCCAGGGCGCCGCCGGCGTGCTGCTGATCCACACCACGCCGTCCGCCTCCTACCCGTGGAGCGTGCCCGCCAACGGTTTCAGTCACGAGCGCTTCCACCTCGCCGTGGCCGGCAATCCGGTAGAAGGCTGGCTGCAGGAAGACACCGCGCGCGCCCTGTTCGCCGCCGCCGGCTTCGATCTCGACACCCTGCGCGCCCAGGCCGAAACCCGCGAGTTCCGCCCGGTCGACCTGAAGACCCGCGTGCACGCCGAGGTGCACAGCGCCATCCGCCGCATCGAGCAGTTCAACGTGGCCGGCATCGTGCCCGGCAGCGACGCCAGGCTGAAGGAACAGGCGGTGGTCTACTCGGCCCACTGGGACCATCTGGGCATGGACGAAGGCGTGCGCCGCGACGACCGCGGCGACCACACCTGGAACGGCGCCATCGACAACGCCTCCGGCGCCGCCGCCCTGCTGGCGATGGCGGCCGAAGCGGTCAAGCATCCGGCCAGGCGCACCCAGGTCTTCCTGTGGCCGGCCGCCGAGGAACAGGGCCTGCTGGGCAGCGCCGCCTACGTGCAGAATCCGGCCTGGCCGCTGGCGCAGACCACGGCCGACCTCAATCTGGACAGCATGAACTTCGTCGGCGCCACGCGCGACATCGGCGTGGCCGGGGCCGAGCGCAGCAGCCTGTACGAAGCGGCCGGCGAAGTCGCCCGCAAGATGGGCCTGAAGCTGGCGCCGGCCATCCCCGACCTGTCGGGGGCCTACTTCCGCGCCGACCACTTCAACTTCGCCAAGGCCGGCGTGCCGGCGTTTAACGTCGGCTCGGCGGTGTTCTCCGGCGACGGCCACTTCGAGTTCGTCAAGGAGCCGGCCAGGTCGGCCGCGCGCCTGGTCGCTTTCAAGCAGGACTACCACCAGGTCAGCGACGAGTACCACGCCGACTGGGATCTGTCGGGCATGGTGCAGCAGGCGCAGTTCACGCTCAACCTCGGCTACGCGGTCGGCAACGCGCCGGCCATGCAGCGCTGGAAGGACGGCGACGCCTTCGGCAAGGTCAAACGCTGAGTCGCAAAAAAAGGTAGGATGGCCGCTCCGTTCACCCACGCACAAGGAGCACCATGGAAACCAATAGCCACTGGATCGATATCGCCGCCGCCGACGGCGGCTTCGGCGCCTACGTCTCGCTGCCGCGCGGCGGCAAGGGACCGGGCATCGTGCTGCTGCAGGAGATCTTCGGCGTCAACCAGCACATCCGCAACGTCGCCGACCAGTATGCGGCCGACGGCTACGTGGTGATCGCGCCGGACCTGTTCTGGCGCCACGGCGCCCGCATCGAACTCGGTTACGACGACGCCGGCTGGAAGCGCGCCGTCGAACTGATGAACGCCACCGACTTCGCGCTGGCGCAATCGGACATCGCCGCCACCGTCAAGGCGCTGCGCGCGCTGGACGGCGTCGAGGGCAAGGTGGCCTCGCTCGGCTTCTGCTTCGGCGGCCGCCTGTCCTACCACACGGCCGCCAACGGCCTGGTGGACGCGGCGGTGTGCTACTACGGCGGCGGCATCCACAACGCGCTCGATCGCGCCGGGCAGATCACCGCGCCGATGCTGATGCACTTCGGCGGCGCCGACAGCCACATCCCGCCGGCTGCCGTGCAAAGCATCGCCGAGGCCTTCGGCGACAACGAGCAGGTCGAGATCCACGTCTACCCGGGCGCCGAGCACGGCTTCAACTGCAACCACCGCGCCTCCTACCAGCAGCGCGCCGCCGCCCAGGCGCACGGCAACACGCTGCTGTTCCTCGGCGAGCAGCTGTAGCCCGCTCCAGGCCGCTCCAGGCAGCGCTAGGCGCTTGCGGCCGCCGTCGCCACGCCACGCACCCGGCGCAGGCGGCGCAGCTGCAGCGTCACCCCGGCCAGGTACAACAGCAGCAGCACGCCGGTGGCCGCCTTCAGCTCGGGCGCCTCGGCGTCCGCCAGCAGCGGGTGGCCCAGCGGCAGGCGGGTGCTGGTCTCGGTGATGGCCGGAATCATGTGGAACAGGAAGGTGATCGAGTAGGCGCACACCGCCACCGCCGCCGAGCGCGCGCCGAAGCGGCCTTGCCCGGCCCACCAGGCCAGGCCCAGCGTCAGCAGCGTGATGATGCCCAGCGCGTGCGGCTTGCCGAAGCCGCCGTGGGCGAAGATGCCGAAGCCGGTCAAACAGGTCAGCACGGTGGTGGCGATATACACCTTGCCGACCGTGTTGGCCGGGTCGATGCCGCCGTCGCGGATGAAGGCGATCACGCCGGCCGCCACGGCGACCAGGCTGATCAGCGTATGAATGACGCCGAGCTGGGTGAGTCCATACATGGGATGTCCTTTCAAAGTTGGCACTTAGTTGGCACTGAGTTGGTACTTAGTTGCCACTCTGATAGTACGCGCTATCGCCGTCGCGGTCCTATCCCGAAAGGGGCAGGCGCCGGCTGCGCTAGAATATGGGGATCGATACAGAGGTGAGCACATGGCCCGTTTGAAACTGGACTTCCCGGAAGACCAATACTACTTTTCCACCCAGCTGACGGTGCGCGTGACCGACATCAACGGCGCCAACCATCTGGGCAACGACTCGATGATCTCGATGATCTCCGAGGCCCGCGCCCGCTTCCTGTTCGAGTTCGGCGTGCAGGAGACCGGCAGCGACGGCGTCGGCATCATCGTCACCGACCTCGCCACCACCTACCGCGCCGAAGCCCACGCGCGCGACCAGCTGCTGTTCGAGATCGGCGTGATGGACTTCAACCAGTACGGCGGCGACATCACCTTCCGCATCACCCGCCCCAAGGACGGCACGCTGGTGGCGATGGCCAAGTCGGGCTTTGTCTTCTTCAACTACAAGAGCAGCCAGGTGACGCCGATGGCGCCCGAATTCCTGGCCAAATTCCCCAAGGTCAACCGCCTCGACTGACGCCCGGCGCCGGCGCTCAGCGCGCCGCCACCTGCGGCACGATGGTCTTCTTGAACCAGTCGTCGAGCATCTGCTTCTCGTAGCGCAGCGTGTCGCCGTCGCTGTAGCGGCTCACGCCCTGCATGTAGTTCATATTCGACAGCTGCTCGTCGCCGCTGCGCAGCACCTTGCCGTCCTGCTCCAGCGTGTAGCGCAGATGCATGCGCGGCCAGTCGGCGCCGCCGTTCAGCACGCGAATATCCTCGCCGCCCGAGCGGCGCGGCCACAGGCGGCCCGCCATGTCGATGTCCAGCACTTCGATCTTCAGGTTCTGGCCGGCCGGCAGCCGCTTGTTGAACGTGGCGAAATAATCGCTGAAATCCTTCAGCACGCGTTCGCGGTCGACCGCGTTGCGCGGCACGTCGGCGAAATCGTCCGGCTTGACATAGCTGACGCTGACGTCGGCCCAGGCGGCGCCGGCCAGCAGCGCCAGCATGGCGGCCAGCAGCGGCCGGGCGTAAGGTTTGCTCATGGTTCGCATTTGCTGCTCCTTCACGGTTCGAACTTCCAATATAGACCTTTTCGCTGCGCCAGGCCCGCCTTGAATAAGTTTGTTACGAAACTTACTTTAGCGCTTTGTCACGCCCCTGTCATAACAAATCCTTAATATTGCGCCCGTCGAGGTGAAGCCACCGCCTCGCATGATGCCGCGCCCGGCGCAGGCACATGGAATGGCCATAACAACCCACAGGATTTACCATGACCGAGTCCCTCGATCTGTCCCGCCGCAGCATCCTTAAAATGTTGTCCAGCGCGCCGCTGCTGCCGCTGACCGCCGGCGGCGCCGCCGCCACCCTGCTGTCGGCCTGCGGCGGCGGCGACACCGCCGCGGCCGCGCCGCAGCTGCTGTCCGTGACCTTCTCCGGCATGAGCGCGCCCACCCTGGCCGACGCCGCCAAGATGGCCACCACCACCGTCGCCTCGACGCTGAACTTCACCTACTCCGACGGCAAGACCCAGCCTTACGCGCTGTCGTACCAGACCTTCTTCATCACCGGCGCCACCGTGCCCAACCAGGCCGGCGGCACCATCCTGGCCGGCGGCTACTTCGACATCAACAACAAGCCCATCGTCGACAAGACCGACGCCGGCCAGCGCCAGTTCTTCTCGGACTGTCCGGACGGCACCTCGCTGCTCAAGCTGGCCGCGCCGACCGTGCCCGGCATCAAGGGCAACACCGTGTTCGCCGTGGTGCAGTTCGAATACGCCACCCGCAACGTCAAGGGCGACTCGATGTACGGCATGCTGCCGTCGCCGATCGCCGTGCTGACGCTGGACCAGGACAAGACCACCGGCGCGCTGACGCTGGTGAAGTACCACAACGTCAACACCAGCGGCGTCAACGGCCTGTGGATCACCTGCGGCGCCAGCCGTTCGCCATGGAACACCCACCTGTCGAGCGAAGAGTACGAGCCGGACGCGACCACCATCGCCAGCAACAGCCAGTTCGCCAACTTCAGCACCAATCTGTACGGCGACGCCACCAAGGCCAACCCTTACCACTACGGCCACATGCCGGAAATCACCGTCAACCCGGACGGCAGCGGCAGCGTCAAGAAGCACTACTGCATGGGCCGCATCTCGCACGAGCTGGTGCAGGTCATGCCCGACGAGCGCACCGCGCTGATGGGCGACGACGCCACCAACGGCGGCCTGTTCATGTTCGTCGCCGACAAGGCGCAGGACCTGTCCTCCGGCACCCTGTACGTCGCCAAATGGACCCAGAAGACCGCCGAAAACGGCGGCTCGGCCACGCTGTCGTGGATCAAGCTGGGCAGCGCCACCAGCGCCGAGATCAAGGCCCTGGCCGACACCCTGAAGGCGGCCGACATCCTCAGCGTCAAGACCAGCGATCCGGCCGACGCCAGCTACACCAAGATCCCGTTCAGCGGCAAGAGCAACTGGATCAAGATCGTGCCGGGCAAGGAAAAAGCCGCGGCCTTCCTGGAAACCCACCGCTACGCCGCGTTCAAGGGCGGCAGCCTGGGCTTCACCAAGATGGAAGGCACGACCGTCAACGCCAAGGACAAGATCGCCTACAGCGCGATGAGCTACATCAACGGCGCCATGAAGGACGGCTCCGGCGGCATCAAGATCCAGGGCCCGAGCGCCGGCATCGTCTACGCGCTGAACCTGAAGGCCGGCCAGGTGGACGACACCGGCGCCGCCATCAACAGCGAATGGGTGCCGGTCGACATGGCCGCCGTGCCGGCGCTGGTGGGCGAAGACCTGGCCAAGCCGGACGAGCTGGGCAACCTGGCCAATCCGGACAAGATCGCCAATCCGGACAACATCAAGTTCTCGGAAAAGCTGCGCACGCTGTTCATCGGCGAAGATAGCGGCATGCACGTCAACAACTTCCTGTGGGCCTACAACGTCGACACCAAGGCGCTGACGCGCGTGCTGTCGACCCCGGCCGGCGCCGAGTCGACCGGCCTGCACGCGGTGGACGACATGAACGGCTTCGCCTACATCATGAGCAACTTCCAGCACCCGGGCGACTGGGATTCGGCCCTGCACGGCAAGGTGCAGACCACGCTGGACCCGCTGATCCGCGCCAACTACCGCGACCGCTTCGGCGCCGCCGTCGGCTACCTGACCGGCCTGCCGACGCTGAGCTAAGCAGCACCAACCCCTTACCCCAGCTGTCCCGGCCCGCAACGAGCGTCAAGCTCCTTGCGGGCTTTTTTGCGTCCAGTGCTGGAGGCGGGCGACCAGCAGGCGCTCGTCGGGCAGCAGCATCTGGTACTCGGCGGCGATGATTTTGTTCGGCAGGCTGTCGAGCGCATAGCGCGCCTCGGCCGCCCCCTTGGCGGCACACAGGATCAGGCCGACTGGAGGGTTCTCGTCCGACCTGGTCCAGTGTTCCCGGGCGTAGTTCAGGTAGAGATGCATCTGGCCAGCATCGGCGGCGCCGAATTTGCCGGTCTTCAGCTCGATCACCACCAGGCATTTCAAGCGCCGATGGAAGAACAGCAGGTCGATGCGGAACCAGGTGTCGTCAAGCCGCAGGCGGCGCTGCCGGCCGACGAAGGCGAAATCGTCGCCCAGTTCCAGCAGAAAGTCGGTCATGTGCTGAATCAATGCCTCTTCCAGGTCGGATTCCGAGTACTCGTCCTTCAAGTCGAGGAACTCCAGCACGAAGGGATCTTTGATCGCCTCTTCCGGCGTGATGAAGTCGTCGGCACGCGGCTGCTCGCCCTGCGCCAGCATCTTGGCTTGATTCTTGGAGAGCATCGTCCGTTCGTAGAACTGGCTATTCACCTGACGGTCCAACTGACGGACCGACCAGCCGCCGCGCAGCGCCTCTGTTTCGTAGAACAATCTGGCGGCAGCAGTCTTTACGGACATCAAGCGTACATAGGCCGACCAAGGCAGCCTCAATTCTCCAGACACCGTCTGGAGAATTTCCGGCCAGAACAAATAGAATTTCCGCATCTGCAGCAAATTTTGTTTGCTAAACCCCCGGCCAAACCGTGCAGTGAGATCATATCCAAGCTGCTCAATCAATTCTTCACCATAGGCTGCTCGGTCCGTCCCGGCCTGTTCGCACTCAACAATCCGGCGGCCTATCTCCCAATACGCCGCCGTCATCACGGCATTCACGCTGCGCGCGGCGGCCCGGCGCGAGGATTCCAGCAGCTCGACGATCTGCGTGTGGATGTCGGCATAATTGGCGACTAGCATGTTTTCGCGCTCCTGCCCATGAGAATACGTAAATCGTAGACCCGGATACCCGCACACCTTTAGAGACGGCTCAAAGTCGGCGCAGATCCGGCCGCCATCGATTTGTTGCATACTACCTAAAATATTTCTCACAGAGATAGCAATATTGCCAAAAACGAAGTATTGTTTCGGCTGCACATAGGCGTTACAGAAGACTAACGCTGCGCCGTCGCCATCAAACGCGTCGTACAATCAGAACGCCTGGAAACGCATCGGGAGTGTTGTGCAAGGCAACAGGAATTTTTGTTGCCTGTTGTTAATAGCAGTGGGTAAGACTACAATCGAAAGAAACCATTCAGTAGTGCCATTTTGCGGAACTCGCCCTTATGTCTTTTTTGTCTGCTGCCTCGCCTAAGCTAGCGCCTTGGAAAGTCCTGTTGGTCGACGATGAACCGGACATCCACGACATCACGAAACTGACGCTGAACCGTTTCCGTCTCGACGGCCGCGCCCTCAGTTTCGTGCACGCCTACAGCGGCGCCGAGGCCAAGGAAGTGCTGGCGCGCGAGAGCGACATCGCGCTGGTGTTCCTCGACGTGGTGATGGAAAAGGAAGACAGCGGCCTCGAAGTGGCGCGCTGGATGCGCCAGGACCTCGACAACCAGTTCACCCGCATCGTGCTGCGCACCGGCCAGCCCGGCCAGGCTCCCGAAGAGCGCGTGATCGTCAACTACGACATCAACGACTACAAGGAAAAGACCGAGCTCGACCGCACCAAGCTGTTCACCACCACCTTCGCCGCGCTGCGCGCCTACCGCGACATCATGAAGGTCGAGGAAGCCCGCCGCCAGCAACTGAACTACCGCGAAGGCCTGGAGCGCGTGATCGCCGCCTCGGCCCACATCTTCCAGCAACGCAACCTGAAAGACTTCGCCAACGGCCTGCTGCAGCAAGTGGTGGCGCTGCTGCGCCTGGAACACAGCATGCTGCTGCGCCTGCGCGGCGCCACCGCCATCAGCGGCGAGAACGATTACGAAATCCTGGCCCAGATCGGCGACGAGGACGGCACGCTGCTCAGCGCCGACGTGCTGGCCCAGCTCGACGCCGCCAAGAGCAACAAGATCTCGCGCGTCGAAGGCGACACCTATATCGGCTACTTCCCCAACAGCAGCGGCAAGGCCTCGCTGCTGATCCTCAAGGGCGTGGAGGAAATCTCCGAAATCGACACCAAGCTGCTGGAAGTGTTCTGCTCCGGCGTCGCCATCGCCTTCGACAACATCCTGCTGACGCAGGAAATCACCGACACCCAGGCAGAGCTGATCCTGCGCCTGGGCGACGTGGTCGAGTCGCGCTCCAACGAGGCGGGCAACCACGTGCGCCGCATGTCCGAAGTGTGCCACCTGCTGGCCCAGGCCTCCGGCATGCCGGAAGACGAGACGGCCGTGCTGCGCCACGCCGCGCCGATGCACGACATCGGCAAGATCGCCACGCCGGACGCGGTGCTGCTCAAGCCGGGCAAGCTCGACGCGGCCGAATGGGAGATCATGAAGCAGCACCCGACGGTGGGCCTGTCCATCCTCGACGGTTCGCAGCGCCCCATCCTGAAGGCGGCCGCCGTGATCGCCCACCAGCACCACGAGAAATTCGACGGCAGCGGCTATCCGCAAGGCTTGAAGGGCCACGACATCCACCTGTACGCGCGCATCGTCGCCGTGGCCGACGTGTTCGACGCGCTGATGCACAAGCGCTGCTACAAGGAAGCCTGGCCGATCGACAAGGTGGTCGAGCACCTGCGCGAAGTGGCCGGACATCACCTCGATCCGGTCTTCGTCGACCTGCTGTGCCAGAACATCGACAAGGCCGTCGCCATCAACGAGCGCTTCCCCGACTGAGCCCGCATAAGCATATTTGCAATAGATCTTTGTGAAACTGAATTCCTTGCCCGTAAGATCGTAGTCCGGTCCACGCAAGGAATTCACGATGCCCAGCAGCCAGCTCCCACACGTCCTCCCCCACTTGCCTTTGCGCCGCAGCGTGCTCGCCTGCGCGCTGCTGCTGGCCGCGCTGCCTGAAGTGCACGCACAGCAAACGCCGGCCAGCGAAGCCGCCATCGACCAGGTCACGGTGGTCGGCTCGCGCGCCCGCCACCGCACCGTGTTCGACAGCGCCGTGCCGATCGACCGCTTCGGCCAGCGCGAAGTCGAGAACGCGGCCGCCGGCGGCGAACTGGGCGCGGCCCTGCAAAACCTGGCGCCGTCGATCAACTTCCCGCGCATCGAATCGAGCGGCGCCTCGGACTCGGTGCGCGGCATCCAGCTGCGCGGGCTGGCGCCGGACCAGGTGCTGGTGCTCATCAACGGCAAGCGCCGCCACACCAGCGCCGTGCTCGACACCGAGAGCAGCTTCGCCGGCACCGTGCCGGTCGACGTCAACGCGATACCGCCCGGCGCCATCGACCACATCGAGATCCTGCGCGACGGCGCCGGCGCCCAGTACGGCAGCGACGCCGTGGCCGGCGTCATCAACATCGTGCTGAAGAGCGCCCGCAGCGGCGGCTCGGCCGCGGTCGGCTACGGCGCCAACCACACCGACTTCAAGCCCACCAACGAGACCAAGACCGACGGCCAGACCAGGACCGCCAGCGCCGACTACGGCGTGCCGCTGGGCGACGCCGGCTTCCTGCGCTTCGGCTTTGAGACCCGCAGCCGTTCGCCGACCCAGCGCGCCGGTTTCAGCGACGCCGGCTGGACGTCGTGGAACGCCACCCCGGCCGACCTCGCGCTGGACGGCAAGGTGGTGTTCAAGTCCGGCGACTCGCAGCAGGACAACCACTACCTGTTCTACAACGCGCTGCTGCCGCTGGCCAACGGCGTCGACGCCTACTCGTTCGCCACCGTCAACCGGCGCAAGTCCGACGGCAGCGCCTACTTCCGCTATCCGGGCGATCCGTCCAACGTGGCGGCGCTGTACCCGTCCGGCTACCGTCCCGTGACCCGGGGCGACATGAGCGACACCAGCATCGTGGCCGGCGCCCGTTTCGCCGCCGCCGGCTGGAACGCCGACCTGAGCGCGCGCCACGGCGGCAACCTGTTCCGCTACGACCTGGGCAACTCGGCCAACGCCTCGCTGGGCGCGCAGAGCCCGACCAGCTTCCACCTGGCCACTTTCGATTTCCGCCAGAACGCGCTCAACGCCGACCTCACGCGCGAGCTCGACCTGGGCCTGGGCAGTCCCGTCAACCTGGCGCTGGGCGCCGAGTTCATGCACGAGACCTATCGCAGCTCGCCGGGCGACGCGGCTTCCTACGCGGCCGGCCCCGTCGTCGACGCGCCGCCGGGCGCGCAGGCCGGCCCCGGCTTGCGCCCGCAGGATGCGTTCGACGGCGGCCGATCGATACGCTCGGTGTACGCCGACCTCGAAAGCGAGCTCACCAGCCGCCTGCTGCTGGGCGCGGCCGCGCGCTATTCGGACTACAGCGATTTCGGCGGCGCCAGCACCGGCAAGCTGTCCGCGCGCTACAAGCTCGGCGACGGCTTCCTGCTGCGCGGCTCGCTGTCCAACAGCTTCCGCGCGCCGGCGCTGGTGCAGACCGGCTTCCGCTTCTCCACGCTCAACTTCAACAGCGACGGCAGCGGCCTGCAGACCGCCTCGCTGCTGCCGGCCAGCGACGCGCTGGCGCGCAGCTTCGGCGCCGAAGTATTGAAGCCCGAGAAATCGACCAACCTGTCGCTGGGCCTGGCGTGGCGTCCGCAGCGCGCCACCAGCGTCACGCTGGACGCCTACCGCATCAGGATCCGCGACCGCATCACCCGCAGCAGCGACCTGCAAAGCGACGCCGCCACCGCCTGGCTGGCCTCGGTCGGCCGCGGCGACATCCAGTCGGTGGCCTACCTGGCCAACCTGCTCGACACCAGCACCACCGGCCTGGACGCCGTGCTGAATCACGACCTGTCCTTTGCCGGCGGCAAGCTGGACCTGAACGCCGCGCTCAACCTGAACAAGACCCGCCTCGACCAGGTGCGCCAGGGTTCGGCCGCGCTGGCCAGGATCGATCCGTCGCTGACGCTGCTGACCGATACCAGCCTGTTCCGCATACGCAATGCCTCGCCGAACAGCAAGCTGGTGCTGACCGCCGACTGGCAGGCCGCCCGCTGGAGCGTGCTGGCGCGCGCCACCCGCTTCGGCGCGCTGAAGGATTTCTCTTACGACCAGGAGGCGCCGGTGGTCGACGGCGTCCATGCGCAATCGTTCGGCGCCGTGTGGTCGGTGGAC
This sequence comes from Duganella sp. HH101, assembly GCF_001758795.1. Classification (NCBI taxonomy): domain Bacteria; kingdom Pseudomonadati; phylum Pseudomonadota; class Betaproteobacteria; order Burkholderiales; family Oxalobacteraceae; genus Duganella; species Duganella sp. HH101. The sequence goes on along the minus strand of NZ_LRON01000017.1, from coordinate 29,430 downwards.
CTGGAGGCGCAGTACAAGCTGACCAAACAGCTGACGCTGGCCGTCGGCGGCGACAACATCTTCGACCGCTACCCGGAGCGCGTGCGCCAGACCAACAACGCCACCTACGGCGGCGCGCTGCCGTACAACTTCATCAACCCTATCGGCGTCAACGGCGCATACTTCTACGGCCGCCTGCGCTACACATTCTAAGAAGGATTCCATGAAGCTCACCCGCATCTCCCACCTGTTCGCCGCCGTCTGCATGAGCGCGCTGATGGCCGCGCAAGCCCATTCCAGCAACGCCTTGGTGCTGCTGACCGACTTCGGCACCTCCGACGGCGCCGTCTCGGCCATGCACGGCGTGGCCTTCGGCGTCGATCCGAAACTGAACGTCTCCGACCTGACCCACAACATTCCCGACTACGACATCTGGCTCGGCGCCTACCGCCTGTACCAGACCGCCAACTACTGGCCGCAGGGCAGCGTGTTCGTCGCCGTGGTCGATCCGGGCGTGGGCACGGCCCGCAAGTCGGTGGTGTTGAAGACCAAAGAGGGCCGCTACTTCGTCGGCCCCGACAACGGCCTGTTCACGCTGATCGCCGAGCGCGACGGCGTGGCCGAGCTGCGCGAGATCGACGAGAAGGTCAACCGCCTGGCCGGCTCCGGCGAGTCCTACACCTTCCACGGCCGCGACGTCTATGCCTACGTCGGCGCGCGGCTGGCGTCCGGCGCGATCAGCTTCGAGCAGGTCGGCCCGGTGCTGCCGAGCGAGTCGGTGGTGAAGATCGCCTACCAGAAGGCTGTCCGCCAGGGCAAGGTGGTGCGCGGCATCATCCCGGTGCTGGACATCAAGTACGGCAACGTCTGGACCAATATCCCGAAAGCGCTGTTCGACGAACTCGGCATCGGCGTGCATGACCGCGTGCAGGTACGCATCCTGCACAAGGGCAAGCAGGTGGACAAGGTGGTGGCGCCGTTCGAGCACACCTTCGGCGGCGTCGCGCAGGGCAAGCCGCTGGTCTACCTGAACAGCCTGCTGGACGTGGCGGTCGCCATCAGCCAGGGCAACTACGCCAAGCAGCACCACATCGATTCCGGCGTGGACTGGGAAGTGGAGATCAGCAAGGCTCCGCAGTAACCCGGTACAGCGGGGTCTGACCCCGTACGGGGTCAGACCCCAGACCTATCGCCGTGCGGGGTAGGCCCTACTTGCGCTTCACCTTGGGGAAGCGCAGCTTGTAGTGCAAGCCCATGCCCGGCGCGCTGGCCACCTTGATGGTGCCGCCCAGCGCGCCGGTCACCAGGTTGTACAGGATGTGCGCGCCCAGGCCGCTGCCGCCCGAGCCGCGCTTGGTGGTGAAGAAGGGATCGAACAGCTGCGCCAGCGTGCTGGTGTCCATGCCCGCGCCGTCGTCGCTGTATTCGAAGTCGACGAAATCGCCGTCGACCTTGCCGCTGATCTTGATCTTGCCGGCCTGCCCCTCCTCGAAGCCGTGCACCAGCGAGTTGACCACCATATTGGTGACGATCTGCGACACCGCCCCCGGGAAGCTGGCCATGTTGATGTGCTCGTCGCAGGCGATCTCGACCGCGATCGGCTTGCCCTTGAGCTTGGGCTGTAGCGACAGCAGCACCTCGTCCAGGTATTTGCGCAGGTTGAAGCTGCGGATATCGTCGGACGACTGGTCCACCGCCACCTGCTTGAAGCTGCGCACCAGCGCCGCCGCGCGCTGCGTGTTGGTGGTCATGATGCGCAGCGACTGGTCGATGATCTCGAAGAACTGGTTCAAGCCGTCCTCGTCCAGCGTGCCGGCGGCCAGGTCTTCGCGCGTCAGCTTGAGCTCTTCCACCAGGTGGCTGGTGGCCGTCACGCAGATGCCCAGCGGCGTGTTGATCTCGTGCGCCACGCCCGCCACCAGCCGGCCCAGCGAGGCCAGCTTCTCCTGCCGCACCAGCTCGCCCTGCGCATCCTTGAGCGAGGTCAGCGCATTTTCCAGCGCCGCGTTCTGTTCTTCCAGCGTTTCCTTGGCGCGGCGGATCTCGCGGTCGGCCTGCATGCGCGCGATCGCCACCGCCACGTGGCTGGCCATGAAGGCCAGGATGTCGAGGTCGGCCTGGGTGTAGACCACCGAGTCGTCATAGCTCTGCACGATGATGACGCCATACGCGACGTCGCCCAGCAGCATCGGCGCGCCCATCCAGCTGGCGATGTCGACATTGCCCAGCGGGTGCTCCATCTCGCCGCTGTCGACCAGCGCGGCGTAGCCGGCGCGGTCCAGCAGCATGGCCTGCTTGCGCTGCAACACATACGAGGACATGCCGACGCCGAAGTCGAAGCGCTTGACCGGCGCCTGCTCGTCCTTCTCGTCGACAAAATACGGGATGCTGATTTCCTTGGTGTCCGGATGGTACAGCGCCATCAGGAAGTTCTGCGCCGGCACCAGCTCGCTGATGATCTGGTGCAGCCGCTGGTTCAGGCGGCTGCCGCCGGTGGCCGTGGCCGACAGGTTGGCCAGCTCGTACAGCGCGCGCTGGATGTTCTCGGCGCGGCGGCGCTCGGCCACCTCGTGCGACAGCTGGGCGGTGCGCTCCTGCACCGCGCGCTCCAGCCGGTCCATGCTCTGCAGGTGCTGCAGCGCGCTCGACACGTGGTTGGCGATCAGCGCGAACAGCGCCTGGTCTTCCTCGTTGAAGGTGTGCTGTTTATCGTAGCTCTGGATGACGATGGCGCCCAGCGCCTGGTGGTTCTGGTCCAGCAGCGGGCAGCCCATCCAGTGTTCGGCGATGGTGCCGATGCCGAAGCCGGCGTTGGCTTCGCGCCGCGACTGGTGCTCGGCCGCCGTCATCACCATGCGCTCGCGACTGGCGATCACGGTGGCGGTCGGCGACTCGCCCTCGACCAGCTCGAACAGTTCGTCGCGGCTGGGCGGGTCGTCGACCTCGTCGACAAAATACACGAAACGCACCTGGTTGACCGGACCGTCGCGGTCGCTCAACGCCACGAAGAAGTTGGCCGCGTACATGATGCGCCCCAGCGCCGCGTGCACGGCCTGCAGGAACTCGCTGATATCGGTGCAGCTGCTCGACTTCTGCCCGATTTCGAGCAACATCGTTTGAACGGCTTCCAGGCGGGTGAGGCGACTTTCCATCGGTTTTCCTATTGTGAGGTAATGCGCATAGGAAATACTAGCAGGTCCGGCCCCGCCCGGCCACAGAAACAAAAACAGCCAGGCCGTCGGAACGGCCTGGCTGTCCTGGTGTAGCGCGACGTCGCTTACGCGGCGTCGTCTTGCTTGGACTTGCGGCGTGCAGCGACGGCGCCGACCAGCGCCAGGCCGCCCAGCATCATGCCGTAGGTCGCCGGTTCCGGCACGGCCGAAACGGTGGCGCCGGCCGAGTACACGCCGGCAGCTTTCGACATCACGGTGCCGCTGATCTGCAGGAAGTACTGGCCAGCGGACAGGGTGGCCGAGGACAGCGTCCAGACGTCGATCTCGCCGGTCGATACCTGGGTACCCTTGAGCACCAGGCCGTTCGCGTTGAACAGGCCCAGGCTGGTGATGTCCAGACCGTTTTTGGCGTTACCCGAGAACGAGGACAGATCCGAGGTCAGGATGCTGTCGCCGGTCAGGGTGAAGGTGTAACGGTCGGAGAAGGTGTTGCCGGCGTTGTTGCCGGTGATGAAATGACCGAAGAAATCGGAACCGGTGCTCAGATCGAGCGGAGCGTCCGGATTGCTGATGTCTGCGGCCATCGCGCTTTGCGACAGCAGGGCGGCACTGCCTAGCACGAAAGCGCCAGCCAAGGCTTTGAGTTTAGTCATAAGAATCTCCTAAAAAAAAGAGATCAAAATGTATCAGCCTCATCAGTTCTGGCAGGCCTCGCACAATTGAAAGTTACATTCGCTTACACCTTTACTTAATGAAATCTTAATTCCAGTAAAGAACACATGTCGCAAGAAACTATGGTTTTCGATAGCCACTGTCTATCCAGGCCGAGGCGCTGGTCACGCTCAGCTTGAAGGTCGGGGCCACCCGCACTTGGGCCAGCTCCTCGCCGTACTGGTCGAAGGCGGTCAGGGTGGCGTAGGCGTCGTCCTCGTCCGGCACGATGTCCAGGTTGACCTTGATCTGGCCGTCATCGGTACTGACGAACACATTCTTGTGCAACTGCGCATGCAACTGCTGCTCGTGGCGGCGGATCACCTCGTTGGCGGTCTTGACCAGGGTGTTGAAGGCGTTGACGTCCAGCGGCTTGGGATTCTTCTTGTCGCGGCCCATGGTCCACGGGCCGACCAGCGCCGGCTCCGGCTCGCCATCCTTGATCATTGCCACCGCCCAACCCTCGTCGTCATCGTTCTTGATGACGCGCGCGGTCCAGCCATTCCCCTGCCATACGCGTGCCTCCTGGATCGGGGCGTCGTCGTCGTGCTGCTCGTCTGTATCGGGGTAGTCTGCGCTCATGCGGATGGCTCGTGCTGAAAAGTTGGCTGGGGTGAAATAATAAGCGGCCCGCCCCGTAACAACAATAGAAAGTCAGCAACGGTGCGACATCCCTCAGCTCAAGGCTGTGTATTAAACACAACAGCACTTGTGCTTTTGACATCTCCGACATGACCCGCCCCAGCCATAGGCAAACCGCTCGCCGGAGTCACAGTTGCACGTCAAAATACACAAAAACCGACGAAACACTCTAAATCTCAATGAGCATGGACAAAGAAATATGACTATTATCAATTTTGAATCACCAGTTTCCAGTCATTAACAAAAGTGAAAGTCCGGTGCAATCGTTCACCGACCGCATATAAGGAACGTCCAAATGTCTATTTCCAGAACCTTGCTGGCCATCGGCCTTGCGGGCGCAGCTTTCAGCGCCAGCGCCGGTGTCACCTACAACGCCTCGGTCGGCCCTACCTCCGGGGTCGGCGGCGTCACCACCAATACCTTCGACGACGGCCTGCTGCCGGTCGGTTTCGCCACCTACGACCAGTTGGGCGCACTGATCCCTTCGCCGGGCAATCCCGGCTACGCGGCCCAGCCGCCGGGCGACCCGACCGCCTTCTTCTCGGTCGGCATCAGCAACGGCCAGCCCTCGTCGTCCAGCGTCACCTTCGGCGGCAACGGCGTCGACTATTTCGGTTACTACATGGGTTCGCCCGACGACTACAACATCGTGACCATGTACAGCGGCAACACCATGGTGCTGCAGATTAACGGCATCGCGATGGCGGGCGCCGCCAGCCTGATGGCCAACGGCAACCAACAAGTCGGCTTCTACATGAACTTCTTCACCGACAGCGGCACGCACATCACCAAGGTCACGTTCTCGGCCAACCAGAACGCCTTCGAGTCGGACAACCACTCCTACCTCGCGGCCGCCGTCCCTGAACCAGGCACCTACGCCATGTTGTTGACCGGCCTCGGCCTGCTGGGCTTCGCCAGCCGCCGCAAGAACAACCAGGCCACGCCACGCTTTTATTAGACCGGGATCCTCGACATGAAAACACTGTTTCCAAAAATAGCAGCCGCCGCCATGTTCGCCGTATCCGGCTTCGCATCGGCCAGCGCCTCGCTGGCCGACTGCAGCCTGACCGATATCTACTTTGACATCCCCGGCGTGACGGTATCGAAATGCTACGGCTATGTCGCCGGCAACATGATCAACGATTCGCCGGCGGACACGCTGGCGGTGAGAAACATCCTGTCGACGAAATTCGCCTTCCCCGGCCAGAGCGGGGCGCCGATCGAGTCGATCAACGTCGCCATGAATCCCTCGACCCACGTCACGACCTACGACTTCGCCCACATGCTGACCGGCGACGTCATCGTCGCCATGCACTTCGGCAACGGCACCGGTGGTCCGGGCAACGGCACGGCGTTCTACGAATTCAACGCCGGCAGCGGCGTCGACAAGTTCTTCACCCACCTGCAGGCCAGTTCGAACGCCGGCCTGTACAAGCTGAGCGTGTACACGCCGCCGGTGCCGGAACCGGAAACCTACGCCATGATGCTGGCAGGACTGGGCCTGGTGGGCGTTCTCGCCCGCCGCCGCGCCCGCGCCTGAACGCCCCCGGCCAGCGCAAAAGCCCGCATCATGCGGGCTTTTTTTCGTCTGGCGCCGGGGCGATCAAGCGGCGACGGTCAGCACGAGATGCAAGGCCGCGGCGGCGGCATGATGGGCGGCCGCAGCGGCGTGATGCGCGGATCGATGGCCGGCTCCGGCATCTGATAGCTGAACGGCGTAATGATGATAGGCGGTATTGTCGGCGGCGCCGATGGCGGCCCCTTGGGTCCTCCGCCGGAAAGACGCTGGGCGCTACGCTGGCGCTGTCTCCGCTTGCACACCGAGGATATCGATTGACCCTCGCTCAATTCTAGCCAAACCATGTTAAAGCCCTCCCTGCACTGGTCAGGTTATCAGTATAGGCAGGGATAACTTTAAATCAAGGAACATTCCCCGCTCGTCGCGCCTGGATCGCATTCCATCCCGCCAATTTGCCGGTCTGTCGCAATCCGCTGGCTGGCGCGGGGCGCGCCCGGTAAAGTTCAACCATGCCAAACGGCAAAAGAAGAACAGAACCACCCTAACCACCGAGGTCAGCCATGAAAATCACCGCTAAAAAACTGGTATTCGCAGCCTTCGTCACCCTGCTGGCAGTCTCCGCATGGCAGGCTATCTTCGGTGACGGCATGTACGTCAACATCGACGGCGACGAGATCGACGGCCCGCTGGGCTTCCTGCTCGGCACCGTGTTTGCCGGCGGCGGCCTGCTGATCGCCACCGTGGCCATCGCCTGCGCGGCCGTGTTCGTCGGCGTGCTGTTCGCCGGCCTCGGCATCCTGATGATCAGCGGCATGGTGCTGCTGGCGGTGGTGGTCGCGGCGGCCGTCTCGCCCCTGCTGCTGCCGCTGCTGATCCCGGTCGGCCTCTACTGGATCTTCCGCAAGCGCAGCCGCAAGCAACACCAGCACGCGGCGCTGGAACACGCGGTCTGATACCCGCCCGCACCCCGCACCACCCGTTTCAATCGGAAGCGGCCGGGACCTGAACTCCCGGCCGATCCGCCTCGACATCGAGCAGTTCCACCCGGTTGCGGCCGCCGCGCTTGGCACAGTACAGCGCCTGATCGGCCCGCCGCAACGCCACATCGCCGCCGCTGTCCGCCCTGCCCATCGCGGCGATCCCGATACTCACCGTCACCGTCACCGTCAGCAGCACGCCGCCGTCGAGCCGCATCGCCGCCTCGGCCACGCGCTGGCGCAGGCGCTCGGCAAACACCGCCCCCGCGTCCAGCGGCGTGCCCGGCAACAGCACCGCGAATTCCTCGCCGCCGATGCGGCCCAGCATGTCGATCTTGCGCTGGCCGTCGCGCATCAGCGCGCCCAGCTGGCGCAGCACGGCGTCGCCGGCCGCGTGGCCGTGCTCGTCGTTGATGCGCTTGAAGTGGTCGACATCGAGCAGCAGCACCGTGGCGCAGGCTTCGACGTCGCGCCGCACGCGGCCGTGCTCGTCCTCCAGGCGGCGCATGAACTCGCGCCGGTTCGGCAAGCCGGTGAGGAAATCGGTGGTGGCCAGCAGGCGCAGCTCGTCGTCCATGCGGCGCCGCTCGGTCACGTCCAGCGTCGAGACGATGACGAAATCGAGGCTGTGCGTATGGCCCGGCATCACCAGCAGCGTCAGCTCGTTGAGCCGGGCCACGCCGTCGAGCCGCTCGAAGCTCGCTTCGCAGGCGAAGAAGTGCTGGCCCTGCGCCAGCGCGGTCAGCGCCAGCGCAAAGCTGGGCATGGCGGCCTGGTCGAAGTTTTGCGCCAGGCTCAGCTGTGAAAGATCCTTGCGCCCCGCCGCCGCGCCCACCTGCGCCAGCGCGGCGGCGTTGGCGTCGACGATGCGCACCAGCCCGGCCAGACGCCGCAACTGGCTGGCGTTGGCCTGCAGATAGCGGCCCAGGTCGTCGATGCCGGACAGCTCCAGCTCGGCCAATGCCGCGCGCACGCCCGACCAGTCCTGCTCCCACAGCGCCACCGGCGCATGGTCGTACAGGCTGCGGAAGCGGGCCTCGCCGGCGCGCAGCGCCACCGTCGCCCGGGCCTGCTCGATGGCGATGCCGGCCAGCCGCGCGGCCTGTTCGATCAGCGCCATGTTGGCCGGGCTGGGCAGGCGCGCATCGCGGTGGTAGATGGCAAAAGCGCCCAGCACATTGCCGGCGGCGCCGAAGATCGGATCGGACCAGCACGAACCGAGCCGCGCCCGCAGGGCCAGGTCGCGGTACTCGGCCCAGGCCGGGGCGTTGCGGATGTCCTCGACGATCACGCGGCTGCGCGTCAGCACCGCCTGGGCGCAGGCGCCCTGGCCGCGGTCGATGGCATGGCCGTGCACGGCGGCGTTGAAGAAGGCCGGCAGGCTGGGCGCGGCGCCGACCAGCAGGTGCTCGCCCGCTTCGTCGAGCAGCAGGATGCTGCACAACATGTCCGCGTTGCCCGCCTCGACGCCGTGCACCACGCTTTCCAGGATGGTTTGCAACGGCGCGCCGGTGGCCAGCAGTTCCAGCACCTGGCGCCGGGTCTGCTCGCGCTGCTCGCCCTGGGTGCGCTCGGTGATATCGCGGAACGACCACAGCCGCGCCGGCTCGCTGCCCAGCTGCAGGCGGCGCGTGTGCTGCTCCAGCACGCGGCCATCCCTCAGGCGCAGCAGTTCCAGCTGGCTGCTGCCTTGCAGGCCCGGCGGCGGCAACGGCGGCGACGACAGCTGCATGGCCTGGTCCGGATGCAGCATCTGCCGCGCCATGTGCGCCATCAGCGCGGCGCCGTCGGCCTGCCAGTCCAGCTGCTCGGGCAGGTTCCACAACTCGCGGAAGCGGCGGTTGGCGTTGAGCACGCCGCCCTGCAGATTGTCGACCAGGATGCCGTCGACGGTGGAGTCCAGGATGCTGCGCAACATGGCCTGGCTGCGCTGGGCGCCGTCGGCCAGCACCAGCAGCGTGGACTGGCCTTCCTGCAGCTCGCCGGCCAGCACCTCGGCGCGCGCCAGCGCGGCGCGGGCCCGCAAGCGGCCGCGCGCCAGCAGCCAGGTCAGGCCGGCCAGCAGCGCGCTCAGCAGCGTACCGGCCACGGCGATCGGCGCCGCCTTGTCCGGCAGCGCGGCAAAGCCGGGCACGGCGCTGATGCGCAGCGTCCACAGATGGCCGCCGACGCTGATCTGCTGGACGCTGCCGCGCGCCTGCGCGCCGATCGCGGGATGGCTGTCGTACATGCGCGCCGGCTCGGCCAGCGCCACGCCGTCGTAGATCTCCACGTCCAGCGCGGCGGCGCGCGGGCCGCCCAGCCCCGCCATCAGGTCGCCGACGCGGAACGGCGCATACACCCAGCCGGCGATGGCGGCGCGGCGCGCGGCCACGGTATCGGCCGGCTGCCCGTGGCGGTACAGCGGCAGCAGCATCAGGAAACCCGACTGGGCCGGCTCGACATGCTCCTGCACCAGCCGTATCTTGCCGCTGACGGCGGGCAGGCCCGAATCGCGCGCCTGCTCCAGCGCGCCGCGCCGCACCGCCTCCGAGGCGGCGTCGAAGCCGAAGGCGCGTTGATTGTTGTCGCTGAAGGGTTCGAGATAGACGATGGGCGCGTACCAGGCGCGCTCGCCGCCGGGCCGGATGCGGTAGGCGGGATAGCCGCCCTGGCGCAGCGCGCGCTCGTGGCCCGCGAGCTGCGCCGGCGTCACCAGCGCCATGTAGCCGACGCCCTGGATGCCGGGGAAATGCTGGTTCAGGTTCTGCCCGGCCAGATAGGTGCGGAATTCGTCGCGGTCGACCTCGGCGGAGCTGACGAACAGGCCCTGCACACCGTACAGCACCTGCATATAGGTCTGCATGCGCTGGTCGAGATTGTTGACCAGTTCGCGCACACGGCTGTCGAAATCGACCCGGGCATCGTGTTCGGCGTCCTGGCGCGCGCCCTGCCACAGCACGGCGGTGGCGCCCAGGCAGCCCGCCAGCACCGCCACCGTCAGCACGCCCGGCGTGAGCAGCCCTGGCAACAACCGGCGCAGCCTGACCCGGGCGCCGGCGGCCATTTACACCTCGCTACCCGCGAACTGGCGGTAGCCGCGCGCGCGCAGCGCGCACGCCGGGCAGGTGCCGCAGCCATAGCCCCAGTCGTGCAGCGCGCCGCGCTCGCCCAGGTAGCAGGTGTGGGTGCCGTCGCGGATCAGGTCGACCAGCGCCTGGCCGCCCAGCTCCTGCGCCAGCTCCCAGGTCTGGCGCTTGTCGCGCCACATCAGCGGGGTTTCCAGCTTGAGGCGGGTGTCCATGCCCAGGTTGAGCGCCACTTGCAGCGCCTTCATGGTGTCGTCGCGGCAGTCCGGGTAGCCGGAGAAATCGGTCTCGCACATGCCGCCGACCAGCACCGTCAGGCCGCGGCGATAAGCCACGGTGGCGGCCACCGTCATGAACAGCAGGTTGCGGCCGGGGACGAAGGTGTTCGGCAAGCCGTTGGCCTGGGTCTCGATGGCGATATCGTGCGTCATCGCGGTCTGCGAAATCTCGGAGATCAGCGACAGGTCGATCATGTGGTCTTCGCCCAGCCTGGCGTTCCACTCGGGCGAGTGGGCGCGCAGGCTGGCAATCACGGACGGGCGCACGGTCAGCTCGACGGCGTGGCGCTGGCCGTAGTCGAAGCCGATGGTCTCCACGCGCGCGTAGTGCTTCAGCGCCCAGGCCAGGCAGGTGGTGGAATCTTGGCCACCGCTAAACAGGACCAGGGCGGAATCGGTAGGCAGCATTGCTTTGTTCTTTCAAGGGCGTGCAGGGTGTTGCAACGTTATTAGTACGCCATCTTTTGAGGCAATCCGGTAACATGACTGTCAGCGTACACCCTGATGGAGTCTCATGTTACCGGCATTGCCAGCAAAAAAATTGGCAGGATCACGAATTTTGGCACAAGTTGTGGCAAAAGTATCCGCCTGCCTGGCGGCGGCCGGCGTCACGGCCGCCCTGGCCGCCCCCGCCGCCGCCCAGGCCCTGAAGTACGACGTCCACATCGCAGCCCCCGGCCCGCTGGAGGAACTGCTGCAACAAAACCTGGACCTGCTGCGCTTTCGTGACAATCCGCGCATGGACCGCGAGCAGCTGCTGCGCCTGGTGCGCGCCGCGCCCGAGCAGATCCGCACGCTGGTGGCCACCGACGGCTACTACTCGCCGGTCGTCAGCGCCAAGCTCGACCGGGACGGCGAAACGCCCAAGGTCGAGATCAGCGTGCAGCCGGGCGAGCCGGTGCGGGTCGGCGACATCGACCTGGTGCTGGAAGGCTTCGCGCCGACGCCCGGCCTGCCGGCCGACCAGCAGTTCGACACCGCCAAACTGAAGGCCGGATGGACGCTGAAAAAAGGCGAAGTGTTCCGCCAGACCGACTGGGAACAGGCCAAGCGCGGCCTGCTGCGCCAGGTGGTGCAGACGCGCTACCCGCGCGCGCAACTGACCGACAGCCAGGCCACGGTGGACCCGGAGCAGCACCTGGCCGCGCTGCGCGTGGTGCTCGACAGCGGCCCGGAGCTGCGCTTCGGCGAACTGCGCATCGAAGGCCTGAAGCGCTATCCGGCCGCCATCGTCCGCAACCTGAACCCGATCCACGCCGGCGACTACTACAGCGAAGCGGCGCTGCAATCGTATCAATCGCGCCTGCAGGACACCGGCTATTTCAGCAGCGTCGAAGTGAGCGCCGACATGGGCGCCATCCTCAACGAGCAGCTCGACGCGGCCGCCGCCACCCCGGCGCAGAACGCCGAAGCGGCCATGGCGCCGCTGCCGCTGCTGGTGCGCGTGACCGAGAACAAGCGCCGCAACGTCAGCGCCGGCCTGGGTTTCAGCACCAACACCGGCAACCGCGCCTCGCTGACCTACGACGACCTGTCGGTGTTCGGCCTGCGCATGAAAAGCGCGCTGACGCTGGAAACCAAGAAGCAGACCGCGCGCAGCGACTTCTACTTCCCCACCACGGCGGACGGCTACAACGACAGCTTCGGCGCCTCCTTCGAACGCAGCGACATCTCGGGCGAAGTCACCAGCGTGGCCAGCGTGGCCGGCAAGCGCGCCTGGGGCACGCCGCTGCTGGAACGCAGCCTGTCGCTGGAGCTGCTGACCGAGACCAGGACGCTGGACGGCATCCCGTCCAGCACCAGCAAGAGTTTGCCGCTGACCTACGGCGTCACCTGGCGCAAGCTGGACAACCTGCTGTTCCCGACCAGGGGCTACGCGCTCAACGCGCAGCTGGGCGGCGCGCTGCTGCCCATCCTGACCGACCAGGCCTTCGTGCGCGGCTATGCGCGCGGCGTGTGGTACCGGCCGCTGACCACCAGCACCAACCTGGTACTGCGCGCCGAATTGGGCGGCCTGGCCTCGCGCGACAAGGTCGGCGTGCCGGCGGTGTACCTGTTCCGCGCCGGCGGCGACCAGTCGGTGCGCGGCTACGCCTTCCAGGAGCTGGGCGTGCGCGAAGGCGACGCCATCACGGGCGGCCGCTACCTGGCCACCGGCAGCGCCGAATTCCAGTACTGGTTCAAGCCCACGTACGGCGCGGCGGTGTTCTACGACGCCGGCAATGCGGGCGACACCTTCAATGCGCTGCATCCTAAATCCGGCTACGGCGCCGGCGGCCGCTGGAAAAGCCCGGTCGGACCGATCAACGTGGACGTCGCCTACGGCCACGCGGTACGCAAGTACCGTTTGCACTTCTCGCTGGGATTCACCTTCTGATGGCTGACAACAAAGACAATCCGACGCCGGACGCGCCAAACGCCGCCACACCTGCCCGCCGCCGCTGGCCGCGCCGCGTGCTGATTTCGCTGGCGGTGCTGGTGGCCCTGCTGGCCGGCGCCTTCTGGCTGCTGGGCCGCGAATCGACCTTGCAGCAGCTGGTGCAGCGCATCTCCAACGCCAGCGGCGGGCAGGTGTCCGTGACCGGCGTGAGCGGATCGCTGTACCACCGCATGCACATCGACCGGCTGGTGTACCGCAGCAAGGACAGCGTCATCACGGCCGACAACATCGATATCAACTGGTCGCCGTTGCAGTATTTTTCGGAAGGCTTGTCCATCAGCGAGCTGCATGTGGCGGCGCTGACGGTGCAAAGCCTCGGCCCGTCGGAGCCGGCCAAGATGCCGGCATCGCTGGCGGCGCCCTTCCGTCTCAGCCTGTCCGACGCGCGGCTCGACAAGCTGACCTTGAGCAGCGCCACCGGCAGCGACGTCATCGAACGCCTGCGCTTCAAACTGTACGGCGACAAGCGCAACTGGCACCTGGAAGACGCCAGTGCGCAGACGGCGTTCGGCAACGTGAAGGCCGACCTGACCATAGGCGCCGACAAGCCGTTCGCGCTGCAAGGCAAGGCCTCGCTGGCGCAAGCCACGGCCGCCGCGGCCGGCGGCAACGCGCAGCTGTCGCTGGAAGCCGGCGGCAATCTCGCGCTGATCACGTTGAAGGCCCAGGGCAGCGCCAACGGCGCCAGCGGCAACGCCAACGTCGCGCTGGCGCCGTTCGATCCCGTCATCCTGCGCGCGCTCGACCTGAGCGGCCGCGACCTCGATCCGGCCGGCTTCGATCCGGGCTGGCCGCAAGCGAAGTTCAGCCTCAAACTCAGCGCCGTCATCGCGCCCGACCAAAAACTCTCCGGCCAATTCGCCCTGCAGAACCAGGACAAAGCCGCGCCACTGGACCAGCAAGGCCTGCCGCTGCAAACCTTCAGCGGCAAGCTGGCCGGCACGCTGACCGCGTCCACGCTGGAAAACGTCGTGCTCGACCTGGGCCAGGCGGGACGCTTCACCGGCGGCGGCCACGTCAAGCGCAGCGGCCCCGAAGCCGGCATCGACGCCGCGCAATTCACGCTGCACACCGACCGCTTCGACCTGAAGAACATCCACAGCGGCATCAACAAGACCGCCGTCGCCGGCGACATCACACTGGCCAGCACGCCCACCAAACAAACGCTGGATGCCAAGCTCGCACAAGACGGCCTGCGCCTGGACCTGCAAGCCACGCTGGCCAACGCCATGCTGCAACTGCACCAGGCCCGCCTGCTGGCGAAAAAAGGCAGCATCACCGCCACCGGCCAGGCCAGCCTGAAAGACAAGCAGGAATTCAGCGCCAAACTGCGCGCCGAACATTTCGACCCATCCGCACTGGGTCCGGCCCTGCCGATCGCCGACCTGAACGCCGACATCAACGCCAGCGGCCACATCGCCCCCGCATGGCAGGTCGCCGCAGGCTTCGACCTCAAGGCCAGCAAGCTCGCAGGCCAGACCTTATCCGGCAGCGGCAAGCTGAATGCCGACGCAAAGCACATCAGCGGCGTCGACGCCCACCTGGCGATGGCGCAGAACACCGCCGACATCAGCGGCAGCTTCGGCGCGGCGGGCGAGCAGCTGCGCTGGAAGATCGATGCACGCCAGCTGTCCGCGCTGGCCGCCGACTTGATCGGCGCCGTCAACGCCAGCGGCATCGTCAGCGGCACCATGGAGGCGCCGCGCACCAGCTTCGAAGCCGACGCCAAGGGCCTCGGCCTGGCCTCCGCCAAGCGTCCCGCGCCGGATAGCCTGATCCACGCCAGCGGCGACATCGCATTGGCCGGCGCGAAGAAAACGCCCGAGCTGAAAATGAACGGCAGCATACAGCGCCTCAATCCCGCCGCATTCGGCGCGGCGCAGGCGGGCTCCATCAACGCCGGCTTCAGCGCCGACGCACGCCTGGCCGCCGACTGGCGTGCAGGCCTGAACCTGACCTTGCAGCCGTCAACCTTCGCCAACGCTCCCTTGAGCGGCTACGCAAAACTGAACGCCGACAAGAACAGCATCAACAACGCCGACATCGACCTGCGGCTGGCGGCCAACAGCCTGCAAGCCAAGGGCAGCTTCGGCAGCGCGCTCGACAAGCTGGAATGGAAACTCAACGCGCCGCAACTGGGCGCGCTGGGACCGCAATTCGCGGGCGCACTGCGCGCCAGCGGCACCTTGTCCGGCACCAGCGCCAAGCCGGCGCTGGCGCTCACGCTGGACGGCAGCAACCTGCGCGCACCAGGCCAGCAGCAGATCGGCACCATACGCGGCAGCGCCACGCTGGGCAGCACCATCGCGATGGCCGCCTCCGCGACGCCGGCGACTCCCGCCATCGCCGCCGCACCGACGCAGAACCGCCGGGCGGCAGCGGCCGCCAACGCGCGCGCCACGCCGGCACGCAGCGGCAATGGCGCCGACGCCGACCTCTACGCCGACGTGCCGCTGGTCAGCGATATCGAAATCACCCGCTACGTCTCCCCTGCCCTGACGCTGGACAAGGCCCGCCTGCAAACCAGCGGCACGCGCAGCGGCCACGTGCTGCAAGTCAGCGCCAGCAACGCCGACTTCGACGCCGCCTTGCGGGTCAAGGGCTCCTGGGCCAACGACGCCTGGACCGGCACCATCGACACACTGCAAAACCGCGGCCGCTTCGCCCTCACGCTGGCCGCCCCGGCGCAGCTGAAACTGACAGCCCCCGCAGGCAGCGGCGTCGCCGGTCTGCTGCACCCCGAGCAGATCGCGCTGGGCAGCGCCACCATCAAGCTCCCCGACGGCAGCATCCGCATCGACAGCCTGGCGAAAACCGGCCCCGCCTGGAGCAGCAAGGGCATGGCGGCCGGCGTGCCGGTCAACTACCTGGCCCAGCTCTCCGACGCCTGGCGCGACAACGTCCGCAGCAGCATGACGATCGGCGCCGAATGGGGCCTGAACCTGCAGGCCGCCAGCAAAGGCAACCCGCCCGTCCTCGGCGGCATGCTGCACGTGTACCGCGAACAGGGCGACCTGACCATCATCGGCGCCGACCTGCCGCAACCGCTCGGCCTGCGCACGCTGGACGGCCGCGTCGACGTCAACGATGGCACGCTGCGCCTGCAACTGAACCTGGACGGCGCCCGCGCCGGCCAGGCCCGCATCGACGCCACCGCCCAGCTGCACGACGGCCGCCTGGCCGAAAGCAGCGCCATCACGCTGAACGGCAGCGCCAATATGGGCTCGCTGGCCTGGCTGGCGCCGCTGGCCGGCCAGCCCGGACTGGAGGTCGACGGCTCGCTGAAACTGGCCGTCACCGGCGCCGGCACCATCGGCGCGCCGCAACTGAACGGCGACATCAGCGGCGACAAGCTGGTGCTGAACTGGCTGGACCAGGGCATCAAGCTGCGCAACGGCCAGTTGCAGGCGCGCCTCGCCGGCGACCAGCTGCAACTGCAAAAGCTGGCCTTCGACGGCGCCGAGGGCCACGCCCAGGCCGACGGCTGGATACGCTACGCCGGCAACGAAGCCACCATGAACCTCAAGCTCAGCGCCGACAAACTGGAAGTGCTGGCGCGGCCGGACCGCATCCTGGTCATCAGCGGCCAAAGCACGCTGGTGCGCGACGCCAAACGCTTCCAGCTCGATGGCAAATTCCGCGCCGACCGCGCCAGCATCGAACTGGCCGGCGAGAACACGCCCACGCTGAGCGACGACGTGGTCATCGTCGGCAAGGGAGCGGCGCCGGTCAAGACGCCGCAAGGCCAGGCGCTCAACATCGACCTGGAAGCGGATCTCGGCGACGCCTTCCACCTGAAGGGCAAAGGCCTGGACGCCCAGCTGGCGGGCGCGGTGCGCATCCGCGTGGCCGACCGCCGGCCGCCGCGCGTCACCGGCAGCATCCGCGTGGACAACGGCACCTATGCGGCGTACGGACAAAAGCTGGCGATCGACCGTGGCGTGATCAACTTCACCGGCGCCTACGACAACCCCGGCCTGAACATCCTCGCCGTGCGGCGCCGCCCGGAAGGCGAAGCGCTCAGCGAGACCAATGTGGAAGCGGGCGTGGAAGTGCGCGGGACGGCGCTGGCGCCGGTGGCCAAGCTGGTGTCGACGCCGTCCGTGTCGGACAGCGACAAGCTGGCCTGGCTGGTGCTGGGCCACGGCATCGACAACACCGGCGGCAACGACATGGCGCTGCTCAGCGCAGCGGCGGGCGCGCTGTTCGGCGGCGGCCAGGGCAAGCTGGCCAATGCATTGGGGGTGGATGAACTGGGCGTGAGCCAGGCGGCAGGCACCTCGGCCGGCGCGGCCACCGGCTTGCAGACCACGGTGGTCACGGTGGGCAAGCGCCTGTCGTCGCGCGCCTACCTGAACTTTGAACAGGGCGCGGGCACGGCGACCAGCCTGGTCAAGCTCAAATACAAGCTGAACCCGCGCATCACGCTGCAGTTCCAGACCGGCACCAACAACGCGCTGGACGTGCTCTACACCTGGGCCTTCGATTAAGCCCTAGCTGGGGTTATGGTCCGGCACCGGATCGTCCTGCGGCGCCGGATGGGGGATGGCCGGCGGCGCCGGATCATCCACCGGCACGGGGTCGGGGGCGCGGTGGGAAGTCACTGTATCCATGGTCGGCACTCCAGTCATCGTCAGGCCCCCATTCTACGCCGGCTTGGCGTGTTTCACGTACTTGTCCAGCCACGCATTGGTCTCGTACAGCATGTGCAGGATCGATTCGCGCGCGCGGTAGGCGTGCGATTCGTTCGGCAGCATCACCAGCCGCGCCGTGCCGCCCAGGCCTTTGATGGCCTGGAACATGCGCTCGCTCTGCAAGGGGAAGGTGCCGGTATTGCTGTCCTCCGCGCCGTGGATCAGCAGCATCGCATCCTTGATCTTGTCGGCGTTATTAAACGGCGACATGGCCTGGTACACCGCCTGCGCCTGCCAGAACGGCCGCTCCTCCGACTGGAAGCCGAACGGCGTCAGCGTGCGGTTGTAGGCGCCGCTGCGCGCGATGCCGGCCCTGAACAAACGCGTATGCGCCAGCAGGTTGCCCGTCATGAAAGCGCCATACGAATGGCCGCCGATGGCGATGCGATGGCGGTCGGCCACGCCGCGCCGCACCACCTCGTCCACCGCCGCCTGCGCGTCCGCCACCAGCTGCGGCAGATAGCTGTCGTTCGGCTCCTCCTCGCCCGCGCCGACGATGGGGAAGGATGGATTGTCCAGCACCGCATAGCCCATCGCCAGGAAGGCCGCCGGCCCCCAGTAGCTGACCGCGTTGAAACGGTACGGTGAACCGGTGGTCTGGCTGGCCGCGCCGGCCGATTTGAACTCCTGCGGATAGGCCCACATCAGCAGCGGCAACGGGCCGTCGCGCACGGCGTCGTAACCGGGCGGCAGCATCAGCGTGGCCGTCAGCTCGACGCCGTCGTTGCGCGGATAGCGGATCTGCTCCTTGTGCACGTCCTTCAGCTGCGGCGTCGGATGCGGGTAGCTGGTCAGCGCCGTCAGCTGACGGTGTTCCGGCTTCGTCAGGTCGCGCAGATAGTAGTTCGGCCGTTCCGTCGGCGATTCGCGCGTCGTCAGCAGCAGCGTGCCTTCGTCGTTCAGCACCGCCGCCACGTTCTCAAAATACGGCGCGGCGCTCTGGAACAGGCGCTCCTTGGTCTTGGTGGTCAGGCTCAGGCGGTCGATGAAGGGACGGTCGCCTTCCGGCGTGGCGCCCGCGCCGTCCAGCAGCAAGGTGGTGCCGGGCCCGATCAGCAGGCGCGGGAAGCCGCTGCCGTCGGCCCGCATCACCGGCGAACCGGGGCTGTTGTAGCGGTCTTCGTACGAACCGGCGTAGATCAGCTCCGGCGGCGCGGACAGGTGGTCGGGCTGTATCATCCACTGCTTGTAGTCGCGCGTCTTGTGCCAGCGCTCGTTGATCAGCGCGACGTCGCCGCGCCCCCAGGCGATGCCGGCGTAGCGCATCGTCAGCCGCGCCAGCACCAGCGGCGGTTCGCGGAACGGCGCCGCGTGCTGGTAGACCAGGTCGCGGATGTTGTCGATCACCGGACGGGCCGGATCGCCGCCGTCCTGCGCCTCGGTCCACACCAGCGTGGCCGGCGCGTCGGCCCGCCACGACACATGGCGCACGCCTTCGGACACGGCGTCATTCCCCGGCGGCAGGCCCTCCTCCAGCGGCAGCAAGGCCACCGTATGCAGCACCGCGCCGTGCAGATCGCGCACCTCGACCCGCTCGCCGAAACTGGAAGCAGGCACGATGTACGAGTAAGGCCGGGTCACGCTTTGCGTCAGCAGATACTGGCCGCCCGGCGCGATCGACGTGCGCGAGAACTGCCCCGGCTCGCCGATGGGCCGCCCCTTGCCGTGCAGGTCGAGCAGCGCCATCTGCACCGTCACGTAGTATTCGAACAGGCGCGCATCGGCCTCGTTCTTCAGCAGGTCCTGATAGGTGCGCAGCTGGCGCAGCGCGCCACCGGGGTCGCTGTCCTGCTGGATCGGACCGGTGGGGATGCCGTCCGAAACCGGGGCCTTGCCGATGCCGGACGGACGCCAATGCACCAGCAGGCCGCTGCTGTCGGGCAGCCAGTTGAAGCCGCGCGTCAGCACCGCCGACAGCGGCTGGGCCGACAGGCGCGACGCCTTGCGCGCGGCGATATCGACCAGCCACAGCTCCACCGCGCCGCGCTCGCCCTTGTAGGCCACATGCGAGAAGGCCAGGTAGCGCTGGTCCGGCGACCAGGCCAGGTCCGCCAGGCGCAGCGCGCGCGGCAGCCCGCGGATGCGGCTTTCCTTCTGCGTGGCGATATCGAGCAGGCCGAGATCGGTGCCGAAGGCGAAGCGGGAAGAGGAACAGGTGCGCGGGTTGATGCGCAGGCCGGCCAGCTTGAGCTCCGGCTGCGCCACTTCGGCGATGCCGGGCAGCGGCGGCGTCTGCACCACGGCGGCAAGGTTGCGTTGGGGGCTCAGGCTGAGGGCCGGCGCGCGCGGGGCGTCGACGATCTCCATCAGGGCGGCGGGCGGCAGGCGGTAGCCGCCCTCCTGGGCGCCG
This sequence comes from Duganella sp. HH101, assembly GCF_001758795.1. Classification (NCBI taxonomy): domain Bacteria; kingdom Pseudomonadati; phylum Pseudomonadota; class Betaproteobacteria; order Burkholderiales; family Oxalobacteraceae; genus Duganella; species Duganella sp. HH101. The sequence goes on along the minus strand of NZ_LRON01000017.1, from coordinate 9,599 downwards.
GATTGCGGCGAGGCGGCCATCAAACCCAGATTCAGGGGCAGCAGGGGTAACGGTTTGTTCATGGAAGTCCTTTCGGTCCAGAAGCGAGGCTGCTGCGGATCAGTTTGCTTATGCTATCCGTGATTGTCAATCAATGCAGGATATTGGGTGACAATCTGTAACGCTGTGGGGAGAAGGCGGAGTGGCGTACAATCGCTGTTCTTTGAATTTCGCCGTTGGAATCGCTTATGGATATGCCTACTATCGTCCTGTTGCTGCTGGTGCCCCTGGCCATCTGGCGCATCTACTCGCGCCTGAAGCGCCTGATGGGCCGGACCCGCTCGGAACTGTGGCGCCACTACCTGGCGGCGGTGGCGATGTCCGGCATGCTGGGCGTGCTGGCGGCGACGCTGCTGGGCAAATGGGAGGCTTTCGGCGCGCTGGTGGCGGGCGCCGCGTTCGGCGCCGCGCTGGGCTACCGCAACATGCAACTGACCCGGCTTGAAAATACGACCGAGGGCTTCTTCTACACGCCCAACCGCCGTCTCGGCCTGCTGGTGGCGATGCTGTTCATCAGCCGCCTGATCTACCGCCTGTTCGAGGCCTACCTGCACATGCACGACCACCTGCCGCTGGATCCCGACTTTGTCGGCAATCCGCTGACGGCCGTGCTGTTTGGTTTGCTGGGCGGCTTCTACGCCTGCTACAGCGTGCTGCTGCTGCGCTGGCGCCGCACCCAGAAACCGGTGCCGCGCCCTATCGATATCTTCGATATTAAATAAACTATTTAGCCGCCAGCTGCCGCACGAACTCGCAGTAGGCCGGCCGCACCGCGGCGCTGGACAGCACGCCATTGTGTCCGGCGCCCGGCACCATCACCATGCGCTTGGACGGCGTCGGCAAGGCGTCGTACACCTTCTGCGCCAGGCGCGGCGGCGTCACATCGTCGTCGCTGCCCTCCAGCACCAGCGCCGGCCCGGCATAGCCCGACGCCGCCGCCACGTTGTCTATCCCCTTCAGCGACTCGCTCAGCTCCACCCGCACGAACGGCCACACATACCACGGCATCATATTGTTGGCCCAGTCGCGCGCATTGGTGGTGGTCGATTCCAGCACCAGCCCGCGCACGGCGGGGCGCTGCTGCGCCACATAGGCGGCGATGAAGCTGCCCAGCGATTGCCCGTGCACGATCACCCGGCCCGGCGCCTGCCCGTTGACCAGGTCGAACTCGCGCAGCGCGTCGGCCTTCAGCGCGGCGATGGTCGGCACGCCGGTGCTGCGGCCGTAGCCGCGATAATCGATCATCACCACGTCCGCGCGGCACGGCGCGACGGCGGCCAGCACATGGTCGCCATGCTGGTCCAGGTGGAAGCCGTTGCCGCCGAAGTACAGCACCGTCAGCGCGTTGCCGTCGCCGCTGGCGCTGACGCCGGCCAGTTGCGCGTCGTCCGCCGCCAGCGTCAGCGGCGCCAGTTTGTAGGTGGTCGCACCGCCGTCGCCGAGCCGGCCCGGAGGCGGCACCGCGCCGGCGCGGTCCGGCCGCACGATGCTGCCCTCGCCGATCTGCATCGCGCATCCAGACAACAAAACCGCCATCATCGCCAATATGAGTTTCATAATTATCTCCAGTGAATGTACAATATATTACAACAAAGTTTTAATGTAAAACGATAATTTTTTACTGTATTACGATAAATATGAAAATCACCCTGATTCGCGCGCTGCTGTGGCTGTGCGTAGCCGTGCAAGCGGCCTTCTTCGTGCTGGCGTGGACCACCTATGCGCCCAGCATCGGCTCCGTGACCATCGACATGACCGCCATCGGCCTGCCCTTCGGCGCCAAGCTGGCGATGACGGCCGCGCAGCGCGCGATCGGCGCGGCGCTGGCGCTGCCGGCCGTGCTGGTGCTGTTTGTGGGACTGTGGCGGCTGGACCGGCTGCTGCTCAATTTCCGCCGCCGCGAGCTGTTCACCGCGCAGTCCATCGGCCACCTGCGCGCCTTCGCCGGCGCCACGCTGCTGGCGACCCTGCTGTCCATCGTCGAACCGCCGGTGCGCACGCTGGCGCTACGCCTGAGCGGCAACGGCGGCCAGCACTTCGCGGTCGGCGTCAATTCCGAGCAGCTGATGCTGATACTGGTGTGCGGCATGTTCTACCTGATCACGCGGCTGATGCAGGAAGGCCGCCGCCTGCGCGAAGAGAACGAGGGCTTTGTCTGATGGCGATCCTGATCAACCTTGATCTGATGCTGGCCAAGCGCAAGCTGAAGTCGCGCGAACTGGCGGCCTATGTCGGCATCACCGAGCAGAATCTGTCGCTGCTCAAGTCCGGCAAGGTGAAGGGCATCCGCTTTGCGACGCTGGAGAAAATCTGCGAACGGCTGGCCTGCCAGCCCGGCGACATCCTGAGCTGGGAGCCGGACGACGGCGAGACGAAAGACGACGCCGGCGAGCTGCTATAAGAACGCCGTCGTTTTAGCGACAGTGCTATCGTATTTCATGCGGTGCCGGTGACATTTGGTGATATGCTGGATGTATCCGTACGGCAATTATTTGCACTGTTATGAATACGTCCATTTACGACAAGACCGCCAAGGGCCGGGAAGAGATCGCGACGCGCAGGGACGGCCTTGCGCCGCGTCTGCGTAGCTTGCTGGTGCTGATCGATGGCCGTCGTACGGAGGAAGAACTGCTGCGCAATGTGGCGGGGCTGGGACTGGCCATCGCCGCAGTGCACGAGCTGCTGGCGGGGGAATACATCGTGCTGTCGACCAGTTACGCGTCGATGGCGGAAGCGCCGGCCGAGCCGCCGGCGCCGGAACCGGAGCCGGCGCCCGAACTGCCAGCCGCCACGCAGGTCCAGCAATTCCAGTCCGTCTACCAGTTCTACAACCAGACCATCAAAAGCACGATAGGCCTGCGCGGTTTCACCTTGCAGCTGAAGGTGGAAAAAGCCAGCTCGGTCGACGAGCTGCGCCAGCTGCGCGCGCCCTATCTGGAGGCGGTACAAAAAGCAAAGGGCAGCGACACCGCCGCTGCCCTCGCCCTGCAGCTTGATCGGCTGCTGGGTTTCAACTGAAGCTTAGGCCTCAGGCCACCTTCGCCACCTCGGCGGCGGGACGGCGCTGCAGCACGAAGATAGGCTGCGCCCACTCCGTATCCTTCTTCTTCTTGCTCGTGATGAGCGTCAGTTCCGAAGGATCGTAGACGTCGGTGTTGTGCGTCAGCGGCGTCGTCATCAGGTACTGCGCATCGGTGTTCTTCAGGAATTCGCCGACCAGCTGGATGTTACGGATATCCAGGTGGGCAAACGGTTCATCGATGAACACGAAGCCGCCGGAACCATCTTCCGACTTCAGCAAGCCAATCAGCAGCACCAGCGATTTCATCACCTGCTGGCCGCCGGACGCTTCGCCGTCGTTCATGCCGATGATGCCCTTGCCGTCGAACTTGAAGCGCACGTGCAGGCCGGCCTGCGCCAGCTGCGTATCGTCGTTCTCCAGGCGCACCGGATCGGAATGCACCTCGATGCCCGCCAGCTCGCCCAGCTCCTTGATGTTCTTGGAGTAGGTCTTGATGGTGTAGCGCAGCCGCTCCATGTAAGCACCGCGCGCGTTGCCGGTGGCTTCGATGGCGCGGTTGTTCTGGTAGCGGCGCTCTTCGGTTTCCGACTGGCGGCCGTGCAGCTGGTCGTTCAGGCGCTGGTACTGGTCGATCACGGTGGCGTCCAGTTCCCAGTCGCTGCGGGCCAGGCTGGCCTCCAACGAATGGACGCGCAACACCACCTGGTGCGAGTTCTGGTGCTCGCTGACCAGGCCCGCGCGACGCGCCGGACGACGCCAGCTCTTCGGCAGATGGCGCCAGGCTTTGCGCAGCGCGAGCAAGGCGCGCGCGTGGTCGGCGCGCTGCTCGATCTGGCGCTTGTTGTTCAGGCGCAGACCGGCTTCCGATTCCGACAACGCAAAGCGCGCGTTCTGCCACGTGGTGTCGGCGCGGGTGCGCGTGACCACGGCGTTCTTGATCAGCGTTTGCAGCTCCCCCAGGCGGGTGCCGACTTCGGTGCGTTCCGCCTTCAGCGGCACCGAGTTGCGCACCGCCTCGTCGAACTCCTCCTGGCGCGCAGCCAGTTCCTTGGCGGCGTCCACACCGGCCAGGCGCGATTTCAGCGAACTGATTTCGGTCGCCAGCTTGGACACGATCAAGGTCAGGGCATCTTCCTGCGCCTCCAGCGCCGGCAGCGATTTCTGGATCGCTTCCATACGCTGCGTGCGGCCGGCGGAACCGAAGCGGTAGCGCGAAGCTTCCACGAACAGCGAGCGGCCGCCGCGGCGTTCGCGGTGGTAGGCGTCCGGCGTGATCCACTCGTCATGGCTGCCCAGCTTGGCGCCGGCATCGACGGTGTCCACGCGGGTGATGCGCGACAGCTGCTCCACCAGCCAGGACGGAACCTTGGCCGAGAACTTCACCACCGACATCAGAGAGTCGTCCTTGACGGTCGGCGCATGCACCAGGTCCGGCACGATGAAGTGGCGATAGCGCTCCTTCTCCGCCAGGCGGTACGCGGCCGACGCATCGGACGATTTATCCAGCAGCACCACGGAGGCATAGCCACCCAGCACGCCTTCGATCGCGCCCTGCCAGCGCGCATCCGTCACTTCGACGATGTCGGACAGCATGGCGTGGCCGATGCCGGCGTCGTTCAGCGCGCGGCGCATGGCGCGTTGCGCTTCCGGTTCCGGCATCGCGGTCTTGCCCTGCAAGGCGGCGATGGTCGACAGCTCGCCGGCGATCTTGGTGGCGATGGCGTCGCGCGCCATGCGCTGGCGGGCCAGCTCGATTTCCTTTTCCTGCAGCTGCTGCGCCACCGCGGCCAGGTCGCCGCCGGCGTCGTCGGCCAGCTTTTGCAGGCGGACCTTCTGTTCCAGCAGGCTGTCGAGCGGCTTGAGTTTGCCGTTGATCTGATTCAGGCGGCTTTGCAGCGCGGTCGATTCCTGCTCCAGCACCGTCTCGTGCTGCTGCGCGTCGGCCAGCGCCTTGGCCTGCGCGGCCAGCGCGTTGCGCTTGTCGGTCAGCTGGGCGTCGGCCTGCATCAGCGGCTTGCGTGCATCGCGCAGCTGGCGGCTCAGGTTAGCGTGCTTCTCGCGCGCTTCGTGGTACTCCAGCGTCGGCAGCACTTCTTCCTGCAGGTTGCGGCGTTCCTTGTTCAGGTCTTCCCACTGGTGGTAGTTGGCCACGCGCAGGCGCAAGCCCTCCAGATTGGTCTTGGAGGCTTCCAGTTCGGACTCGAAGCGTTTCAGTTCGATTTCGGTGTCGCGCTGGTGGCGCTTGGCTTCGTCATAGGCGTCCAGCACTTCCTTGTCGCCGAAGACCTGGAACACCAGGTCCAGCAACTGGCGCGGCGCGTATTCGCACAGCTTGTCGGTTTCGCCCTGCTCAAGCGCCAGCACTTTCGCCATCGCCGGCGACAGGCCGGCGTTGGCGAGGCGCTTGCGGTAGTTCTCGACGCCGAGCCAGTCGTTGCCGGCTTCGCCGATGTCTTCGATCTGCACGTTACCGGGACGCATAAGGTACTGGCGCTTCCAGTCGCCGCCGTTCTTCTGGATCTGGCAGAACAGCGTGACTTCGTCGTCGCTGAAGAAGCCGGAGCTGCGGAACGGACGGTTAGACAGTTGCTTGCCGATGTTCTTGTTGTCCACCACGGCGCGCAGCCAGGCGGTCTGCTGGCCGCTGTGGCGGGCGTAGTGCTTGTAGGTGCGGCCCATCGAGCAATCGAGGCCGAACAGCGTGCGCAGCGCGTCCAGCAAGGTGGTCTTGCCGGAGCCGTTCTGGCCCGCGATGGTGATGATCTTGGCGTCCAGCGGGATGTTCTTGATGCGCTGCCAGTAATCCCAGTGGACCAGCTCTAACGATTTAATGTGAAACATGGCTTAGTCCTCGGCTGGAAGTTCGGAGTCCGGGGCGGCTTCCTCGGCCGCCTCGTCGTCGTTGGCGGCTACCGGCGGCGCGCTGCGCGGCACCGGGATGATCTGCGCCGGCGAGCGCTTGAACACGTCGGCCAAGGCGCCGTTGATGATGCGCTCTTTCAGCTGGTCGGTATCCATCATCAAATCCAGCAGCGGGCCTTCGACGATGATGTCGCCGCGGCGCTCGATGAAGCCCAGCTTGGCCAGGATGCCGAGGTTCATGTCCAGGCGGGTCTTCTTGCCCAGCTTGTCGCCGAAGTCGGCCAGCAGCGCCTTGTAGGCGATGCCGATCGAGGTGTCTTCCGCGCGCGGCAGCGGCTTCTCGACGCCGAACATGTCGTTCTGGTCGTCGTCCGCGTGCTGGTGGGTCTCCTGGCGCTCGCGCTTGGGCAGGATGATCTGCGCCCACAGCACCACCAGCAGGGCCACGCCGTCGCGCGACAGGCCGAAGTTATTGTTTTGCCAGACGTCGCGGGCGCCGAAGATCTTCGGCTCGATGGCGCGGTGCAGCGCGATCGTCACGTGGTCGGCGTAGACGTTGTCCAGCAGTTTGAGGCCGGTGGCCAGCAGGCGCGCGTCGACTTCGGCGCGGAACAATTCGTCGGACAGCACGCGCTTGACCAGCTTGTCGTCGCGGCGCAGGGTTTGATGCGTCAGCAGGCGCGCGATCAGGATTTGGGAATCGTCATTCATCTGACTTGTCGCCTTCCGTATTCAAAGACAGTGAGAGGGAGGCCAGGGACATCGCCGCCACGTGCAAATCGGGCAGCTGTATCATTTCGTCGGTGGGTGCGAACTTGACCGGCAGGCGCGCCAGTTCGGCGGTGGCGCCTTGCAGGCGGGCCTCGTCGGCGTCGCCCAGCAGCGGCAGCAGCGAGGCGCGGTACGAGGCCACGGCGAAGGTGGCCGGCAGCAGCGAATCCTGCACCGGTATCGATTTCGGGCCTTCGTCGGCGATGCTGGGGAAGTTGCCCAGCGCGGCGAAGTCGGACAGGCGCGCCAGCCAGTCGTCCAGCTCGCGCTGCATCTGCGGGCCGTCGCTGATGGTGGTCGGCGCATCCTGGCCGGTGGGCAGGCCGCCGGCGACGGCGCTGACGGCGCGGTCCTGCAGCAGCTCCGTCTCGGCGACGTCGATCATCTCGGCCGGCGTGATAAACAGCGGCACCACCGGCTGGTCGATCGCGCCTTCGGCCAGCGAGGCCAGGTCTTCGTGCAGCAGCAGCCAGCGCTTGATGTCGGTGGTGGACAGGCCGGACTGGCCCAGGTGCACGCGCTGGCGCTCGATCTGGTTGAGCGCGCGCGAGAACATGCCCTGCATGTTGAGCAGCGCCGATTGCGCGCGGCCGATGGCCTGCGCCGCCTTGTGGGTGGCGCCGTCGGCGTTTTCATCGGACAGGATGGCGCGCAGGATCTCGGAGCCCTTCTCGACCCAGTCGCAGGCGGTGTGCCACTTGGCCTGCGAGGCGCGCAGGCGGAACTCGGAGCCGGAGGCGATGGCGTCCGAGAATTCCTCGGTCAGGTCGACCAGGCGGCCCAGCAGGTGGTTCAATTGTTCGACGGTGACGCCGCCCATCACCTGGGCGCCGGCCACCTGCGACAGCAGGAAGCCCATGTCGGCCGTGTCTTCTTCCTTGCCCAGGGCCAGCAGGCCGTCGATGGCCGACAGCACGTTGCGCGCCATTGGCGTGACGCGGTAGACGGCTTGCTGCGCGTCCCAGGCCAGCAGCTGGTTGGTGCGCAGGCGCATCAGCGCCGTTTCCAGCGATTCGGGCAGCAGGTAGGCCAGGCGGGTGTTGATGTCGGCGCGCGAGAAGGTGGACGAGGCGGCGTCGGACGCCAGCTCGCGCAGCACCAGCAGGCGCACCAGGACGCCGTCGAAGCCGCCGTGGAACAGCGCCGTGAACACCTGCAGCAGCGGCTGCGCGCGTTTCAGGTGGTAGACCTGCTCGATCTCGTCGGCCGAGATATTCGGCTGGAAGTGGGCTTGCAGGCTGTCCTGCTGCTGTTGCTGATCCAGCTCACTTGTTATAATTTCTATCATTCTTTGCCATTCTGTACGCATCGCAACGACTAGATTGCGGGGGCGTCAGTATAACAGCCAGCCGGGGTCAGGTCTGACATTCGGACACGGTCTCTACCGTAATGCGCGCATTACGGTAGAGACCGTGTCCGAATGTCAGACCTGACCCCGATTTTAAGCTTACTTTTTCACGGCCTTTTCCAGTGTCTGGTCGACGAAGTCGCCGTCGTTGTCGTTGAAGCGCACACGCACCGGGTACCAGTCCATCGTCGGCGCCAGCCACAGGTCGACCTGCTGGCCCTGCGCATCCGGCGGCGGCGCCTTGACCAGATGGACCGCGTTGACCTCCCCCGCGCCGACCTGCACCACCTCGCTCTTCACCACCTTGAAGCTCCACACCTCGGCGTCGCGGCGTCCGGCCACGAAGTAATTCCACTCGCTGCCCGGCTTGAACTTGTCCGGCGCGGCGCGCGCCTGCGCCGCCAGCTGCCACTGGATGCTGGTGCGATCCTGCTCGCCGCCCTTGAGCGGGTAGCTCTCGTCGCCCTCGCTGAAGGCGATGGTTTTGACATCGCGCTTGAACACCGTGTTGCTCGGGTCCTTGCGGAAGCGCTTTTCGTAGAAGGTGGCCGGCGCCAGGCCGTAGTCGTCGACCAGGCCTTCGCTGCGGTTTTCCAGGATCTTGCCGAACAGCGCGGCGCGGCTCTCGGTGGCGACCAGGTATTTGCCGTCGGCCGCGCGCCATTGCACGGTGGCGGTGCCGCCTATGCTCAAGCCGTGCTGCCTGGCCTTGATGGTGTATGTCAGGTCGGCCGACGGCGGCAGGCTGTAGGGGCGCTTGACGCTCGGGTGTTCGGCGTCCGGCGCGGCGGCGTGGGCCGCGCAACCGAACAGGATGGCGGCGCCCAGGGCCAGCAGGCGCGCGGTGGGGAATGTATGCATATTATTTTCCGGATTCTGTCATCGTTATCTTGGATACGGTCTGCGTCGTCAGCGCGCCGCTTGCTTCGGTATTGCGCAGCTGGATCGGGTACCAGTTCAGGCCCGGCGCCAGCCATACGTCCAATCGCGACGAGTAGCTGCCGGGACGCGGCGGCCGGCTCAGGTGCCAGGTCACGACCTTGCCCATCTTGGTCTCCAGCTCTTCCTCGCCGACCAGCTGGAAGCGGAAGATGTTCGCTTCCTTGTCCTCGCCGACCTGCATCTCGATGTCGCTGCTGAACTGGTTGACGTCGGCGCGGCCGATGCCGCCCAGCTGGAACGGCACCGTCGTCATGTCCTGCGCCCCCACCATCAGCGGGTAGCTGCGCTCGGACGCCGAAAACGTGATGGTGCCGGCGTCGCGGTTGAAATGCGTCGCCGTCTCGGCGCGGCGCGCGCGCTTCTGCGTGCCGCTGACCGGAGCGATGCCGAAATCGTCGATGGTGCCGCTGCTGCGCATCACCAGCAGGTTCACCCGCGTCACCAGCAGGCTGATGCCCGCCTCCAACGACGCCGTGTAATTGCTGCCGTCAGTATGCCATGCCATGGCGGCGGCCCCTGTCCATTTGGTGCCGTCGGCGTCGACCCGGGCCACGTCCATGTCGAAGCTGGCCGACGGCGGCAAGTTGACCTTGTAGCGGCGCATGCCCTGCGGCG
>NZ_LRON01000016.1:0-164899 GCF_001758795.1 Duganella sp. HH101 | reverse complement strand
GCACGATGTCGGCGGTCGAAGCGAGGTCTGTGAATTCCAGCACGTCGGTGGAGTTGTCGGTATAGGCATCGACGATGCGGTCCAGTCCATCGCCGACCGCCAGGCGATAGGTATCCGACCCACGTTCACCGATGAGTACATCATTACCTTTGCCGCCAACGAGAATGTCATTGCCGACCCCGCCATTTAAGGTATCGTTACCGGCGCCGCCAAGCAAAACGTCATTACCGCCAAAACCCGCGAGGGTGTCGTTGCCGTCGCCGCCGTCAAGCATATCGGCTGGATCGCCACCATTTAAGGTATCGTTACCGGCAAGACCGTAGACCTTATAACCGACATCGCCCGGAGAGGTCAGCGTATCGTCCCCCGCAGTACCGGTAATCGACGTAACCACGTGGGCTGCGATTGTCGTCCGGTCCCAGCTGACACCGTCACTGAACATGATCTTTTCAATGCCACCTTCATCCGACCCGCCCAACTGGTAGGCGACAGTCACCTGATCGCCGCTTCCATAATCGATCACCAAATCGCCGCCCTGTCGATGCAACACGATGTCGGCGGTCGAAGCGAGGTCCGTGAATTCCAGCACGTCGGTGGAGTGGTCGGTATAGGCATCGACGATGCGGTCCAGTCCGTCTCCAACCGCCAGACGATAGGTATCCGAGCCGCCTTCGCCCGTGAGCACATCGTTTCCCTTGCCACCAACCAGAATGTCACTGCCGACCCCGCCATTCAAGGTATCGTTGCCGGCGCCGCCGATCAATACGTCGTTGCCGGCCCCGCCCGTCAGAGCATCGTCACCGTCACCGCCATCGAGTGTATCGGTCATATTGCCGCCGGTTAGGCTGTCATTCCCGGCGAAACCATAGATCGTGGTCACACTATTTAGTGCCGCCGTCAACGTATCATCGCCAGCGGTGCCGGCCACGAATGTAACTACATGATCAGCAATTGTTGTCCGATCCCAAATAACACCATCGCTAAAGACCATGCTTTCCAAGCTGTTCTCGGCGCTGCCATACCAATTAACGACAGTTACTTGATCTACCTCCGAACTAATGTCAGATTTAATTTTGACAACAAGGTCTGCACCAACTCGTAACAATTCCACATCGCTGGCGCTGGAGATTCCCGGACCGAAAATAATTTTATCGAACCCGCCGGTATCATGAATACGATCCTGTCCATCGCCCTTATTGAACAAGAATATATTGTCCTCTTTTCCACTGTATATCTCGTCGTTTCCGCGACCTCCCTCCAATATCGATGCGAACCCAACCGATACTAACGTGTCATTGCCACCGTAGCCATGCACTTCCGTTTGTGCATTGGATATCGCCACCAGGAAATCATCGCCGGCCTCGCCTTGGGCAAGCGCTTGCGCAATCAGCTGTCCCGCTTCGGCATGGGCGTCAAGTGTTCGGCCATAATTTTCTAAAGTGACCGACATAGATGCTGGATCGGAGAGAAAACCTGCACTTAAAAAAGATTTAACAGCATCAACGTTCACCTTAACTTTGAGCGTATCGCTATCCAGATCGAAACGGACCAGTTTATTTATAGATTGAATTTCGGGCAAAATATCTATAAATTTAAGTTCGACAGCCTTCCTGAGGCTAACATAAGTATCCAGTATTTTATCGTGTTGATTTGGTCCGATCTGCCCCAACCCAAAAGCCTCTCCAAGCAATTGCTCGACAGCATATTTTTGAATAAACGTTTCTGTCGGCTGCTTGAGTGCTCCCGTCCAATTTAAAAGCAAGGAATCAACCAGGGCACTTAGCTGTGAGCTCGATGCCTTCGTTATCTCCTTCACAATTTTCTTAATTTCCCCGGAATCATCCATGGCCATAGCCTGATGCAGGGTCGGCACGTTGCCGGATCCAGCAAAGTCCGGCAACGCCGCGATTTCATCGCTAACCGCTATCTGGGCCGCCTGCACAGTGATGGCTAAATCCGTTTTGAACCAGACATCAGCTAAAACATGGGTTTGCCCGCCAACCAACGAGTAAGTCCCCTGTTGGCGAATTTCATTTCCGGAATCGTCGATGCCTGAGGTATTAGCATAAGATGTACTCAAGGACTGAATGTGTAACTCATTCAGGGTGTGAAGCTCATCCACTGTCGAACGACCATCGTAGTTCTTGTCAATCCACACGCGCAGGGCATTAAAACCTTTGTCAGCGGCGTCAATTCGATGATCTTGATTGTCATCGAGCGCCTCTAACGCTTCAAATCCGTTCGAAGATTGATTTCCGCCAGCGTCCCTTGTTTGATTTCCAAACAGTTCCCGTCCGCTGTCGATGGTGCCATTGCCGTTTCGATCAAGAACTAGCAGGCCATCTCCGCCACTGACCCATCCGGTCAACTCCGAAAAGTTATTTCCGTCGTGATCGAAATGCACGCCAGCTGCGGCAGAGACGGTCGAGATGCCATTGCCATCCAAGTCAAGCACGAGGGGGGAAACTGTCTTCCGCGCCTTATCAAATATATCCCGGGCGTGCTCGATCTCTCCAGGCCAAAGTCCACGCCCTGGTTGATACGGCGTGCTGGTCAGGTTGTTCGCGTCCGGCGCCATTAACTTAGCCAAGTCGAGGACATTCTTGACCGAGCGTAGCATTTGCCCCCCGTCATAGATCCCCGGAACCTGACCAAGCCATTCCGTTGCCATTTTGCGCATCGCTGGATCAGGCGAGTCTTTCATAACCTCCATGAGGTAAAGTACCTCAGAATTTCGGATGAGCGCGTCAGGCCCAGATCCGCCCGTTTCTCTCAGACCATCCCACATTGCCTCCACGCCGGCATCCCCCCTCAGTTTGCGCATCGCTTGGAAAGGTGCATCCAACGTCCAGTTTTCAATTCCGAGACCGTTATTTTCAAAGACAGTCTTGTGAAAATCCCACGTTTCGCTGGCGTTGACGTCGCGAGACACCGACCCACCGCCTTCAGTTGCGATATTAGTCAATGTATCCAGATAGACTTGCGCCATCTCTTTTTTAATCGCGTTTATTTGATCACTGGAAAGATTTTGAGAAGCTCTACCGCCGGCGCCCATCAACGCGGTGCCTTTCAAGAAATCAGTGGCAGCAATACCCGCAATAGAATTTCCGGATGCGACACCATCTGCCCAACCTGCATATTCATATCCGCTATTTTCCATGCGCTTATAAAAGCCATGTAAATCTCCATTGGAAATGAATTGCTGCAAATTATTTAACTGTGTAAGGGAAAGCGGTTCTGGTTTGTTAGACATATGAAATAAAAAATAAAGAGTTAAACTTAGTTTACGCAAAAATTGGTGAGCGACGCGGCGACACGTTGCTTTATTTCCATCCAAGCTGGCAAAAGTTTTCTGTTGAGGCTAACAGAGACCACAGCAGGCAGCTTCGGTTCCAATGTGAATTGCATTTGACATGATGCCGTTGCAAAAATTGAGTTACTACACGAAATAAACGTGGCAGATTGATCTGATGAAGCGCGATACGTGTAAATATTTTTATTTGCCTGATTATTTGGAGGGCGGACGATATTTCCACCGTCAGCGGCAATCGCCGGTCGATACAAATCCAGACCGAAGACGCGCTCCTTTTCACGTACATAGGTGAACGGAAGGTTTACGACATAATTGTTTACCAAGTTGGTAACGCTTTGCGGTCCATAGTAATTTGAGTTGGCGTTGATTCTCACCCGGAGCTTGGTGCTGACGGAATCAGTCCCATGAAACGCCTCCGACTCGCGATTGTTGAGTCGGGGAAGCATCTGCAAATCAGTGTCGAGGCCAAAGTCTCTGATCGGGCGACGGTAGGACGGCGACGCGGCAACCTTGAGGTTGTCATCGAACTCCATCACAGCCAACGCAGCGCTGCGAAGTGCCATCGGCACTCCACCTATGTGCCCGATAATGGCCCCAGTTGCGCCAACATGCGGCAATCGGCCTAACTCCGAAGCACTGAGGCGAATGCAATGTGTCGGCTCAGCATGGATGGGCCGAAAAGCTAGCATCATGCAAGTAAAAAACAGGAATCGGCGAACGATATTATTCGCACGCCGATGGATGCACCATCCATTACAATCAACATCGATATCTAAATGATCATACATTTTCTTCTCATTTCAAAAAATTACCTCAAGTAACTTATGTTGCATTTTGACACAATTTCACCCATCGGAATCTATCCATTTGTCTCACGTTGACTAAAATGGCTCGTCTCAACGCGGTCGCGCGTCCCCATTCCCCAAGCGTCAGAGCAGCAGGCCAGCCCTACCCCGTTAGGTGCGGCTAGCTACGGACTCAGTGGCTACGGCAGCAGTATTCGGCCCAAGCTTGCATCAGTGCAATACGCTTGTCCAGCAGGTCCCCGCGCCGATAGGCGGCCTCCACCCGGTCAGGTAGGCTGTGAGCCAGCGCATGCTCGCACACCTCACGCGAGAAGGAATTGCCGGCCGCCTCCGCACACCAGTCGCGGAAGGTGGAACGAAAACCATGGACCGTGATATCGGTGCGCTGCATGCGCCGCAGCACGGCCGTCAGGCTCATATCGGACAACGGCTGGTCTTTCGTCCCCGGGAACAGCAGCTCGCACATGCACGGCAAGGCGCCCAAGAGGTCCAAGGCGGCGTCCGAGAGCGGCACCCGGTGCTCCTTTCCCGCCTTCATCCGCTCGGCCGGCACGGTCCATAGGCGCGCTTTCAGATCCACCTCCGCCCAAGTGGCGCCACGCACCTCGCCCGACCGCGCTGCGGTCAGGATGGCGAACTCCATGGCGCGGGCGGACACACCCTCGCGGCGGCGCAATTCCATCATGAAGGCGGCGGTCTCGCGCCACGGCAACGCGGGGTGGTTTTTGACCGGAGCCACCTTGCTCGGGTTGGCCAGCAGGTTGTCGAGGTGCCCGCGCCAGCGCGCCGGGTTTTCGCCCTCCCGGAAACTGCTCACCGTCGCCCAGTCGAGGATGCTCTCGATGCGCCCGCGCAGGCGGGTTGCCGTTTCGTTCTTGGTGTTCCAGATCGGCGCGAGCACCTTGACCACGAGGGCGGTGTCGACATCGGCCACCGGCAGCGCGCCGATCACCGGCGACGCGTAGGTCGCCAGCGTGTTTTTCCATTGCGCCACATGCTTGGGGTTGCGCCACCCGCCCTGGTGGGCCTGGATGTAGCCGGCGGCGCACTGGTCGAAAGTCATGCGCCGGGATTGCTGGGCAGCCTGCATGGCACGCGCCTGCTTGCGCTCGGTGAGCGGATCGCGCCCTTCCAGCAATAACAGGCGGCAGGCCCGCGCCAGTTCCCGCGCACGCGCCAAGCCGACGACCTGGGCCGATCCAAGCCCCATCTCGTGGCGTTTCCCGGCGCGCCGGTAGCGGAATACCCAACTCTGCGTGCCCGTGGCGGACACTTGCAACTGCAGGCCACCGCCGTCGGCATAGTAGCCCGGACGCCTGGCCTGGCGCATGCCGAGCACTGTGAGCCGATTGATCTGGGCCATCCCCTCCTCCAAACGCCGCTACACGCCGATTCTAACGCTGCTACGGCATGCGGCATTGATGCAGGAAGGTACGGTGCCGGTAGCTCTTAGGGGAAGATGCCAGCGAAATAGGCCTTGTCAGGCCTAGCGGCGTTTTAGTCCGTCGAACTATTCCAACCCGCCCGCCTACCCCTCCAGCGAGGCTGGATTAGGGCGGACAACGGCGGACGTCACTGGATAGCAAAAAGGCCGTTTCTCCTATGAGAGCGTACAAATAAAAAAACCCGCCGAAGCGGGTTTTTAAAAATACTGGCGGAGACGGTGAGAATCGAAGTCCAGGTACGTCCACAAACGTCCAAAGTCCGCATAAGCACTGCCTGCACAGCAACTTCAGAGTTGAATTGCGGACAGAAATGAAGTCAACTATGGCGGAGACTTCGGCTTCGAACTTAGCTAATAGGCGCATGAAGTCATCAGAGAAAATCGTGGCGCCAAGGGAGGAGCTCGGCACCTCCAGCGTCAATGCAGGTGTCCACACAAGTCCAACCACATCCGCCGACGTTTTCCGTACTTTTTCCGTACTTTTCAGTAGGGCATGAAAAAAGGGCTTTACGATTTCTCGTAAGCCCTTGATATCAAACGTATTCTTGGTGGGAAGTGCAAGTTTCGAACTTGCGACCCCTGCAGTGTGAATGCAGTGCTCTACCCCTGAGCTAACCTCCCGAAGCGGGGCGAATTATCGCACACATCCTCCCGACTAGGGAAGACCCGCAATGAAAATTATCAGCCGGCGGCCGGCGGCGCCATGGTCGCGGTCCAGATGCACTGCCCCTTGACCGCCTTGTCCAGCCCGGCCAGCGTGGCGGCATGCGCAGCCAGCTCGTCTTCCGAGGCCGGCATGAAGATGATGTCGGCTAGCGGCACCGGCTCCAACAGCTCGGCGCCGGCCACCACTTCTTCTTCCGCATCCATGCCCAGGCTGTTCTGCCCGCGCGTCATCGCCAGGTAGACGTCGGCCAGCAGCTCGGCATCGAGCAACGCGCCGTGCAGCTTGCGGTGCGAGTTCGACACGCCGTAGCGGTCGCACAGCGCATCGAGCGAGTTGCGTTTGCCGGGATGGAGTTCCTTGGCCTGCACCAGCGTGTCGATGACACCGCCGATGTGGCTGCTGAAGTCCGGCAGGTTCAACAGCTTGAACTCGTGATTCAGGAAACCCAGATCGAACGGCGCATTGTGGATGATGACTTCGGCGCCCCGTACGTACTCGCGCAACTGCTCGACGATCTCGCGGAACTTCGGCTTGTCGCTCAAGAACTCGGTGGTCAGGCCGTGGACGTTCAGCGCACCCTCTTCCGATTCGCGCTCCGGATTGATGTAGAAGTGGAGATTATTCCCCGTCAGCATGCGGTTGTGCAGCTCGACGCAGCCGATCTCCAGGATGCGGTTGCCCAGCTTGGGGTTGATACCGGTGGTTTCAGTATCGAGTACGATTTGGCGCATAGTGTTCCGTGATGAATCTGGTCGTCAAGTATAACAGGCCGCGGACGGTCAACGGCTGCGGGCCAGCTCGACGCCGCGGTTGGCCAGCATGTCGGCCCGCTCGTTGCCCGGGTGGCCGTTGTGGCCGCGCACCCAGCGCCATTCGACGGTGTGCATGGCCTGGGCGGCGTCCAGCGCGCGCCATAGGTCTTCGTTCTTGACCGGCTCCTTGGCGGCGGTCTTCCAGCCGCGCGCCTTCCAGCCGTGTATCCACTCGCTGATACCTTTTTGCACATACTGGCTGTCGGTGTGCAGCGTCACCATGCAGGGACGCTTGAGCGCGTTCAACGCTTCGATCACCGCCTGCAATTCCATGCGGTTGTTGGTGGTGTCGCGCGTGCCGCCGCAAATTTCCTTTTCGGCGCCTTCGGCCACCAGGAATGCGCCCCAGCCGCCGAGGCCGGGATTGCCCTTGCATGCGCCATCCGTAAAAATCTCTACCTTATCCATCCTGCTGTTCCCGCCTTTTATTTGTTGCCGGGACGACCGCGGGGGCCGACGCCGTTTTTTTGGTCCAAGCCGGACCGATCAAATGCATGCCTTTCACGCGCTTGATCGCTTGCACGATGTAGACGCCGCCGAAATACGGCCACCAGCGCGAGCCGGCATTATCCATGAATGCGTAGCGATGCAGCCATTTTTCCGTGCGGCAGGCTGGCGCGTAGCAGCCGAAATGACTCTGGCTGGCGCCCATATTCAATAATTTTAACCAGTCTTTCATGCGCGGCATAGAGATCAACTCCTCCGTGCGCGGCAGGAAGGAGGTGCCGCCGACGCGCCGCAGCACATGGCGCGCGCCCCACAGGCTGGCCGGGTTGAAGCCGCAGATGATCAGCTGTCCTTCCGGGATCAGCACCCGCTCGACTTCCCGCAACACCTGGTGCGGATCGGTGGAAAATTCCAGCACGTGCGGCAGCACCACCAGGTCTATCGATTGCGAAGCGAACGGCAGCTCGGTGTAATCGAGCGTCAGCGAGACCGGTCGCAGCCCGGCACCCGGACGCACCTTGCGGTCGGCCAGCAGCTTGTACGGCATGCGGCTGGCCGCCAGTGCATCAATTTGAGGCATGCCGATCTGCACTGCGTTGTATCCGAAGATATCGGCTGTTAAATTATCGAGACAGGTTTGTTCCCACTCACGCAAGTACACACCGGCGGGCGTTTGCAGCCAGCCTTCCAGCGCTATAATGGATTTCTCCGATCCTGCCTTGTCCATGCCCAGCCTTTTGCGATCCAATGACCAATTCTTCTACTCAAGCTCTTAGTGTTCTGACGGTTCCCGCGTTCCACGACAACTATCTGTGGCTGATTCATGACGGCAGCCACGCCGTCGCAGTCGACCCCGGTGACGCCAAACCCATCCTGGCGGCACTCAAGGCGAACGGGCTCAAGCTCACCGCCATTCTACTCACCCATCACCATGCTGACCATATTGGCGGCGTTCCTGAATTATTACAGCATTATCAGGTTCCCGTTTTCGGCCCGCGCAACGAGAGCATCGCCGCCATCACCCTGCCCGTCGGCGAAGGCAAGCAGATCGACGTGCCCGGCCTGCCGTTGCGGCTGTCGGTGCTGGACGTTCCCGGCCACACCATGGGCCACATCGCCTACGTGCGCGAGCCGTCCGGCGACGAGCCGACCTGGCTGTTCTGCGGCGACACGCTGTTCGCCGGCGGTTGCGGACGCCTGTTCGAAGGCACGCCGGCGCAGATGATCAGCTCCCTGGGCAAACTGGCCGCGCTTCCCGATGATACCAAGATCTACTGCGCCCACGAATATACGCTATCCAATCTGCGCTTCGCGCGCGTGGTGGATCCGGATAATCTGGCGCTGCAGGAAAGAGTGAAGACGGAGACCGACAAGCGCGAGCACAATGTGCCGACGGTGCCGAGCACGATAGGCGTGGAAAAGGCGACCAATCCCTTCCTGCGCTACCGGGAGACGGCCATCGCCGAACAATTGGTCAGCGCCGGACGGCTGGACCGCGTCGATACGCCGCTGGCCACCTTCACCGCGCTGCGCTTGTGGAAAAATGACTTCTAATGAAAAACGGCCCTTGCGGGCCGTTGGTTTTTAGATCTCTTCGTACAGCGGCAGGGTCAGGAACTCTGCGAACTCGGTCGAGGTCGACATCTCTTCAAAGATGTGGCCGGCGCGAACGTAGGTCGGACCGTCGCCGCCAGGCGCATCGCGCTGCACCTTGACCAGTTCTTCCTTGATCATTGCGCGCACCATGTCGGCAGTGACTTTGCGGCCGTCTTCCAGCACGCCCTTGTCCGAGCGGATCCACTGCCACACTTGCGAGCGGCTGATTTCCGCCGTCGCCGCATCTTCCATCAGGTTGTGGATAGGCACGCAACCATTACCGGCCAGCCAGCTGCCCAGGTAGTGGATACCGACGTTGATGTTGTAACGCAGGCCGGCTTCGGTGATCGGCGCTTCCGGCTTGAAGTCCAGCAGTTGCGCGGCGCTCACGTCGATGTCCGGACGCTGTTTGTCGATCTGGTTGGGCTTGTCGCCCAACACCTTGGTGAACTCGGTCATCGCCAGTTCCACCAGGCCCGGGTGGGCAACCCAGCCGCCGTCGTAGCCGTCGGTGGCGTCGCGCGCCTTGTCGTTGCGCACGCCGCCCATGGCGACTTCGTTTTTCTCCGGATCGTTCTTGATCGGGATCAGCGCAGCCATGCCGCCGATCGCCGGCGCGTTGCGCTTGTGGCAGGTCTTCAGCAGCAGCAAGGCGTAGGCGCGCATGAACGGCGCGGTCATCGTCACCTTGGCGCGGTCGGCCAGGCAGAAATCCTTGTCCAGCTTGAACTTCTTGATGCACGAGAAGATGTAGTCCCAGCGGCCGGCGTTCAGGCCCGAGCTGTGCTCGCGCAGTTCGTACAGGATTTCATCCATTTCGAAGGCGGCCAGGATGGTCTCGATCAGCACGGTGGCCTTGATCGTGCCTTGTGGCAGGCCCAGTTCGTTTTGCGTCATCACGAAGATGTCGTTCCACAGGCGGGCTTCCAGGTGCGACTCCATCTTCGGCAGGTAGAAGTAAGGGCCGGCGCCGCGCGCCAGTTGCTCTTTGGCGTTGTGGAACATGAACAGCGCGAAGTCGAAGATGCCGCCGGAGATGCGCTTGCCGTCGACCAGCACGTGCTTCTCGTCCAGGTGCCAGCCGCGTGGGCGCACCACCAGCGTCGCGATCTTGTCGTTCAGCTTGTAGGACTTGCCGTTCTGCTCCAGCGAAATGGTGCGGCGCACAGCGTCGAACATATTGATCTGGCCGGTGATCTGGTTGTCCCAGTTCGGCGTGTTCGAATCCTCGAAGTCGGTCATGTAGCTGTCGGCGCCCGAGTTGAAGGCGTTGATGACCATCTTGCGCTCGACCGGGCCGGTGATTTCCACGCGGCGGCATTCCAGCGCCTTCGGAATCGGTGCGATCTTCCAGTCGCCGGCGCGGATGTGCGCGGTTTCAGGCAGGAAGTCGGGACGCTCGCCGGCGTCCAGGCGCTTGGCGCGCTCGACGCGCACAGCCAGCAATTGTTGGCGGCGCGATTCGAATTCGCGCGTCAGCTTGACCACCAGCGACAGTGCCTCGGTGGTCAGGATGTTTGCGTAACCAGGCTTGATCTCGCCCGTGATTTCCATGCCTGCCGGCAGAGTGATGGTGGACTGCGTCATGTGCTATCTCCGAAAGAAAATATTAACTACAAGATCAAATTATAAGCACTGGCCTTCTTGTTGCACGCCGATTCTTTTAGTGTGCAGGCTCAGTTACGCCCCGATATGTTTTACAGTATATTCACTAATAAGTTATGCAAACAAGACTAAAAATCACATCATCTATGCGTTTTTATCACAAGTGACGGGGACAGCAAGCTCATGGGTCAATTCAGGCAGATTTCCACCTTCGTGGAGGTGGTTTCCAAGGGCAGCCTGTCGGCCGCCGCGCGCGCCGAGGGCATCGCCCCGGCCATGATAGGCCGTCGCCTGGATGCGCTGGAAAGCCGTTTGGGTGTCAAACTTTTGCAACGCACAACGCGCAAACTGGCGCTGACCAACGAGGGCGCAGCGTTTCTTGAGGATTGCCAGCGCATCCTGGCCGAGCTGGAGGAAGCCGAAACCGCCGTCGCCGAACGCAGCGCGCACGCCACCGGCCACCTGATGATCTCTGCGCCGGCCGGTTTCGGGCGCCAGCACGTGGCGCCGCTGATCCCGTCCTTCCTGGCCGAGCACCGCGACGTCAGCGTCACCCTGAACATGAGCGACCGCGTGGTCGACATCGTCGGCGAAGGCATCGATGTGGCGATCCGCATCGCCAGCCTGTCCGACTCCAACCTGGTCAGCGTCAAACTGGCCGACAACGAGCGCGTGGTGGTGGCCGCGCCCTCCTACGTCAAGCGCCACGGCGAACCCAAGACGCTGGCCGACCTGGCCAAGCACAACTGCCTGGCGATCAGCAGCGAAGGCAGCCAGCGCGGCTGGACCTTCCGCGACAACGGCAAGAATGTGGTGATGAAAGTCAGCGGCAACATGGGCAGCAACGACGGCCAGGTGCTGCACGACTGGGCGCTGGCCGGCAAAGGCCTGGCGTGGCGTTCGATGTGGGAAGTGGGCAACGAGATCGAAGCGGGCAAGCTGCAGACCGTGCTCAACGAGCATTCGGCGCCAGGCAACGATATCTACGCGGTGTTCGCGCAGCGCCGCCACCTGCCGCTGCGGATACGGGCGTTCGTGGACTTCCTGCGGCACACCTACGCGCAGCCGGACTACTGGCGCAAATCCTGGAAATAGCGGCGGGAAATCATGCAGTTTTAACAGCCCGCACGAAAACGCGGGCGAAAAAAAATCCTCGGGTACCGAGGATTTCTTTATTTCGTTTGATTCAGCGTATTACAGTGGCTGAATGTTCGAAGCTTGCTTGCCCTTAGGACCAGCGGTCACTTCAAAAGAAACGCGTTGGTTCTCTTGCAGCGACTTGAAGCCTGCGGACTGAATCGCCGAGAAGTGAGCGAACAGATCTTCGCCGCCTTCGTCCGGGGTGATAAAGCCGAAGCCCTTCGAATCATTGAACCATTTTACGATACCAGTTGCCATTACAATTCCTATTTCAGTTAAGTTGGGCTTGCGCCCGTGATATCGTTTGAGGCAAGAAAGAAATGACAGACAAACTGCACTACTCTTGAATCTAAACGATCCCGCATTATACCCATTTACGAGAGAAAAGCACGTTTTCGCGAAAATAAATGCAAAGCCAAATATTTTTTGGTAGAAAACACCGTAAACAAAGGCTTTCCGTCGCTCAACTTCCTCGTCCACCAGGGCGTGTGTGTCACTATAGACAATTTAATAGTACCGGACTTGAGCTGGATCAAGCGCACACTTAATCATAAGTTGTTGCTTGCGCGTCACGTTCGGCCCATTTCAGCAGCTGTTCGACCTCTGGAATCACCGCCGGCCAGCCCGTATGCTCGGTCAGAACGCCGCGCACCATGTGTTCGATGCGCCGCGCCTGCTGCCCCAGCATGCCGAAACCGAAGGTGCCGGCCGAGCCGGCAACGCCGTGCAGCAGCTCATGCAACTGGTGCAGATCGGCCTCCGGCGGCAAATCGCCCGGCGCAGCCTTGCACGCGGCGAGCGCCTGGGCGATCTTTTCCATCGTCACCGGCACGGTGACGGCGAATTTTGCATTCAGCACCGCCAGGCGGGCGCGGAAATCGGGATCGACTGGGGTTGCCATCGCGCGGGTCCGTTGAATTACTTGGTGCCGAAGATACGGTCGCCGGCATCGCCCAGGCCAGGCACGATGTAGGCGTGGTCGTTCAGGTGCGAATCAAGCGAGGCGCAGTAGATCTTCACGCCCGGATGCGCTTTCTGGAACACTGCGATGCCTTCCGGTGCGGCGACCAGCGCCAGGAAGATGATCTGGTCGTCGGTGACGCCGCGCTTTTTCAGCACGTCGACCGCGTGCACGGCCGAATTACCCGTCGCCACCATCGGGTCGCACAGGATGAAGGTACGTTCCACGGTGTCCGGCAGGCGCACCAGGTATTCCACCGGCTGGTGGGTTTCCGGGTCGCGGAACACGCCGATGTGGCCGACGCGTGCCGACGGCACCAGGTCCAGCAGCCCGTCGCTCATGCCGATGCCGGCGCGCAGGATGGGAACGATGGCCAGTTTGCGGCCGGCGATGACCGGAGCGTCTATGGTCATCAGAGGGGTTTCGATGGTGCGGGTGGTCAGCGGCAGATCGCGGGTGATTTCGTAACCCATCAACAGCGTGATTTCCTTGAGCAGGTCGCGGAAGGTACGGGTCGACGTATCCTTGGCGCGCATGTGGCTCAGTTTATGTTGAATCAGCGGGTGGTCGGTGATGAACAGGTTGGGAAAGCGCGGATCTTGTTTCATTGTGTGCTCTTTTGTAATCGGTATGTGCTGCTCATTATACTAGGCCTCAGGGCCCAGAAACATCGCAACCGCCTCTTCCGCGATCTGGTCCAGGTCCGATCCCTGCCCCGGTTTGTACCACAGCACGCTGTAGTTGATCGCCCCCATCAGCAGCAAACGGGCGACCGCGCTGTCGCTGCGCAGCAGGCCGGCGGCCGACAATTCGCTCACCACATCCTGCCACAGCTGGTCGTAGCGGTCGCGCAGCACCTGCACACGCTCGCGCAGCTCGGGCGTCAGGCGGCGCCAGTCGTACAGCAACACGGGGATGAAGTCGTGGCCTTCGCCCAGCACGATCTCCAGGTGGGCGCGCACCAGCGCCTGGAACTTGGCGCGCGGCGGCAGCTTGCCTGCGGCGATGTCCTCGGCGGCCGGCAGGCCCGCCACCAGCCCCTCCTCCATCACTGCCGCGAGAATCTCCTGCTTGCTCTTGAAGTGATAGAACGGACTGCCGGAGCGCATGCCGACGGCGTCGGCGATGTCGCGCGTGGTGGTGCCGTCGAAGCCGCGCTCGCGGAACAGCCGCGCGGCCACCCGCACCAGATCGGCGCGGCGATTATCGACAGGAGCTGTATTCGTCATAACTGTTTATCCAATTTACTCAATAAGTGCCCGCGCCAGGATCGCGGCGCAATCGACGCCCGCCGGCAGGCGTCCAAACGCACCGCCCGGCTCGCGCGCCAGCCTTGACGCGACAAACGCCGACGATACATAAGCCGGGGCATGCCGCAGCAACAGGCCCGCCTGCACCGCCAGCACGACGCGCTCGGCCAGCACGCGGGCGCCGAATTCGTCGGACTGCGGCTGCTCAAGATCGCCCAGCAGCGCCTGCGTGTAGCGGACGTAGTCGGCATCGGCCTCGCCGGCAAGCGCCAGCTCCGCCGCCAACGCTGCGCGCGCGGCAGGAGTTTTGCCGAAGGCGCGCAGCAAGTCAAGGCACATCACGTTGCCCGAGCCTTCCCAGATCGAATTGACGGGCAGTTCGCGGTAGAGCCGCGCCAGCGGGCCGTCTTCCACATAGCCGCTGCCGCCGATGACTTCCATCGCCTCGGCGCCGAAGGCCGGGCCGCGCTTGCAGATCCAGTATTTACCGGCCGGCGTGAGGATGCGCGCCAGCAGCGCCTGCGCCGGGTCGTCGCCCTGGTCGAAGCAGCGCGCCAGGCGCATGGCGAAGGCCGTCGCCGCCTCCGATTCCAGCGCCAGGTCGGCCAGCACGTTCTGCATCAGCGGCTGTTCGGACAGTGGACGGCCGAACGCGGCGCGGCCGCGCGCGTGGTGCAACGCGTGCGTCAGCGCCGCGCGCATGGTCCCGGCGCTGCCAAGCACGCAATCGAGGCGCGTGTGGCTGCCCATCTCCAGTATCGTCGGAATGCCGCGCCCCGGCTTGCCGATCAACCAGCCGTAAGCACCGGTGAACTCGACTTCCGACGAGGCGTTGGAGCGGTTGCCCAGCTTGTCCTTCAAGCGCTGCACGCGGATCTGGTTGCGGCTGCCATCAGGCAGATAGCGCGGCAGGAAGAAGCACGACAGCCCTGCGCTGCCCGCGTCGTCGGTCTGCGCCAGGATCAGGTGGGCGTCGCTTTGCGGCGCCGAGAAGAACCACTTGTGGCCGACGATGCGGTACACGTCCTCGCCCTCATCGCCGAACATCGCCCGCGCATCGGCCGGCGGCACCGGCTCCGCGCGGGTGGTGTTGGAGCGCACGTCGGAACCGCCCTGCTTCTCCGTCATGCCCATGCCGATGATGGCGCCGCGCTTCTGCTCCACGGGCAGCGAGCGAGAATCGTACTCCGTCGAGAGGATTTTAGGCAGCCATTTGGCGGCGATCTTCGGCGCCTGCTTCAGCGCGGGCACGGACGCGTAAGTCATCGTCACCGGGCACTGCGAGCCGTTCTCCAATTGGCCGAACAGCATGTAGCGCGCCGCGCGCGCCACCTGTGCACCGGCGCCGCCCAGCCATGGCGACGCGTGCGCGCCGTTCTCGATCAACAGCGCCATCAAGCCATGCCAGGCCGGATGAAACTCCACCTCGTCAATGCGCTTGCCGACGCGGTCGAAGTTGTGCAGCTTGGGCGTGTGCAGATTGGCCAGCCGCGCCAGGTCGAGCACCTCGGCCCGGCCCAGTTGCGCGCCCAGCGCATGCAGCGATTCCGCAGCGGCCGCGCCGCCTTCGCGCAGCAGGGCTTCCTGCAAGGCCGGATCTGCCGCGTACAGGTTGACGTTCTCGAACGGCGCAACCGTGTTGTTTACTTCATGCGTATCGAATGGATTCATTTCCTCTCCTTTTTAGGCAGGATGCCCATCTGCTTGGCGATGATGCCCAACATGACTTCATCCGCGCCGCCCGCGATGGACGTCAGGCGGCCGTCGCGGAACAGGCGCGCCACCCGGTTATCCCAACTGTAGCCCATGCCGCCCCAGAACTGCATGCAGGCGTCCGGCACCATGCGCAGCAGGCGCCCGGCCTTCAGCTTGCACATCGACGCCAGCTCCGTCACATCCTTCCCGCTGATATACAGCTGCCCTGCGCGATAGGTCAGCGCGCGCAGGCTCTCCACTTCCGTCTTCAATTCCGCCAGCTTGAAATAGACATGCTGATTATCCAGCAAGCGGCCGCCGAACATGGCGCGCTCTCGTGCCCACTCCACCGTCAGATCGATACAGTTCTCCAGGCCCTGCACCGCGTTCGCGGCCGCCCACAGGCGCTCCTCCTGGAACTGCAGCATCTGGTAGACGAAACCCTGCCCCTCCTCGCCGATCGCGTGGCGCTGCGGCACGCGCACCTCGTCGAAGTAAATCAGGCCGGTGTCGGAAGCGTTCATGCCGATCTTGCGTATCTTCTTGCCGACCGAGACGCCTGGCGTATCCATCGGCACCATCACCAGCGTCTTGTTCTTGTGCGCCGGGCCGTCGGAGGTGTTGACCAGCACGCACATCCAGTCCGCCTGCAGGCTGTTGGTGATCCACATCTTGCTGCCGTTGATGATGTAGTCGCCGCCGTCCTTGCGGGCGCTGGTGCGGATGGCCGCCACGTCCGAGCCGGCGTGCGCCTCCGACACGCCGACGCAGCCCACCATCTCGCCGCTGATGGCCGGCGCCAGGAACTCGCGGCGCAAGGCGTCCGAGCCGAAGCGCGCCAGCGCCGGCGTGCACATATCGGTCTGCACGCCGATCGCCATCGGGATCGCGCCGCAGTCGACATGGCCCAGCGTCTCGGCCATCGCCATCGAATACGAATAGTCCAGGCCCAGCCCGCCGTATTCGACCGGCTTGGTCAGGCCGAGCAAGCCGAGCTCGCCCATTTTCCTGAACAGGGCGTGCGCGGGGAAGATGCCCGCCTCTTCCCACTCATCGACATGCGGATTGATTTCGCTCTCGATGAAGCGCTTCAGTGTGCGTTGTAATTCCTGATGCTCGTGGCTGTCAAACATGGCCTCTCCCCCGGTGATCAGGCCAGACTAGCGCAAATACCCTCACGAAGCAAGCAGTTGCTTTGTTGTCGTTTGCACTCTATGATAATCGTCCAGACAAGGAGATTCCATGACCGAAGCCTATGTGTACGAGGCCATCCGCACCCCGCGCGGCAAGGGCAAGAAGGACGGCAGCCTGCATAGCGTCAAGCCGATCACGTTGCTGTCGGGCCTGATGCGCGAGCTGCAATCGCGCCACAAGCTCGACACCGCGCTGATCGACGACGTCGTGCTCGGCTGCGTCACGCCGGTGGGCGACCAGGGCGCCGACATCGCCAAGATCGCCGCGCTGGCGGCCGGCTGGGACTGGAAGGTCGCGGGCGTGCAGCTGAACCGCTTCTGCGCCTCGGGCCTGGAGGCGGTCAACCTGGCGGCGCAGAAAGTGCGCTCCGGCTGGGAAGACCTGGTGGTGGCCGGCGGCGTCGAATCGATGTCGCGCGTGGCCATGGGCTCGGACGGCGGCGCCTGGGCGCTGGATCCCGAGACCAGCTTGAACACCGACTTCCTGCCGCAAGGCATAGGCGCCGACCTGATCGCCATGCTGGACGGCTACACCCGCGAACAGGTCGACGCCTACGCCATGCGCTCGCAGCAGAAGGCCGCCGCCGCGCGCGCCGGCGGCCGCTTCCGCTCGGTGGTGCCGGTGTGCGACCAGAACGGCGTGCTGATCCTGGCCGAGGACGAGTTCATCAAACCCAACACCACCATCGCCACGCTGAGCGGGCTCAAGCCCTCGTTCGAGGCGGCCGGCAAGCTGGGCTTCGACAGCGTGGCGCTGCGCAAATACCCGCAGCTGGAGCGCATCGACCACATCCACACGGCCGGCAATTCGTCCGGCATCGTCGACGGCGCCGCGCTCGCGCTGATCGGCAGCAAGGCCGCCGGCAACCGCCTCGGCCTGAAGCCGCGCGCGCGCGTGCTGGCCACCGCCGTCACCGGCACCGATCCGACCATCATGCTGACCGGCCCGGCCCCGGCCGCCCGCAAGGCGCTGGCGAAAGCCGGCCTGGACATCGCCGACATCGACCTGTTCGAAGTGAACGAAGCCTTCGCCTCCGTGGTCATGCGCTTCATGACGGAGCTGGGCGTGCCGGAAGAAAAGGTCAACGTCAACGGCGGAGCCATCGCGCTCGGCCATCCGCTGGGCGCGACCGGCTGCATGCTGCTCGGCACCCTGCTGGACGAACTGGAAGCCCGCGAACTCAAGCGCGGCCTGATTACCCTGTGCGTGGGCGGCGGCATGGGCATTGCCACCATCATCGAACGCGTATGAACGGAGCGAGCATGATCACCACACATCAAAACGGCGGCGCCATCACCGTCATGCTGGCCGCGCGGGCCATCAATCCCCTCAGCCGCCTGTTCCAGCGCGAGCTGGCGGCGCTGATCGACATCCTGGAAGCCAAGCGCACCACACTGCACGGCGTGATCATCGGCTTCCATGCCGAGCCGTCCGACTTCGACCACGAGCTGGAACACCTGATGGCGCTGACCGCCGCCCAGGCCGGCGACTGCATGCACATGCTGGGCGCGTACAACGCCCTGCTGCGCCGGCTGGAAAGCCTGGGCATCCCGGTCATCGCCACGCTGGGCGGCGCCGTCAGCGGCCACGCGCTGGGCCTGGCGCTGGCCTGCCATCGCCGCATCAGCCTGGACGACGCGACCTTCAGCCTGCCGCAAGTGCAACTGGGCGTGGCGCCGGTGGCCGGCGAAATCGCCCGCACCGTGCGCCTGGCCGGCTTGCAGGCCGCCATGCCGCTGCTGCTGGAAGGCGTGACGCTGAGCGCCGAGCAGGCGCTGCACGCAGGCCTGCTGCACGGGATGGCCGACAACGTCGAAGATGCCGCCGAGCTGGTGCGCGACGCCATGGACACCGACGCCATCGCGGCGCAGCCATGGGATATCAAAGGCTATCGCCTGCCCGGCGGCGCGCTCAATTCGGCGCCGCTGCAAACCTTGCTGCAGGTGGCGCCGGCCATGCTGCGCCAGCGTACCGGCGGCCACCTCCCCGCGCCCGAGGCGATATTGTGCGCGATGGTCGAAGGTCTGCAAGTCGATTTCGACAGCGCGCTGCTGATCGAAAGCCGCTATTTCTGCCAGACGGCGATCAACCCGGTGGCGTACAACCTGATGCGCTTGAGCCAGCTGCGCGCCAACCTCGCGGCGCCGGCCGCGCTGGAACTGGCCGCCGCACTGCATACGCGCTACGCCGAAGAGGTGCGCGCCTTGCGCGCGGCGGCGGTGCCGGAAGCCTTGCTGCGCAACGCCGCCCGCGCCGCCGGGCTGCCCGCGCCGCCGAATACCGCCGAGGGCGCCGTCGCCGCAATCGAAAACCAGGACACCCCTCCACTTGCGTTTGCCGGCATCCGCGACCGTCTGCTGTATGCCTTGTCCACCACTGCTCAAGATCAAGTTGAAAGCGGCGCGATCAGCGGCGACGAAGCGGACCTGATTTCCGTGCGTTTGTTCGGTTTTCCAGCGCATACCGGCGGCGCCATCCGCTTTGTCCAGCACATCGGCGCGCAGCGTTATGCCGAGCTTGCTTCCGGGGATCTCGCACACGCTCTCCAACGCAGCTGAGTCCGCCAGCACGGCTGCCCAAAACAGCCGTGCTTTCCCTCTGTAGCCAACGTTTTTTTGGTCTAACTCAATAGAAAACTGTAAAAGTAGCCCGGATGTTGTCATTTTTCATGTAATTTCACTCTCATCAGTGATACATTGCGATTTGGTTTTGCAAGTTTCGCGCAGCCACGTTACATGCATAAAATGAAAGATTAAATCCTCGCGATGTTTTCCAGTATCCCTGCCCCATCCCCGCGTCATGAATTGGATAACCTCATGGAAGAGGCGGGCGATGTTGTCTTCCGCCTCAATCAACTGGGGCAGATACTGTTTGCCAGCAAACGCGCGGTGGCGTTGATTAACAATCAAACGCCGCTGGCCGGCGACACGCTGGCCAGGCTGATGTCGCTCGACGACCAGGCGCCGCTGAACGCCCTGCTCGCCGAAGTCGGCGCATCGACCACCTCCCGCCTGCTGGAAGCGCGCATCAAGACCCCGGACGCCGAGATCTGGCACGAACTGCGCATCTCCTGCTACGCCAACCAGCACGGCCTGAGCGAGCTGCTGGTGGTCGGCCGCGACATGACGGTGCAGCACGCCACCGAAGAACGGCTGCGCCACATGGCCACCCACGACGCGCTGACCGAGCTGCCGAACCGCCTGCTGCTGTCGGACCGCATGCGCATGGTGATCGCCAACGCGCGCCGTTCCGGCCAGGGCTTTTCGGTCGCCACCATCGGCCTGGATGGTTTCAAGAAAGTCAACGATGGCCTCGGCCACCCGATCGGCGACGCCGTGCTGCGCACCGCTGCCGTCCGCCTGCGCAAGACCCTGCGCGACAGCGATACGCTGGCCCGCGTCGGCGGCGACGAATTTGTCGCCGTGCTGCCCGGCACCGCCACCGAGGCCCAGATCAAGCTGGTCACAGGCCGCCTGATCGCCACGCTGCAGTCGCCGTTTGAAATCGACAACCACACGATCTACGTCGGCGCATCGGTCGGCGTGGCGGTCTACCCGCAGCACGCCGAGGACGAAGTGCGGCTGGTCGCGCTGGCCGACGCCGCCATGTCGCGCGCCAAGGAAACCGGCAAGGCCCGCTGCGTGGTCTACAGCCCATCGCAGTCCGGCCCGCCGGAGCACGACATCTCGCTGGAAGCGGCGATGTTCCAGGCGGTGCGCGAGGGCGAGTTCCTGCTGTACTACCAGCCCATCGTCGACGCCCGCACGCGCGAGATCCAGGGCTTCGAAACGCTGATGCGCTGGAAGCACCCGACGCTGGGCATGGTGCCGCCGGCCCGCTTCATCCCCATCGCCGAGACCAACGGCCTCATCAATTTGCTGGGCGCCTGGGCGCTGAAGGCCGCCTGCGTGCAGCTGAAACAGTTCGAGGAGGTCGCCAAGCGCAGCCTGTACATCTCTGTTAATATCAGCCCGCGGCAATTCCGCAACGATAAATTTTTAGATGTGCTGGACGATGCGATCGCCTTCTCCGGCCTACTTGGTGAGCAATTGGTATTAGAAATCACAGAAGGCACGCTGATGATAGACCCGGTGCATGCCGAGTCCATCCTGTCCAAAATGGCCGAGCGCAATGCCCGCATCGCCATTGACGATTTCGGCACCGGCTATTCCTCGCTCGCCTACCTGAAGCGCTTCCCCATCTCCGTGCTGAAGATAGACCGCACCTTCATCCGCGACCTGCCCGGTTCGCAGAAGGACGGCGCCATCTGCAACGCCGTGCTCGACCTGGCCAAGCACCTGGACCTGTCCGTGGTGGCCGAGGGCGTCGAAACCGAAGGCCAGCTGGAATACCTGGAGCAGCGCGGCTGCCAGTACATCCAGGGCTACCTGACCGGCAAGCCGATGGCCGCCAACGTCGCCATGGCCGCGCTCAAGGAAAGCATCCACGTCAAGGTGGTGCCGGCCGAATTCCGCCAGGTGCTGCAATGACCGTGCGCTTCACAGCCGGCACGCCGCTGGGCGAGAGCACGCTGGCGACGCTGTGGGAATGCACGCGCCGCCGCGGCGACATGCCCGGCTTCGCCAAGGCCATCACCGCCATCCTGGGCGCGATGCGCGGCGAGGACGAGCAGGAATTCAATATGACACGCACCGTGCTGTCCGATCCGGTGCTGACGCAAAAGGTGCTGCGGCTGGCCAACAGCGGCATGTACTCGGCCTTCGGCCAGCACGTCAACACCGTCTCCAAGGCGGTGCTGGTGCTGGGCACGGAAGCCATCGGCCACCTGGCGCTGGGCCTGAAGCTGATCGAGGAACTGGCCGCCGGCTCGCCCGACGCCACCGTCGCCCACGTCGAAATGGAAAAGGCCGTGCTGGCCGGGATCGTCGCCCAGCAGATCGCCTACACGGCCGAAAGCCGCCATGGCGAGGAAGCCGTGGTGTGCTCGATGCTGCACACGCTGGGCCGCATGATGATGACCTTCTACATGCCGGAGCGCTGGCACGACCTGCAGCGCGCCGCCGACCAGGCTGGCCGCGACATCGACGATGTCGCGCCGGAGATGCTGGGCCTGAGCATGGAAGCCATCGGCCACGCCGCCGCCCTGCACTGGGGCCTGCCGGCCACGCTGGTCAACGGCATGCGCAAGGTCACGCCGCCGGAGCCCGGTGCGGAAGTCAGCTCCTCGGACTGGATCGCCGGCCTGTCGACCATGTCGGCCATGTGCGCCGAATCGCTGTGGCACGACGATCCCGCCGGCGCCGCCGTGGTCAAGGAATTGACCGAGGCCTACTCCGCCATGCTGGGCGTGGAACCCGCCAACCTGATGCACGCCATCGAGCAGGCCAAGGTGGTGGCCGCCAACGACCTGACCATCGCGCCCTTGTCGCGCCCCGCGGAACGCCGCGCCAAGGCGCTGGCGAAGACGCGCCAGCGCGCGGCCGGCAACAAGATCCTGCTCAGCGGCCTGGCCGACATGCGCGACATGCTGGAGACGGCCAACCCGGGCCAGATGGTGCAGATCGCGCTGGAAACCGTCTACAAGGGACTGGACTTCTCGCGCGCGGTGGCCTTCGTCCGCAACCGCAAGGACAACCAGTACGCCGCCAAGATCAGCTTCGGCGAAGGCAGCAAGGAGCTGCTGCCGGCGCTGACCTTCGACGACGCCTACGAGCCGAATGTATTCCACGCCGCGCTCAATAGCGACCGCGTGATCTTCATCGAAAACGCCCGCGACGCCAAGTTCGCCGCCAAGCTGCCGTTGTGGTGGAAGAGTTCATTGGCCGAAGCGCGCAGCTTCGTGATCCTGCCGCTGTCGGCCAACGGCCAGCCGGCCGGCTTCCTGTACGGCGACTGGGACGATTCCTTCCCGCCGATACAATTGAGCCAGACCGAGTTCTCGCTGCTGAACGACATGCGCGCGCTGGTGGTGCGGGCGGTCGAGCGCCGCCACAAGCTGGAAGCCGTCACCAGCCGCAGCTAGCAAGCTGGCTAGTGGCCGTCGCGCTCCTGCCAGCGGTAGGACAGCACGGCGGCCAGCGAAGAGCACAGCACCAGCCCTGCCGCCACGTAGTACACCGACTGCGGCCCCGCCCTCTCCCACCACTGCGCCAGGAACAGCCCGCCCAGCGAGCCGCCCACGCCATACGAAATGCTCATGTACAGCGCCTGCCCGCGCGCCTGCAACGGCCCGGAGAACCAGCGCTGCAAGGTCATCACGCACGACGAGTGATGCAGCGCGAACGTGGCCGCGTGCATGATCTGCGCCACGACCAGCAGCCACACCACCTGCGGGCCGAAGCCTATCATCAGGAAGCGCACCAGCGCCACGGCCAGCGTCACATACATCATGACCTTGGCGCCCCAGCGCCGGAACAGCGGCGCCTGGTAATAGAACAGCAGCACCTCGGCCAGCACGCCCAGCGACCACATGCCGCCGATCACGGTCTTGCTATAGCCGTTGCGTTCGAGGTAGAGCGAATAGAAGGTGTACAGCGAAGTGTGGGCCGAGACCATCAGCGCGGTCGACGCGAAGAAGGCGATCACCTCGCGCCGGCGCAGCAGCGACATCAACGGCGGCGGCGCCGTCTTGTGCTGGCGGCGCGGCACGTCCTTCAGGCGGAAGGCGGCGGCGATGGTCAGCACCAGCAGCGCGGCGGCCACCCACGGCAGCGAGACGATGCCGTAGTGCTCCAGCGCGTACGCGGCCAGCGTGACGGAAACGATGAAGCCGATCGACCCCCACATGCGGATGCGGCCATAGAAGGTCAGGTCGCCGCGCATCTCGGACAGCATCAGCGCCTCGCAGATCGGCGCCTGGCCGCTGGTGAACAGGTTCAGCACGATCATCGCCAGCATGAAGTGGGTGAAGGTGCTGCCGAACAGGAAGCCTGAGAAGCCAAGCAGCGCGGCAAAGCCGGCCATGCGCAGCACCAGCACGCGGCGGTCGTAGTGGTCGGCGACGTAGCCCCAGACGTTGGGGCCGACGATGCGCAGCACCTGGATCATCGACATCAGCACGCCGATCTGCGCCACCGTCATGCCGTGGTCGGCGAAGAACAGCGTGGCGTAGGTGCTCCAGGTTCCAGCGTGTGCGTAGTAGCAGAAGAGGAATAAAGCGAAGCTGAAGGCTTGTACCGGCACCGCTTAGCGGGCGGCCGGCGGCATGGCCGGCGCGATGTTCGGAGTTGCCACCTGCACGTCGCCGCACTGCGCGCGGTGCATCAGCGCGTGGTCGATCAGCACCAGCGCCAGCATGGCCTCGGCGATCGGCGTGGCGCGGATGCCGACGCAGGGATCGTGGCGGCCGAAGGTTTCGACCATCACCGGCTTGCCGTCCTTGTCGATCGACTGGCGCGGCGTGCGGATCGAAGAAGTCGGCTTGATGGCGATCGACACCGTGATGTCCTGGCCGGTCGAGATGCCGCCCAGCACGCCGCCGGCGTTGTTGCCGATGAAGCCGGTCGGCGTCAGCGAGTCGCCGTGCACGGAACCCTTCTGCTCCACCGACTTGAAGCCGGCGCCGATCTCCACGCCCTTGACGGCGTTGATGCCCATCATCGCGTAGGCGATGTCGGCGTCGAGCTTGTCGTAGATGGGCTGGCCGAGGCCGACCGGAATGTTCTGGGCGATGACGTCGATGCGCGCGCCGATCGAATCGCCGGCCTTGCGCAGCTCGTCCATCGCCTCTTCCATGCGGGCGATCAGGGCGGCGTCGCCGCTGGCGGCGAAGAACGGGTTGTCGTGCACATGCGACCAGTCCTGGAACGGCACGACGATGTCGCCGAGCTGGCTCATGCAGCCCTTGAACACGGTGCCGTACTGCTGGTTCAGCCATTTCTTGGCGATGGCCGCGGCGCCCACCACCGGCGCCGTCAGGCGGGCCGAGGAGCGGCCGCCGCCACGCGGGTCGCGTACGCCATACTTGTGCCAATAGGTATAGTCTGCATGACCTGGACGGAAACTTTCGGTGATGTTGCCGTAGTCCTTGCTGCGCTGGTCCTCATTGCGGATCAGCAGCGCGATCGGCGTGCCTGTCGTCACGCCCTGGTACACGCCGGACAGGATCTCCACCGTATCCGGCTCCTTGCGCTGGGTCACGTGGCGCGAGGTGCCCGGCTTGCGGCGGTCCAGTTCCGGCTGGATATCCGCTTCCGACAAAGGCAATCCCGGTGGGCAGCCATCGATCACACAACCAATCGCGGGACCGTGCGACTCACCGAAGGTAGTAACTGAGAACAACTTGCCAAATGTATTGCCGGACATAGGAAGAGAATCTTTGGAAAAAGGTGGAAAGTCCCTAATTCTACCAGCCAGCCGCGCTTGGCGTCCGGCCGGCATAATAATTTCCACAAAGCAAGTTTCTATTGGTAAAATATCATTCTTCCGTTGTAAGCATGGCAAACTTGCGCGCCGGTATGCAACGTTCTGTGCAAAGCGCTGGAAATCCGCGTTCTTTTTAACAATTCGCTATATACTTGATCTCAAGAACACCGAGAAATCCTGGAGAAGCTACACATGCCCCCACCGATCACACCCCTTGTGCAACCCAAGGATGATCACGACGATCTGGTATTCTTAGAAGAGCATCCAGCGGCGCCTGCGGTACCGGGCGCCCGCAATGTATGGCGGGTCATGATTATCGACGACGACGAAGACGTCCACTCGACCACCACCTTTGCGCTCGGCAACCTCGACATGCAGCAGCGCCCGCTGGAATTCGTGCATGCGTATTCGGCCGGCCAGGCGCGCGAACTGTTAAAGCATGAAACCGAAATCGCCGTCATCCTGCTGGACGTGGTGATGGAGCAGGACGACGCCGGCCTCCATCTGGTGCGCTACATCCGCGAGACGCTGAACCTGGCCGACGTGCGCATCATCCTGCGCACCGGCCAGCCCGGCTATGCGCCGGAGATCGACGCCATCCGCGATTTCGACATCAACGATTACAAGACCAAATCCGAGCTGACCCGCATCAAGCTGTTCACCACGGTGACGGCGGCGATACGCTCCTACGAACAAATCCGCAAGATCAACGACAGCCGCCGCGGCCTGAACCAGATCGTCCACGCCAGCACCCAGCTGATGGCGCTGCACGGCGTTCAGAACTTCGCCTCCGGCGTGCTGACCCAGATCACCGACTTGCTCGGCCAGGACGGCAACGGCGTGCTGTGCGTGCAGGAATGCCCGGACGACGGCTGCCACGAGCTGATGGTGATGGCCACCGCCGGCAGCTACCGCCACCTCGACAACACCACGCTGTGCAATGTCGAGCACAAGCACATCTACGACGCCATGGAGCTGACGCTGGGCCAGCGCCGCAATGTCTACGGGCCGGACTTCATCACGCTGTACTTCGCCGGCAAGGCCAGCCGCGACTTCGTCGCCTACCTGGAGGTGGGCCGCGCGCCGACCGAGATCGACGAACGCCTGCTGGAGGTATTCTGCGCCAACGTGGCCGTCGGCCTGGACAACGTCGAGCTGGTGACGCACCTGCACAACGCCGCCTTCTACGATCAGTTATCCAAGCTGCCCAACCGCACCCGCCTGGTCGAGATCCTCGACGCCACGCTGTCCGGCCCCGCGCGCGACGAAGCCACGCTGTCGCTGGTCGACCTGGACCACTTCGCCGAGACCAACGACGCGCTGGGCCACCAGTTCGGCGACACGCTGCTGGTCGCCGTCGCTGGCCGCCTGCAAACGCAGCTGGGCGGCCAGCTGACGGTGGCGCGCATCGGCGGCGACATCTTCTGCGTGCTGGGCGATTCGTCGCAGGTCAACCCGGCCAACATCCTGGCGCTGTTCCAGCATCCGTTCAGCATCGACGGCCAGGACGTGCAATTGTCCGCCACGCTGGGACTGGTGCGCCTGGGCGAACACGAAGGCAGCGGCGCCGACGCGCTGAAGGATGCCGACATCGCCCTCAAGCGCGCCAAGTCGCAGCAGCGCGCCGGCCACTTCTACTTCTCGCGCTCGATGGGCGTGGAGATCCGCGAACGCGTGCGCATGATGCACGCGCTGCGCACCGCCTTCGGCCAGAACCAGCTGTTCGTGGTGTACCAGCCGCAGATCGACCTGGCCACGCGCCGCCCTGTGGGCGCGGAAGCGCTGCTGCGCTGGCAGACGCCGGACGGCAAGTTCATCTCGCCGGACCGCTTCATCCCCATCGCCGAGTATTCGGGCCTGATCATCGACCTGGGCGAATGGGTCATGCGCACCGCCTGCCGCGAGCTGGTGGACCTGCGCAAGGCCGGCCACCAGAACTTCATGATGTCGATTAACGTCTCGCAGGTGCAGTTCCGCCATCCGCATTTCCTGGAGATGCTGCGCAAGGCGCTTGAAGATACGGGCGCTCCGCCGGAATTCGTCGAACTGGAAATCACCGAATCGATGGCGATGGAAGAGCCGGACCTGCTGATCAAGATGCTGGCGCAGATCAAGCAGACCGGCGTCAGCATCGCGATAGACGATTTCGGCACCGGCTTCTCGTCGCTGTCCTACCTGCAGCGCCTGCAGATCGACCGCCTGAAAATAGACCGTGCTTTCGTCACCGAGATCACCGGCTCCGCACGTGGCAGCAGCATCGCCGAGATGGTGATCCAGCTGGGCCGCAACCTCGGCCTGGCCGTGATCGCGGAAGGCGTGGAAGACGAACGCCAGGCGCAGATACTGCAAGCGCTGGGCTGCCCGCTGGCGCAAGGCTTCCTGTTTGCGCGGCCGATGACGGCGACGGCGCTCAACGGCTGGTTGAGCAACGACGCGCTGGAAGGCGCGGCATAATAAAAAACGCCATCCTCGGATGGCGTTTTATTTTATGGGCGCTGCCCGCAGAGCCTAGTCGGATTGGTCCGCCGTTTCGGCCGGCCAGTCGCGGATGTAAGCCTTGAGCATGCGGTTCTCGAAGCTCTGCGCCTCCAGCACCGCACGCGCCACGTCGTAGAACGAGATCACGCCGAGGATGGTTTTGGCGTTCATCACCGGCAGATAGCGCGCGTGCTTTTCCAGCATGATGCGGCGCACTTCATTGACTTCGGTATCCGGCGTGACGGTGATCGGATGATCGTCCATGTGCTTGCGCACCGTGCCGGCGCCGACGGTGCCGCCGTTTTCGTGCAAGGCACGCAGCACTTCGCGGAAGGTCAGCATGCCGGCCAGGTCGCCGAATTCCATGACCACCAGTGAGCCGATGTCTTTTTCCGCCATCGTGTTGGCGGCGTCCGCCAACGGCTGGTCAGGAGAAATCGTATAAAGAATGCTGCCTTTAACCTGAAGAATTTCGGAGACTTTCATTTTGGGCCGTCCTGTCCGCTGATATGGGCTATGTGAATGGGGTTTCTAGTTATTGTAGCCTTATAGCGAATGTAGCCTATGCCCGGCAAAAAATCCAGCGATCCGGATAAGCAAATCGCAACATTTTTACAGTGCTGTTGCCCAGCCGCGATTCAGGGTAGGATGCCGGGCATTCCTATAACTCCAACGAGACCATATGAGCGGACCCAAATACCCCGGATTTGATACTCTCGCCCTGCACGCCGGCGCCACGCCCGACCCAGCCACCGGCGCACGCGCCACGCCCGTCTACTTCACCTCATCCTTTGCGTTCAAGGACTCCGACCACGCCGCTTCGCTGTTCAACATGGAGCGCGCCGGCCACGTCTACTCGCGCATTTCGAACCCGACCAATGCGGTGCTGGAGGAGCGCATCGCCGCGCTGGAAGGCGGCGTGGCCGGCATCGCCACCGCCAGCGGCCAGGCCGCGATGCATCTGGGCCTGGCCACCATCGCCGGCGCCGGTTCGCACATCGTCGCCTCGCGCGCGCTGTACGGCGGTTCGCACAATATGCTGGCCTACACGCTCAAGCGCTTCGGCATCGAGACCACTTTCGTCGACCCGCGCGACCTCGACGCCTGGCGCGCGGCGATCCGGCCCAACACCAAGGTGCTGTTTGCCGAGACGCTGGGCAATCCAGGCCTGGACGTGCTGGACATCGAAGCCGTCGCCGCCATCGCGCACGAACAGCACCTGCCGCTGATGATGGATTCCACCTTCACCACGCCCTATCTGCTCAAGCCCTTCGAACATGGCGCCGACCTGGTGTTCCACTCCGCGACCAAGTTCCTGTGCGGGCACGGCACCGCCATCGGCGGCCTGCTGGTGGACGGCGGCACCTTCGACTGGCAGGCCGCCTACGACAAGACCGGCCGCTACGCCGAACTGTGCGAGCCGTACGACGGCTTCCACGGCATGGTGTTCGCGGAAGAATCGACCGTGGGCGCCTTCGCGCTGCGCGCGCGGCGCGAAGGCCTGCGCGACTTCGGCGCCGTCATGAGTCCCCACAACGCCTTCGCCGTGCTGCAGGGCGTGGAGACCCTGGGCCTGCGCATGGACCGGCACGTGGCCAACACCCGCAAGGTGGTCGAGTTCCTGCTGTCGAATCCCGCCGTGGAATCGGTGTCCTATCCCGAGCTGGAGTCGCACCCGGACTACGAACTGGCCAAGCGCCTGCTGCCGAAAGGCTGCGGCGCCGTGTTCTCCTTCAACCTGAAGGGCGACCGCGCCGCCGGCCGCCGCTTCGTCGACAGCCTGAAAGTGTTCTCGCACCTGGCCAACGTCGGCGACGCCAAGTCGCTGGCGATCCATCCCGCCTCCACCACGCACTTCCGCGTCCCGGCCGACCAGCTGGCGGCATCGGGCATCACCGAAGGCACGATGCGGCTGTCGGTGGGACTGGAGGATGTGGACGACCTGATCGAAGACCTTGCGCGCGGCCTGAAGCTGTCGCAGAAAGGAGCATGACATGCTGCTGACCGTACAAGGCGTGGACGCCTACTGCTACACCGGCGGCAAGCCGTTCGACGCCGCCCTGCCGACCGTGGTGTTCATCCACGGTGCGCAGAACGACCATTCGGTGTGGGCCTTGCAGACCCGCTACTTCGCCCATCACGGCTACAGCGTGCTGGCTGTGGACCTGCCGGGCCACGGCCGCAGCAAGGGCGCGGCCAA
Organism: Duganella sp. HH101; assembly: GCF_001758795.1. Lineage (NCBI taxonomy): Bacteria > Pseudomonadati > Pseudomonadota > Betaproteobacteria > Burkholderiales > Oxalobacteraceae > Duganella > Duganella sp. HH101. Next base: position 134,966 of record NZ_LRON01000016.1, on the reverse strand, counting down.
GACCGGCGTGCCGGAACTGGCGGACTGGCTGCTGCAAGTGCTGGACGCGGCCGGCGTGCAAAAGGCCGCGCTGTTCGGCCACAGCATGGGATCGTTGATCGCGCTGGAGGCGTCGCACAAGGCGCCGCAGCGCGTCACGCACCTGGGCATGGTGGGTTCGACCTATCCGATGAAGGTGTCGGACGCGCTGCTGGAAACCTCGCGCACCGATGAGCAGAGCGCCATCGACATGGTCAACATCTGGTCGCATTCGACGATCGCGCAGAAGCCGTCATGCCCCGGGCCGGGCTTCAATACGATGGGTGGCGCGCGCCGGCTGATGCAGCGCATCTCGCAGATCAATCCGCAGCAGGTGTTCTACACCGACTTCACGGCCTGTAACGCCTACGCCAACGGCGAGGCGGCCGCGCAGGCGGTGCGCTGCCCTACCCTGTTCCTGTTCGGCGCGCGCGACATGATGACGCCGCCCAAGTCCACCAAACTGCTGACCTCCACCATCAGCCACGGCAAGGTGGTGACGGTGGACAGCGGCCACTCGCTGATGAGCGAGCAGCCGGATGCGGTGCTGGACGCGCTGTTCAGTTTTGCGGGAACTTGAAGCGGATAATCCGGTTCGCGCCCTGCATCACGATGCCGCGATAGCGGCGGCGGTAGATCACAATGCCGGCGGTGCCGGCCAACACCACCAGGATCAGCGACACCAGGTCGGTGCCGCCGTGGGTGACGACCGGGCGTTGGGCCGAGTGCATGGTCGATGCCTGGAACTTCTTGCCGACGTACCGCGCGCCGATCACCAGTTCCTCGGCGTTGATGTTATTGACGAGGTACAGCCCGAAACCGCCCGGATGCACGCTCATCTTGCCATCGCGGTAGACGAAGGAACGGCGCTCGTCGCCGATGCGAATGCTGCCGACCACGTGGCCGGCGGCGTTGATGGACGTGGCGAAGCTGTCGCCGTAGCCGATCAGCGCACCCAGGTCCACCATTTTTTTGCCGTCATGGACGAAGGCATGCCAGCGGCGCTCCGGCGTTTCCGAGGTACCCACCACCACGCCGGAATCGTTGACAGCGGTGGCTCCGCTTGAGCGGCCACCCAGCGTGCCCAGGTCCTTCATGCCCTCGCCGGGCTTGTAGATAAAGGCGCGGCGATAGCCGTCCGACAGCGCCGCCGTGCCGACGATCACGCCGTCGGTGTTGACGCCGGCCGCGTAGCTGATGTTGCCGCCCAAGGTGCCCAGGTCGACCAGGGGACCGTCGCCATTGCGGCCGGTGGAGAAGGCATGGAAGTAGCCGTCGCTGGTGTCGGCGTATCCGACCGCCTGGCCGGAGCGGCTGATGCCCATGCCGTAGCTGCTGTTGCCGCCCAGCGTGCCCAGGTCGCGCATCGCCAGGCCGGCGCGGAAGACGAAAGCGCGCCAGTGGTTGTCGCTGTCCTGGGCCGAGCCGACGACATCGCCGCCGATGTTGATGCCGCGGGTGAAGCTGTCGCTGCCGCCCAGGGTGCCCAGTTCGACCAGGCGCTTATCCCACAGCACCGCGCGCTGGCGACCATTGTCTTCCTCGATGATGCCGGCCACCTGGCCCGCCGCGTTGATGTCGACCGCGATGCTGGCCTCGTTGCCGCGCTCGCCCAAACCCGGCGGATGCGGCTGCTGGGCTGACGACGCCACACCTGCAACTCCCAACAAGACCACCGCAATCGGCATTCTCAGCATGACGTCTCCTAGTTGATTTTAATGAATGCCGATTCTATAACGACATCCGAACGATGGGCAACTGTAGCGGTAGATCGACTGATACAGCATGGGCCTGTACCCTGGCTCTTGTGCCTTGTGCCCGCCGCGCCGCGCTCCTAGACTGGCAGCACTCCCAAACTGTGAAGGCATCGCATGACCGAACTCCTGCCCTTGATAATCTATTGCTTCGTGATGTCGGCCACGCCCGGGCCGAACAACGTCATGCTCGCCACCACCGGCGCCAATTTCGGCGGCCGTGGCGCGCTGCCGGTCGTGCTGGGCATCCAGGCCGGCATGTTCGTGCAGACCATGCTGATGTGCGTCGGGCTGGGCACCGTCTTCGTCACCTACCCATTGGCGCATCAGGTGCTGCGTATCGCGGGATCGCTATACCTCGTATTCCTGGCCTGGAAGCTCAGCGGCGCATCGATGGGGGCGGCGCAGGCGCCCAAGGCGGTGTCGTTTTTCCAGGCCACGGTATTCCAGGCGCTCAACCCCAAGAGTTGGGTCAAGGCCGTCACCGTGGCCTCGGTGTTCATGCCCGCCGGGCACAATACGGTCGCCGATGCGCTGCTGGTATCGGCGATAGGCACCGCTGTCGGCGCGCCGTGCAATGCCATGTGGGCGCTGTTTGGCGTCTCGATCCGCCACTTGCTGAAAGACCCGCGCAAGCAGCGCATCTTCAATTTGACGATGGGCGCCATCCTGCTCGTACTGGCCGTGATGTTTTTACGCTAGACTCTCGCCATGTTCGCCATCGACCGCACCTCTCCCATCCCCCTGTCCAAGCAGATTGAGGCCCAACTGCGCCACATGGTCGAGAGCCGCGCGCTGCCCGGCGGCGCCAAGCTGATGTCGATACGCCAGTTGGCCACCCAGCTGGCCGTCAGCACGAATACCGTGGTGGTGGCCTATGACCGGCTGGTCGCCGCCGGCGTCATCGATTCGCACGGCACGGCGGGTTTTTTTGTGAGCGCGCCCAACGATGCCGGCAAGTCTATTCCCGATGAAGTCGCGCTGGAAGCGGGTGTGGAACAGGAGCCTGTCTGGCTGGCGCAGCAGGCCAACGATCAGCGCCCCGGCATCCTGCTGGCCAGCAGCGGCGCCCTGCCGCCGACCTGGCTGGAGGACGCCGTGCCGGCCAGCGCCGTGCAAAAGGCCTTGACGCGCAGCGCCGCAGGCATGGCCTCGCGCTGCCCGCCGCAAGGCCTGCCGGAACTGCGCGAGCATATCGCCTTGCTGTTGCGCGGCATCGGCATCGCCGCCGACGCCAGCCACATACTGACGAACCTGGGCGGCACCCACGCGATCGACCTGATTTGCCGTAGTTTTCTGCAACCCGGCGACACCGTGCTGGTGGAAGATCCCGGCTACTTCCTGATGTTCGGCCGCTTGCGCCAGGATGGCATACGCCTGGTGCCCGTCAAGCGCGGCCCCGACGGCCTCGACCTCGATGCATTGGAGGCGGCCTGCCGCGAGCACCGCCCGCGCCTGCTGTTCGTGCAAACGGCCTTGCACAACCCGACCGGCTGGAGCAGCAGCGCCGCCAATTTGCACAAGGTCTTGATACTGGCGCAGCAGCACGGCTTCCTGATCGCCGAGGATGACGTGCACGGCCATTTCCAGCACAGCCACAGCACGCGGCTGGCGTCCCTGGCCGGGCTGGACGGCGTGATCTACTATTCCAGTTTTTGCAAGGCGCTCAGTCCTGCCTTGCGGATGGGCTATCTCGCCGCCGCCCCGGCCCTGCTCAAAGTGCTGATGCGGACCAAGATCCACGCCATCATGACGATGCCGGCGCTGAACGAGTACGTGCTGCTGGAGGTACTCAAAGCCGGCAACCTGCGCAAGCACCTGGACCGCATGCAACGCAAGATCATGGCGGCGCGTAACACCAGCACGCAGCAACTGAGCGCGGCGGGCGTGCTGTTCGAGCAGCCCGGCGATGCGGGCATCTTCTTGTGGGGCACCATGCCGGAAGGCCTGGACGTGGACTTGCTGGTGCAGGACGCCTATCGCAACAACATCCTGCTGATGCGGGGCGCCGCCTTCTCGGCCAACGACACGCCCGACCAGCACATTCGCTTTAACGTCGCGTTCAGCCAGCATCCTCGGCTGAGCACCTACCTGCAAGAGCGGCTGCAAGCCGTGGCGGGAGCCCGCTCAAGCCTGGCGCGCGCCAGCAGCGCGGCCTGACCTAGAGCTTAACGGCAGTCGATCGGCCCGAAATGCTCGGCCAGGGTCTTGCCCAGGCCCGCCTCGACAGCCGCTTCCACCTCGCGCGCCAGCGACGCGGCGGCGCGCGCGGCTTGCAGGTCGCGCTCGTCGTCGCTGTCCGATACCACACCGGCGTTGATCGGCATGCCGGAGAACACGAAGAGGCGATAGACCTCGGCCAGCGTCAACTTCTCGACATTGGCCAGGATGACCCAATGATCGCCGCCGTCGCTGATACGCTTGCCCCACTGGACGCGCTGCGGCGCATCGACCTTGACACGCCCCACCCAGCCTTCGGCCATCATCCTTTCCAGCAGCGCGTCCATCTCGTCGAAGCCCAGCCGCGTGCGCGCGCGGATCGCGCCCGCGCTGACCAGCGCCGTATCGCCGCATTTGCAGGCCACATGCAGCACCCGCAGGATCGCCATCGCATCGACGAATTCGCCGCCCGGCTGCGCCTCATGCCACCAGCGCTCGTACTTCACCACCGGCAGCGCGGCCACCAGCAGCGCGCCGAACAGCGTAATCATCCACGACACATACACCCACAGCAGGAACAGCGGCAGCGCCGCCAGCGCGCCGTAGATCTTCGAATACGTCGGGAACTGTGTGATGAACACCGCGAAACCGCGCTTGGCCACCTCGAACGCCAGGCCGGCCACCAGGCCGCCCCAGGCCGCGTCGTACCAGTCCACGTCGCGGTTCGGCACCGCCACGTACAGCAGCGTGAAGGTTGCCGTGGTCAGCGCCAGCGACAACACCGTGTAGATCAAGGCGCCGATCACCGGCACGTCGCCTATCAGGTCGCTGGTGGCCATGAATACCTGGCCCGACAAGGTCAGCGACACGCCGATCAGCAAAGGTCCGAGCGTGATGATGGCCCAGTAGACCAGGATGCGCTTGGTCCAGCGCCGCTCGGCGCGCACGCGCCAGATGCGGTTGAAAACGCGCTCGATCAAATTCATCATCGCGATCGACGTGAAAATCAGCGCCACCGCGCCCACCGCCGACAGCCGCGTGGCCTTGGAGGCGAACATGGTCAGGTAGTTCAAGATCGTGCTGGAGATCGACTTCGGCATCACGCTTTGCACGAAGTAGGCTTCCAGCGACGTGCGGAAGGTGTTAAACAGCGGGAAGGTGGTGAAGATCGCCAGCGCGATGGTCAGCAACGGCACCAGCGCGAACACCGTGGTGAAAGTGAGACTGCCGGCCACTTGCGGCAGGCTCTCCTCGCGCAGGCGGCGGTGGGCAAACAGGAACAGGTCGCGCACTTCGGGCCAGGACAACGAACGTACTGTGTCTATCCCGCTACGGCAACTGCGGGAAACATACTGTAAAACCGGGTGTATATATTTTTCGTACATGAGCGATAATCGAAATACAAGGTGGCGACGCTGCCACCCTCTAAAGCGCCCTATAATACCGCCGATGAACCAAGCCAATCTGATTATTCTCGTATTGTTTTACTCACGCCATGGCGCCACGCGCAAATTGGCCGAACTGATCGCCCAGGGCGTGGAGAGCGTACCGGGCTGCGACGCGCGCCTGCGCACGGTTCCAGCCGTATCGACCGTGGCCGAAGCCACCGAACCGGACGTGCCGGCCGATGGCGCTCCCTACGTCGAGCTGGAAGACCTGGCCGAATGCGCGGGCCTTGCGGTCGGCTCGCCCACGCGCTTCGGCAACATGGCCTCGGCGATGAAGTATTTTTGGGACGGCACGGCGGCCCAGTGGCTGTCCGGCGCGCTGGCCGGCAAGCCGGCATGCGTGTTCACGTCCACCGGCAGCCTGCACGGCGGCCAGGAATCGACGCTGCTGTCGATGATGATACCGCTGTTCCACCACGGCCTGATGGTGCTCGGCCTGCCCTACACCAACCCGGAACTGATGACTACCTCCAGCGGCGGCACGCCCTACGGCGCCAGCCACTGGTCCGGCCTTGACGGCAAGAAGACCATCACCGAAGATGAAAAACGCCTGGCCATCGCGCTGGGCCGGCGCCTGGCCGAAACGGCCGTCAAACTGCGCGCCGCCGCTTGAACAGGGACGCATGATGGAAAACACGATGCAAAAGTATTGTCACTGGGGCGCCATCGGCAGCCTGGTGACGCTGATTATCTGGTGCGTGTTGTGGGAAATGGTGCTGGCGCCGCTGCATCCGGGCGGCTCGTGGCTGGTGCTGAAGGCCGCGCCGCTGCTGCTGCCGCTGTACGGCGTGTGGAAGCGCGACATCTACACCCTGCAGTGGACCTCGATGATGATACTGCTGTACTTCACCGAAGGCGTGGTGCGCGGCTGGAGCGACAAGGGCACCCTGTCCGCATGGCTGGGCTGGGGCGAGGCGCTGATCGTCTGCGTCTACTTCGTGTGCGCCGTCATGTATCTGCGCCCTTACAAGAAGGCGGCCAAGAAGCTGGCCAAGGAATTGCTGGACAAGGTCAAGGTCAACACCGTCAAATGACAGACTTCCTCACCCACTGCCGCTCCGTGGTGGGCGATGCTTTTGTGCTCGACACGCCAGCGGACATGGCGCCCTTCCTCACCGATTGGCGCGGCCGTTTCACCGGCAAGGCCCTGGCGGTGCTGCGCCCTGCGACGGTGGAACAGGTGGCGGCGCTGGTGCGGGCTTGCGCGCAGTGGCGCGTGGCGCTGGTGCCACAGGGCGGCAACACCGGCCTGGTGTTGGGCAGCGTGCCCGATGCCGGCGGCGGCGCCGTGGTGCTGTCGCTGGCGCGGCTGAACGCCATCCGCCAGGTCGATGCTATCAACCGCACCATGACCGTGGACGCGGGCTGCATCCTCCAGCAAGTGCAGGAAGCCGCCGCCGCCGAGGGCTGCCTGTTCCCGCTGTCGCTGGCGGCCGAAGGCAGCTGCACCATCGGCGGCAACCTGTCCACCAATGCCGGCGGCACGGCGGTTCTCCGCTACGGCAACACGCGCGAACTGTGCCTCGGGCTGGAGGTGGTCACGCCGCAAGGCGAGATCTGGAGCGGCTTGCGCGGCCTGCGCAAGGACAATACCGGCTACGACCTGCGTGATCTGTTCATCGGCGCCGAAGGCACGCTGGGCGTCATCACCGGCGCGGTGCTCAAGCTTTACCCACAGCCCAAGGCCAGCATCACCGCATTGGCCGCGCTGCCGTCGCCCACGCACGCGCTCCAACTCCTGAACCTGATGCAGGACCATTGCGGCTCAAGCCTGACCGGCTTCGAACTGATGTCGCAGTACTGCCTGAACCTGGTGGCGCAGCAGTTCCCGTCGCTACCCAAGCCTTTCGCCGCACCGCATCCGCAGTATGTGCTGATGGAGCTGTCGAGCAGCGAATCGGAGCAGCATGCCGTCGGCCTGCTGGAAAACGCCATCGGCGCGGCGCTGGACCGGGATATCGTCAGCGATGCCGTGGTGGCGGCTTCGGTGGCGCAATCGGCCGGGCTGTGGCAGCTGCGCGAACACATCCCGCTGGCGCAGGCCAAGGCCGGCAAGAACATCAAGCACGATATCTCGCTGCCGGTGTCGCGCATCGCCGACTTCATCGCCGCCACCGGCCCCTTGCTGGAAGCGGCATTCCCGGGCTGCCAGCTGGTGTGCTTCGGCCACCTGGGCGACGGCAACCTGCACTACAACGTCGCGCCGCCGGACGGCATCTCCAATGAGGACTTCCTGCGCAACCAGGAAAAGATCAACCGCGTGGTGCACGACAGCGTGGTGGGCTTCGGCGGCTCGATTTCGGCGGAGCACGGCATCGGCGCGCTGAAGCGGGACGAACTGGCCCACTACAAATCGGCGGTAGAGCTGAACATGATGCGCGCCATCAAAGCGGCGCTGGACCCGCTGGGCATCATGAATCCGGGGAAGGTACTATGAAGGCTATGATGTGCGGGGTCTTGCTCTGCCTTGCCGCGTTGAGCGCGCAGGCGCAAGGCGTCTACAAATGCACGGTGGACGGCAAGGTCAGTTATAGCGACACGCCCTGCCCGTCCGCCGCCGCGTCCGCGACGACGCTGGTGGTCCCAGCCGCGCCGCCGGCCGATCCGGCAGCTGCGGCCGATCTGGCGCGGCAAAAGAAGCAAGCGGCGGCGCTGGAGAAAGCCCGCCACCGGCGCGAAGACCAGGACGACCGCGCCGCCGAAAAGGCCGCGCAAGCCGCAGCCGCACAACGCAAGAAGTGCGGCAAGCTCAAACTGAACAAGCAATGGGCCGACGAAGACGTGCGCAGCGCATCCGTCGCCAAGCTCGATACCGCCAAGCTTCGCGCCAAGCGCGCCGGTGAAACCTTGGCGCTGGAGTGTCCACAGTAATGCCTGAACCGATACAGGAATTCACTCGCAGCGCCGCAATGGGCCGCCTTTCCCGCTGGCTGCTGCTGGGCGAATGGCGCGCGCACCCGCTGCGGGCGCTGGTGGCGATTGCCGCCATCGCCGTCGGCATCTCGCTGGGCTTCGCCATCCACCTGATCAACGCCGCCGCGTTCAACGAATTCTCGTCCGCCATCAAGGGGCTGTCCGGCGTGGCCGATATCCAGGTGCGCGGCACCGAGCCGTTCTTCGACGAAGCCGTCTACCCGATGCTGGCGCAGCGCCAGGGCGTGGCCGTGGCCTCGCCGGTGCTGGAGTTCGACGCCTCCGTACCCGGCGAATCCACAGCGCTGAAAATCCTCGGCATCGACGCCTTCCGCGCCAGCTTCATCTCGTCCGACCTGGTCGGCGCTCCATCCGAAGACCACGTGACCGATACGCTGGCCGACGACGCCCTGTTCCTCTCGCCCGCCGCCCAGCAGTGGCTCAAGCTGGCCGACGGCGGGCAACTGAAGCTGCAAGTGGGCGTCGGCGAACTGAAACTGCGCGTGGCCGGTTCGCTGCAACGCGCCCGTGCCGGGCAGCGCATCGGCGTGATGGACCTCGGCGCCGCACAGTGGCGCTTCGAGAAGCTCGGCCAGTTGTCCCGCATCGATCTCAAGCTGCGCGACGGCGTCAACCGCGATACCTTCAAGGCGGAGCTGGAACAGCAGCTGCAGCACGATTACCCGGGCCGCTTCCGCGTCAACCAGCCCAACGACGAAGAACAGAACAGCCGCAACGAAGGCATGAGCCGCGCCTACCGCGTCAACCTGACCGTACTGGCGCTGGTCGCGCTGTTCACCGGCGCCTTCCTCGTGTTCTCCACGCAGGCGCTGTCGGTGATACGACGGCGCAGCCAGTTCGCGCTGCTGCGCGTGCTGGGCATGGACCGCAAGCACCTGCTGCGCCAGATCATGATCGAAGGCCTGAGCCTGGGCATCGCCGGCTCCGCCATCGGCATCGCCGCCGGCTACGGCATGGCGGCGGCCGCGTTGCACTTCATGGGCGCAGACCTGGGCGCTGGCTTCTTCTCCGGCGTGCGGCCGCAGGTGCAGTTCACACCGGTCGCCGCCATCGTCTACTTTACGCTGGGCGTGGTCGTTGCCCTGCTGGGATGCGCCGCGCCGGCGCTGGATGCGGCGCGCGCCAAGCCTGCGGTCGCGCTCAAATCCGGCACGGAGGAAGCGGCGATGTCGCGGCTGTCCAGGGCCTGGCCGGCGCTGGCCTGCATCGCGCTGGCCGCGTTGCTGTCGCAGGCGCCGCCGGTGTTCGAACTGCCGCTGTTCGGCTACCTGTCGATTGCCCTGCTGCTGGTCGGCGCCATCGCCTTGATGCCGCGCCTGGCCGCCATCGTGTTCCGCCTCGCGCACCAGCGCTGGAGCGCCGCCACCGCCCACAAACCGGGCGCCTCGCCGGTGGTGACGCTGACGCTGTCGCGGCTTGCCAACGCCTCCAGCCAGGCCGGCATCGCACTGGGCGGCGTGCTGTCGAGCTTTAGTTTGATGGTGGCGATGGCGATCATGGTGTCCAGCTTCCGCGTGTCGCTCGACGACTGGCTGCAGCACATCCTGCCCGCAGACATCTACGTCAGCGTCGCCAGCGCCGGCACTACCGCCGGCCTGCGGCCGCAGGAGCAGGCGGCCATCGCCGCCCTTCCCGGCGTCGCCAAGGCCGACTTCCTGCGGGTGCGCGCCGTTTCGCTGACCTCGGCCCGGCCGCCAGTCGCCCTGATGGCGCGCGATCTCGATGTCGCCGATCCCGGCGCAGCGCTGGCCATCGTCGGCGCCACGCAGGCGCCGGGGCCCGGAGCGCCGCCGCCGGTGTGGGTGTCCGAAGCCATGGTCGACTTGTACGGAACGCATGTAGGTCAGCGCATCGAACTGCCGCTCAACGGCAAGCTGCACGCGTTCCAGGTGGCAGGCGTGTGGCGCGACTATGCGCGCCCTACCGGCTCGGTCCAGATACGGCTGGACGACTACCGCGCCATCACCGGCGACATGGAAGCCAGCAACGTCGCGCTGTGGCTCAAGCCCGGCGCCAAGGCCGCCGATACGGACAAGGCCCTGAAGCAGCTGCCATTCGGCGCCGCGCTGACAACCACCGCGCCTACCGAAATCCGCGAGATCAGCATGAAGGTCTTCGACCGCAGCTTCGCCATCACCTATCTGCTGGAGGCGATCGCCATCGTCATCGGCCTGTTCGGCGTGGCCGCGACCTTCTCGGCGCAGACACTGGCGCGGGCCAAGGAGTTCGGCATGCTGCGCCACGTCGGCGTCACGCGCCGCCAGGTGCTGTCGATACTGGCTATCGAAGGCGGCGCGCTGACGGGCCTCGGCATCGTCACCGGCTTCGTGCTGGGCTGGATCATCAGCCTGATACTGGTATTTGTCGTCAATCCGCAGTCCTTCCACTGGTCCATGCAACTGCACCTGCCATGGCCCCTGCTGGCCACCGTGGCGGGACTGCTGCTGGCCGCCGCCGCGCTCACCGCGCTGCTGGCCGGCCGCCAATCGCTGTCGGGCGGGCCGATACGCGCAGTCAGGGAGGACTGGTGATGAAGTTGATACGACGATGTGCAGCGGCGCTGGCGCTGCTGATGACCATGTCCGCGCAGGCGGCCGAGCCGGTGTTCCAGACGGTGACGCCGCTGGCGCCCGGCGCCGCGCTGCGCTTCCCGGCGGACTTCGGCGCCCATCCCGGCTACAAGACCGAATGGTGGTACGTCACCGGCTGGCTGAACACCCCGGACGGAAAGCCGCTGGGCTTCCAGGTGACGTTCTTCCGCACCGCCACGCCGCACGATCCCGCCAATCCCAGCAAGTTCGCGCCCAAGCAGCTGATCATCGGCCATGCGGCCGTCTCCGACCCCGCCAACGGCAAGCTGCTGCACGACCAGCGCAGCGCGCGCGAAGGCTTCGGCCTGTCCTACGCCAAAGTCGGCGACACCGACGTCAAGCTCGAAGACTGGCACATGACACGTGCCGCCGACGGCAGCTACCAGGTGCATCTCGACGCCGCCAGCTTCAAGCTGGAGTTGACACTAAAGCCTACGCAGCCCGTGCTGCCGCAGGGCGACCGTGGCTTTTCGCGCAAAGGTCCGCGGCCTATCGACAGCAGCTACTACTACAGCGAGCCGCAGTTGGCCACCACCGGTACAGTCACCCGCTCCGGCAAGGCGGTCGCCGTCACGGGCGCCAGCTGGCTCGATCACGAATGGTCCACCCAATATGTGGCCGCCGAAGCAGCCGGCTGGGATTGGCTCGGCGCCAACCTGGCCGGCGGCGGCGCGCTGATGGCTTTCCAGATGCGCGGCAAGACAGGTGCTAAACTATGGGCGCACGCGACATGGCGCGATGCATCCGGTAAGATCACGCAGTTCTCGCCGGACCAGGTCAGCTTTACCCCGCAACGACGTTGGCGTTCGCCCCGCACCAATGCCGAGTATCCCGTTGCGACCCAGCTCACCACCGGCAGCACCGTGTGGCAGATCGTCCCTTTGCAGGACGATCAGGAACTGGACTCGCGGCGTTCCACCGGCGCGGTGTACTGGGAAGGCGCGGTAACACTGGAGCGGGATGGAAAACCGGCCGGCCGCGCCTATATGGAGCTGACCGGCTATGTCCAGCCGATCAAGTTTTAGCAGCACCGAACAATTTAGCATCGCCCGAATCGTCAACAAAGAATACTTACAAACCGCAGCCACACGATGACCAACAGCACCACCGCAAGCACCATGTCCGCCGCCGCTCCAAGTACAGCAAGGGAAGCCAAGAAAGGCAGTCTAGCCACCCTGCGCGGACTGACGCCTTTCCTGCTGCCGTATAAACGTCAATTCGCCATGGCCGGCATCGCGCTGGTGGTGGCAGCCTGCGCCACGCTGGCCATCCCCGCCGCCTTCAAGCAGATGATAGACCTGGGCTTCGGCGGCGCCGGCGACAAGAGCATCAAGCACGTCGACCTGGTGTTCCTGGCCCTGTTCGGCGTGGCGACGGTGCTGGCGCTGGCGACGGCGGCGCGCTTCTACACGGTGTCCTGGCTGGGCGAACGCGTCACCGCCGACATCCGCAGCGCGGTCTACAAACACGTGGTCACGCAGAGCCCCGAGTTTTTCGAGACCACGCAGACCGGCGAAGTCCTGTCCCGCATCACCACCGACACCACCTTGATCCAGGCGGTGGTCGGCACCAGCATCTCGATGGCGCTGCGTAATGTGCTGTTGTTCGTCGGCGGCCTGGTCATGCTGTTCGTCACCAGCGCCAAGCTGTCGGCCATCATCATCGGCCTGCTGATCCTGACCGTGCTGCCGATCGTGATGTTCGGCCGCCGCGTGCGCAAGCTCTCGCGCGATTCGCAGGACCGCATCGCCGATGCTTCCGCCATGGCCGGCGAAATCCTCAACGCCATGCCGACGGTGCAGGCCTTCACGCATGAGAAGATCGAATCGAACCGCTTCGGCGCCTCGGTCGAAGGCGCTTTCGCCACCGCGATGCGCCGCATCCGCGCCCGCGCGCTGCTGACCATGATCGCCATCGTGCTGGTGTTCGGCACCATCGTGTTCGTGCTGTGGCTGGGCGCGCACGCGGTGCTCAACGGCGACATGACCGGCGGCGACCTTGGCCAGTTCATCCTGTATGCATCCATCGTGGCCGGCGCCATCGGCGCGCTGTCCGAAGTGATGGGCGAGGCGCAGCGCGCCGCCGGCGCCACCGAGCGCCTGCTGGAACTGATGTCGGTCAAGTCGGCCATCCAGTCGCCGGCGCAGCCGCTGGCGCTGCCGCCGCGCGCCGCCAACGGCGCCGCACTGAGCCTGCAGGATGTGAGCTTCTCCTATCCTTCGCGTCCCGATACGGCGGCGCTGGGCCATGTGACGCTGGATATCAAGCCCGGCGAAACGGTGGCCGTGGTCGGCCCTTCCGGCGCCGGCAAGACCACGCTGTTCCAGCTGTTCCTGCGGTTCTACGATCCGCAGAGCGGCAGCATCAAGCTCGATGGCGTCGACATCACGCGCCTCGACCTGCATACGCTGCGCGGCGCCATCGGCATCGTGCCGCAGGATACGGTGATCTTCTCGGCCGACGCGATGGAGAACATCCGCTACGGCCGCGCCGACGCCACCGACGCGGAAGTGATCCAGGCCGCCAAACTGGCCGCCGCCCACGAATTCATCGAACGCCTGCCGCAGGGCTACCAGTCCTTCCTGGGCGAACGCGGCGTGCGCCTGTCCGGGGGCCAGCGCCAGCGCATCGCGATTGCGCGCGCCTTGCTGAAAAACCCGCCGCTGCTGCTGCTGGACGAAGCCACCAGCGCGCTGGACGCGGAATCCGAACGCCTGGTGCAGAAGGCGCTGGAAGCCGCGATGGTCGGCCGCACCACCGTCATCATCGCGCACCGCCTGGCGACCGTGCAGCGCGCCGACCGCATCATCGTGATGGAGGATGGCCGGATCGTCGAAACCGGCACCCACGCGTCCCTGGTGGCGCTGGGCGGCATTTACGCCAACCTGGCGGCGCTGCAATTCCATAACGTCCACGTCGAACAGCACGCGGGTTAACTAAAAAATAATTTAGCAAATAAGCACAACGGTTCCGGACCGCGCTAATATGGCGTTATTTTAAAATCAAGGAACCGTCATGCCGGAACGTCTGCTGCGCAGCATATGGCACAACATTCTCGGAGGCGCCTGGTCTTACGTGCTGGTGGCCGGTATCTTTACGCTGCTTTGGCTGTGGTGGCACTTCCGGCCGGGCGGCAGGCAACGGCTGCAGGCCAAACGCGTCGGCCTGCCCCAGCTCCGGCGCGAAGTGCTCACCACCGTTGTCAGCCTGACGGTGATCGGCGCCGTGCTGCCTCTGGCCTTTGCGCTGGGCCTGCGCCGCTATTCGCCGATCTACACCGGGCTGGATGACTATAGTCACGGATGGGCATCCACCGCCTGCATCGTGGTGTTGATGATGGTGATACAGGACACCTGGTTCTACTGGACCCACCGGCTGATGCACCACCGCCGGCTGTTCCGCTGGACGCATGTCACCCATCATCGCTCCACCAACACCAACCCCTGGTCCACCTACGCGATCAGCCCTGTGGAGGCCGTGGTCGACAGTGGCGCCATCATCCTCATACTGCTTCTATTGCCAAGAAACTACATGGCGCTATTCATTTTCTCCTGGCTCAACACGGCATACGCCGTCTACACGCACCTGGGCTACGAGATCTTCCCGCAAGCCATGTCGCAGCATTGGCTGGGCCGCTGGATCAACACCTCCACCGCCCACAACACCCACCACGCGCGGGGACGATACAACTACGGCTGGTACTTCCTGTTCTGGGACCGCATGATGGGCACCCTGTCGCCGGAGTACGAAACGCACTACAGCAAAGCGGGCTTTTTGGCCGCCGCCGCAAAAAGCCGGTAACATTCTCCCTTTCAGGAGAACGCCTTGACCGACGCCGAACTGCGGCTCAGCTGCACAACCCACCTTCCCGGCCACCGCCAGCCCTCGCCCGCCCAGCTGTTCGCGGCGATGTCCGCGTGGTGCGAGGCCAACGGCGTCGCACACGACACCTACGGCAGCGGCGCGCTGATACAGGACTTCGAACAAAAAGTCGCGGAGCTGCTGGGCTTCGAATCGGCGCTGTTCTGCATCAGCGGCACCATGGCGCAGGCAACGGCGCTGCGCATCGCCTGCATGGAACGCGGCAGCCGGCTGGTCGCGCTGCATCCGACGTCGCACATCCTGCGCCACGAGCGGGGCAACCATCAGCTGTTCGAGCACTTCCAGGCCCTGCAGATCGGCGACCCGCACCGCCCGTGGACGCTGGAAGAGCTGCGAGGCATACCGGACAAGCTGGGCGCCGCCACGCTGGAGCTGCCGATGCGCGAGATCGGCGGCCAATGCCCTGGCTGGGAAGAGCTGCAAGCCATCAAAGACTACTGCCGCGAACAATCCATCCACCTGCACCTGGATGGCGCCCGCCTGCTGGAGACGGCGGCAGCATACGGCCGCCCCGCCGCCGAGATTGCGGCCGGCTTCGATTCCGTCTACCTGTCGATGTACAAAGGTATAGGCGGCATGGGCGGCGCCATGCTGCTCGGTAGCGCAGCCTTTGTCGCCAAGGCCCAGGAGTGGTTCCGCCGCCAGGGCGGCAATGTCTACCAGCGCACGCCATACGTGGTGGCCGCCGCGATGCAGTTCGACGCCAGGCTGGCTGCCATGCCGACATACTTCCAGCGCACGCTGTGGCTCTATGACGTGCTGCGCGACTACCCGCTGCTGACACCCAACCCCGCCCGTCCGCAGGCCAGCATGCTGCACCTGCACCTGCCGGTGAGCCGCGAGCGCGCCAACGAGATCCGCAACCGCATCGCCGAACAGCACGGCATCTGGCTGTTCAACGCCGCCAGCCACGCCGCGCTGCCCGGCCGCAGCTCGGTGGAGTTGTACATCGGCGACAACCTGGTCAGGCTGCCGGACCAGCGCGTGCGCGAAATCCTCACGCTGTGGTCGGACGCGATGTCCAACTAAATTCTGCACAAGCCGGTACAACCGGCTACACTGCGCCCCTTTTCGCGCATTTTTGACATTACTGAGTACATCATGACCTTCCAAGCCCTCGGCCTGATCGCCCCCATACAGAGCACGCTGGACACGCTGGGCTACAAGCAGCCCACGCCCGTCCAGAAGCAAGCCATTCCCGCCGTGCTGGCGGGCCGCGACCTGATGGCGGCGGCGCAGACCGGCACCGGCAAGACGGCTGGCTTCGCCCTGCCCATCCTGCAGCGCCTGACCATGGACGGCGTGACCGGCCCGAAAGCGGTGCGCTGCCTGGTGCTGGTGCCGACCCGCGAACTGGCCGAGCAGGTCTACGAGAGCTTCCGCAGCTACGGCGGCAACCTGCCGCTGAAATCGGCCGTGGCTTACGGCGGCGTGCCGATCGAGCCGCAGATCACCAAGCTGCGCAAGGGCCTGGACGTGCTGGTGGCGACGCCGGGCCGCCTGATCGACTTGCTCGACCAGGGCGCGATCAGCTTCGCCATGCTGCAAACGCTGGTGCTGGACGAGGCCGACCGCATGCTGGACCTGGGCTTCGAGCGCGATCTGGACATCCTGCTGGCGGCCCTGCCCAAGCAGCGCCAGACCTTGCTGTTCTCAGCCACGTTCTCGGACGAGATCCGCAAGCTGGCCGGCGGCATGCTGCGCGATCCGGTGTCGATCCAGGTCAGCGCCAGCAATACCGCCACCAAAACCGTCAAGCAATGGCTGATCCCAACCGACAAGCGCCGCAAGCCCGAGCTGCTGCTGCATCTGCTGAAGAAGCTGAAGTGGGGCCAGGTGCTGGTGTTCGTCAAGACCCGCAAGGGTGTTGAAACCTTGGTCAAAACGCTACAAGAACAGGGTGTTTCGGCCGACTCCATCCACGGCGACAAGACCCAGCCGGCCCGCCTGCGCGCGCTGGCCCGCTTCAAGAATGCCGAGGTCCAGCTGCTGGTGGCCACCGACGTCGCCGCGCGCGGGCTGGATATCGAGGCGCTGCCGCAAGTGGTCAACTTCGACATGCCGAGCGTCGCCGAAGACTACATCCACCGCATCGGCCGCACCGGCCGCGCCGGCATGGAGGGCGAAGCCGTGTCGCTGGTCTGCGCCGATGAAGTCGAGATCCTGAAAGCCATCGAAACGCTGACCCGACAGGTCATCCTCCGCATCGAGGAGCCGGGCTTCGAAGCCGACCACCGCGTGCCGGAGACCGGCCCGAAAGGCGTGGCCGCCGCGTTGGCCAAGAAGGCCGCAGCCGAAGCGCCGGCCAAGAAGAAACGCCCGTTCACCGGCCCGGCCGGCGGCAAGGCTGCTGCGGCAGCGGGCAAACCAGCTGTTACCGCGCGCCCGGCGGGCGGCGACGCCTCGCTGGGTACGTGGGCGCCGCCTCCGCCGTCGGGCAAGCCGGCGGGCGGCGCGCGCTCCGCAGGCGGCAAGGCCGCGGCGGGCCGCGTCTACGGCGGCGCCAAGCCGGTGGCAGCGGCGCCCAAGGGAGCGGTGGTCGTTACCGGCGGCCGTGGCGCCAAGTCGCTTGCGCGGACTGCTGGCAAGGCCACCGCGAAGCCGGGCGGCCGTAAGACCGGCCCACGCTGAGCGCTTGGGGCGGTCATGTGCGCCGCCTGATAAAATAGCTACCTTTCCGGGCCGTCGCGGCCCGCGCACCACGTTGGAGAATTGAATGCAGCAATACCAGGAACTGATCCAGACCGTCCTCGATACGGGCAGCTGGCAAGACAACCGCACCGGCATCCGCACGCTGAGCGTGCCGGGCGCGATGATGCGTTTCGACCTGCTGAACGGCGGCTTCCCCGCCGTGACGACCAAAAAACTGGCATTCAAATCCGTGGTCGGCGAACTGTGCGCCTTCCTGCGCGCCTCCAGCAGTGCCGCCGACTTCCGCGCGCTGGGCTGCAAAGTCTGGGACCAGAACGCCAATGAGAACAAACAGTGGCTGGACAATCCCTACCGGCTCGGCGAGGACGACCTGGGTCCGGTCTACGGCGTGCAGTGGCGCCAGTGGCCGGGCTTCAAGCTGATCGCCGTCGACCAGCCGGCGCAGATCGCCGACGCGCAGAAGAACGGCTTCCGCCTGATCTCGCAGATCGAAGACGAAGGCGTCACCAAAGTCCTGCTGCACAAGGCCATCGACCAGCTGCGCGAGTGCCTGGACACCATCGTCAACAATCCGGGCAGCCGCCGCATCCTGTTCCACGGCTGGAATCCGGCCGTGCTGGACTCGGTCGCCCTGCCGGCCTGCCACCTGCTGTACCAGTTCATCCCCAACCCGAACACCCGCGAGCTGTCGATGTGCCTCTATGTGCGCTCGAATGACCTGGGCCTGGGTACGCCGTTCAACCTGGCCGAAGGCGCGGCGCTGATGCACCTGGTCGGCCGCCTGACCGGCTACACGCCGCGCTGGTTCACCTACTTCATCGGCGATGCACACATCTACGAGAACCACATGGACATGGTCAAGGAACAGCTGACCCGCGAGCCCTTCCCGGCGCCGCAGTTCCGCATCTCCGACCGCGTGCCGGACTTCGCCAAGACCGGCAAGTACGAGCCGGAATGGCTGGAGAAGGTCGAACCTTCGGACTTCTCGCTGGAAGGCTACCAGCACCACGCGCCGATCACGGCGCCGATGGCGGTATGACGCAACTGGACTTCATCCCGGGCACGCTGTGCGACGAAAGGATGTGGTCCCGCTTGACGCCGCTGCTGGGCGACGGTTTCGAATTCAAACACGTCCCGCTGCACGAGGCCCGCACGCGCGAGCAGATGCACGAGCTGATCGCGGCGCACAGCGCGCCGTCGGCGCATCTGGTGGCGTTCTCGCTGGGCTCCTACCTCGCCATCGAATATGCGCTGCTGCATCCGGAGCGCGTGCAGTCGCTGGTGCTGATCGCGAATTCGGCGCGCGGCCTGAGCGAGACCGAAAAGGAAACCCGCCGCCGCATCATCCCCATGTTGAAGAACAATGCCTACACCGGCATGACGCGCATGCGCCTGCGCGAGCTGCTGCATGAGGCGCACCTCGGCGACCAGTCCATCATCGACACCATCCAGCAGATGGCGGTGGATCTGGGCAAGGAGGTATTGCTGGCCCAATTCACCGCGTCGATGGAGCGCCCGGACCTGATGGAGCGCCTGGCCGAGATCAGCTGCCCGGTGCTGATCGTCGGCGCCGAGGGCGATCAACTGGTCGATCCCGCCGACCTGCGCGAGATGGCTCGCCACCTGCCCGATGCACGCCTGAGCATCCATGAAGGCACCGGCCACATGATCCCGCTGGAAGTCCCCCAGACATTGGCGGACGACATACTGGCCTTTCACGCGGCGGTATGAAGCGCATCGCCCTCGCCGCCATCGCGTTTTATCGACGCCACCTGTCGCGGCTGAAGGGTTTTGCCTGCGCCTTCCGCATCCACACCGGACGTGATAGCTGCTCCGCCTACGGCCAGCGCGTCATCGCCCGACATGGCCTGATCCGTGGCCTGATACTGCTGAACCGCCGCATGAACGCCTGCGGCGAGATCCATCGCCGGCATCGCCCGCCGGCGCCGGCAATGCGCGCCATGAGCGCCCGCCACCGCGCGCAGGCCGGCTTCTGCGACCTGCCCTGCGACCTTCCCGGCCTGCCCTGCGACGTCGGCGAAGCCTGCGACCTCGCCAGCTGCGGCTGCGATCTGGCCAACTGCAGCCCATCCAATTGCAAGAACTGGTGGCGCAAGCGCAGGGGCAAAGACGAGGACCAGTACGTCCGCGTCAATCCCACGCAAGGCATGGAGTAGCTCAAGCCTTGACGATCAGCGTGCCGGACATCTCCTCATGGCCGCTGCCGCAGAAGTTATCGCACAAAAAGCCGAACTGCCCCGCCTCCTCCGGCTTGAGCTTCACCCGCACCGGCTTGCCGACCACCAGATCGGCGCGGATCTTGAAGTCCGGCAGGCTGAAACCGTGCGGGAAGTCCAGCGCCGTCAGCTCCAGCACCACCGCCTCGCCCTTCTTCAACTCGATCACGTTCGGCGCATAACGGAACTTGCGCGCCTCGATCTTGATGACGCGCTCCTTCGCCCCAGCCTGCACGGCGCCAAAGACGGCCAGCGCCAGCGGTGTACACATCAGCATTCTACGTTTGCTCAACATGACGAGTCATCCTTTCATCGCGGGGAATTCGGTGATCTGGTAGGCCACCGGCTTCATCTCCGCCTCCACCTCGCGGAAGCCCAGGCCCTTGCCCGGCGCCGCCGGATCCCACGGCAGCGGCGTGCGCTTGTCCTGCGAGCCCGGCGCCGGCAGCGGAAAAATCAGCGACTTGGCCGCGTGGTGCGCAATGTGCCCGCTCATGTGGTGGTTCTCCTGATGGATGTGGCCATAGAACACCGTCACGTTCGAATACGGCATCAGCAGCGCCATGGCCTGCTCGCCGTCGCGCGTGGCCCAGTCCCACTTGGGCGCGAGGTCGAACAGCGGCCGGTGCGTCAGCACGACAATGCGGGCATCCTGCGCCTGCCTGGCCAGGTCGGCCTTCAGCCACGCCAGCTGCGCCTCGCCGATGCGCGCACCGGGGTCGGACACGTTGTCGACGGCGATGAAATGCACGCCCTTGTGGTCAAAGCTGTAATGCGCGGGCCCAAAGAACTCCTGGAACGCCGCGCCGTTGTCGAGCGAGGCGTCATGCTCGCCAGCCAGGTAGCGCACGTCCTTGACTTTCAGCGCGGCCGTGATCTGCTTGAATTCGGCCATGCGCCTACGGCGTTCGGCCGGGTCGTCGGTGGTGTGGGTCAGGTCGCCGGTGAAGACGATGAAGTCCGGCTGCACCGCCAGCGCGTTGACGCTGTCCACCGCCTGCCGCAACGTGTTCTGCGCTTCCGGATTGGCCGGCCCCTTGTAGCCCCAGTGCGTATCGGACAGCTGCACAAAGTAGAAATCCTCGTAGCCGCCGGCGGCCATGGCCTTGCCGTACAAGCCGGACATGAAGACGGCGCCGCCGCCCACCGCGCCCAGCCTTAAGAATCCTCTGCGATCGATCATGATGTACTCCGTGATGTGGTTGAAAAGACGACGCCGCGGCATGGCATAATCGACGGGCGCCGGTCGTACCGGCTAAAACCCGGATCGCGGCGCTGATATTCCCGATTATTTTTTTATTTCTCAATCGGGAATAAAACCGCACCGAACGGAGTCTTCATCCACTGGACCACTGCAATGGATAAGTACTTGGGCGACGACGACAAAACCGCGCAGTTCGAAGCGATGGCCATGCCGCACCTGGACGCGGCCTACAACCTGGCGCGCTGGCTGACCCGCGACGAGCATGACGCCGACGATCTGGTGCAGAACGCCTATCTGCGCGCCTTCCGCTTTGCCGACGGCTTTCGCGGCGGCGACGTGCGCGCCTGGCTGTTGACCATCGTGCGCCACACCTACTACAGCGCGCTGCGCGACGGCCAGGCGCAACGCGGCGACATCAGCTTCGACGAGGCGCTGCATGGCGACGACCAGAGCACCGACCCGGCCGCCATCGCCGCCACCCGCGACACGGGCCGCACCGTCAATGCCGCGCTGGCCCAGCTGCCGCAGGCGTTTCGCGAGGTGCTGTTGCTGAAGGAGATGGACGATCTGTCGTACAAGCAGATCGCGCAAGTGACTGAAACGCCGATCGGCACGGTGATGTCGCGGCTGGCCCGCGCACGCAAGCTGCTGCTGGCCTACCTGAAGCATGGAGAGCAGGATGGAATCTAAGCATAGCCAGGACAAGTTGTCGGCCTACCTGGATGGAGAACTGAGTGCGGCCGACCGGCGGCAGCTGGAAGCGCATTTGTCCGGCTGCGCCGATTGCACCGCCGCGCTGGCCGAGCTGCAAGCGTTGCGCGGCCGCGTCTCTACCGAGGCTGAGCGCCACACCGCGCCGGAATACCTGAAGCACCGCATCCACGCGGCGCTTCTGGCGGAACCCAAGCCGCAACGCCGCACACCGGCGCGCGCGTGGCCGTGGGCGTGGATCAACCTCGGCCTGGCGGGCGCCGCCACGGCCGCCTTTGCCGTGACGCTGACGCTGTACCTGGAGCAGCCCACAGCCAACGAACGCCTCGAACAGGAACTGGTGTCCAGCCATTTCCGTTCGCTGATGCCCAACCATCTGGCAGACGTGGCCTCGACCGACCAGCATACCGTCAAGCCCTGGTTCGCCGGCAAGCTGGATTTTTCGCCGCCGGTGTACGATCTGGCGCCGCAAGGCTATGCGCTGATCGGCGGCCGGCTCGACTACCTGCAACGGCGCGCCGTAGCGGCCTTGGCCTACCAGCACCGGCAGCACGTCCTGAACCTGTACATCTGGCCGGACGCCAGCGGCCGCAACGACGCGCCGCATGCGGCGATGCGACAAGGCTTCCACCTGCTGCGCTGGTCGCAGGACGGCATGCAGTACTTCGCGGTGTCGGACATCAACCCGCAGGACCTGGCGCGGTTCGCCGGCATGCTGCGCCAGAAAGTGGCACAGGCCGACGCGCAGTAGAGGACGCAGCTTTTTGCCATGCCATGGTATTGTGGATTGTTTATTCGACCACATTACAACATGAACAAAAAATTGATCGTTCCCGCCGCGATGCTGGGCATGCTGGTCTGCCTGGCCGGCTGCCGCGACAAACCTGCGCCGGCGGCGCCCACGCCGCGCGTGACGGCCGCCTCGCAGGAGCCCGTCGGTGTGCACGCGCCGCAGCCTGAAGGCGGCTCCGACGGCGAGGAAGTGGAAGTTACCCATACGCTGAAAGGCAACGACTTCCTGCTGGAAGTGATCTCCAGCGGCAGCAATGGCTATCCGCCGCAAACGCTGCGCGCAACCGTTGAGGAGACCACGCGCGACGCGCAGCCACTCATCGTCTACCGCGTCAAGGCCGGCAAGCTGGCCGAGCGCACCATCGAATTCCGCTGGAACGGCAAGCTGTTCGAAGACACCAGCGGCGAGTACGCCAAGATAACCGCCGCATACAATCCCTGAGCAGGAACGCCATGAAACGTCCAGTCCTGGCCGCAATCACTGCCTATCAACGCTACGTGTCGCCGCTGAAGGGCTACAGCTGCGCCTTCCGCGTCCACACCGGCAGGGACAGCTGCTCCGCCTACGGCAAGCGCGCCATCGCCCGCCATGGGCTGGCAGCCGGCCTGCAGCTGCTGAAGCGCCGCATGGAAGATTGCGGCGCCCTGCAGCGCCACCACATGGCGCGGCCGGTCCTGAGCGCACGCCACCGCCGGCAGGCCGGCTTTTGCAGCATGGCGGATATCTTCGAGTTCGGCTGCGACTTCCTGTCCAGCTGGGCGCGGGACGCGCGCTGCTGCAGTTGGCGCTACAGCACCCTGCCAACAGAACTCGACGACAACTACAACCAAAACCGCCGACGGCGCCGCAAAAGATCCCCGCTGCCGAAAAAGGATAAATTGAACGATAATGTCGGCTCTGCATCTGATAGCATCAAAAAATGAGCACATTGACCATCATCGTCGCCATGGACGCCCAGCGCGGCATCGGCATCAACAACACCCTGCCGTGGAAGCTGCCGGAGGACCTCGCGCATTTCAAGCGCCTGACCACCGGCCACCCTATCGTCATGGGCCGCAAGACCTTCGACTCGATCGGCCGGCCGCTGCCCAACCGCCGCAACATCGTCATCACCCGCAACGCCGAATGGCGCCATGAGGGCGTGGAAGCGGTCGGCTCGGTCGACGCGGCCCTGGCGCTGCTGGACGGCGCGCCCGGCTTCGTCATCGGCGGCGCCGAGATCTACCGGCAGGCGATGCCGCTGGCGGACCAGTTGATCATTACCGAGATCGCCCGCACCTTCCAGTGCGACGCCTTCTTCCCCGAGCTCGACGCCAGCGTATGGCAGGAAACCGCCCGCGAGAAACATGCGTCGGAAACGGCGGATTTGCAGTACGCTTTTGTTACACTGCGCCGCAAGGCCCAGGCTTAATCTTCAACCTCATCAAGGAATCAACAACAAATGTCAGGCGACGGTTTTCACGTACACGGACCTCATGACCACGCGGTCGAACACGCGGCTCACGGCAATGATGGCTTTTCGAACAATATTGCCGTCATGACGGCGATCCTGGCCACCGTCGGCGCCACCTTCGGCTACCTGGGCGGCGCCACGCAGAACGACGCGGCCCTGTTCAAGAACAACGCGGCCATCGACAAGACCCAGGCCGCCAACAGCTGGAACTACTACCAGGCCAAGTCCAGCAAGCAAAACCTGGCCGAACTGGCCATGGTGCTGCCCGGCGTCGATCCGAAGAAGTACGAGGCCGACGTGGCCCGCTACAAATCGGAGAAGGAAGACATCAAGAAGGAAGCCGAAAAGTGGGAGGATTCCTCTAAAGAGTGGAACCACAAATCGGACGAGTCCATGCACGCGCACCACCAGTGGGCGCTGGCCACCACGGCCGAGCAGATCGCCATCTCGCTGGCCGCCATCACCCTGCTGACCCGCAAGAAGTGGATGATGGGCCTGGCCTACGGCGTGGCCGGCGTCGGCATCGCCCTGGGCGTGTTTGCCTGGTTCCACGTCGATCCTGTCGGCCAGATGCTGGCCAAGCTGGGCGGCGGCGCAGTCGGCCACTGAGGCGATGTAATGCCGTGGTAACACTGTTGCTGCAACCTTAACGGGTTTATTGCAATATTTTTTTCCCGCAGCGACCGCATTTCTGCGAGAATCCCGTTCTTATTTTTTTTATGCGACTGCCCAACCAGTAGTCGCGCCCTAGTCCGCCCCTCCACACAAGTCAGGGGCGGCTTGCTTTTTTGGAGACATGCATGAAATTTCGTTTCCCCATCGTCATCATCGACGAGGATTTCCGTTCCGAGAACACGTCCGGCCTGGGCATTCGCGCCCTGGCTGACGCCATGGAAAAAGAAGGCATGGAAGTGGTGGGCGTGACCAGCTACGGCGACCTGTCCCAGTTCGCCCAGCAGCAGTCGCGCGCATCGGCCTTCGTGCTGTCGATCGATGATGAGGAATTCGGCGCCGGTTCGGCCGAGGAAACCGACGTGGCGCTGAAGTCGCTGCGCGCCTTCGTCGAAGAGATCCGCTACAAGAACGCCGACATCCCGATCTACCTGTACGGCGAAACCCGCACCTCGCGCCATATCCCCAACGATATCCTGCGCGAGCTGCACGGCTTCATCCACATGTTCGAAGACACGCCGGAATTCGTCGCGCGCCACATCATCCGCGAAGCCAAGTCCTACCTGGACGGCCTGTCGCCGCCGTTCTTCCGCGCGCTGGTGCACTACGCCAACGACGGTTCGTACTCGTGGCACTGCCCCGGCCACTCGGGCGGCGTGGCCTTCCTGAAGTCGCCGATCGGCCAGATGTTCCACCAGTTCTTCGGCGAGAACATGCTGCGCGCCGACGTCTGCAACGCCGTCGAAGAGCTGGGCCAGCTGCTGGACCACACCGGCCCGGTCGCCGCCTCCGAGCGCAACGCCGCCCGCATCTTCAACGCCGACCATTGCTACTTCGTGACCAACGGCACCTCGACCTCGAACAAGATGGTCTGGCACTCGACCGTGGCGCCGGGCGACATCGTCGTGGTCGACCGCAACTGCCACAAGTCCATCCTGCACTCGATCATCATGTGCGGCGCGATTCCGGTGTTCCTGATGCCGACCCGTAACCACCTGGGCATCATCGGTCCGATTCCCCTGGAAGAGTTCACGATGGAGAGCATCATGCGCAAGATCGAGGCGAATCCGTTCGCCCGCGAAGCCGTGAACAAGAAGCCGCGCATCCTGACCATCACCCAGTCGACCTACGACGGCGTGGTGTACAACGTGGAAACGCTGCGCGAAATGCTGGACGGCCAGATCGACACCCTGCACTTCGACGAAGCCTGGCTGCCGCACGCCACCTTCCACGATTTCTACAAGAACATGCACGCCATCGGCAAGGACCGTCCGCGCGCCAAGGAATCGATGATCTTCTCGACCCAGTCGACCCACAAGCTGCTGGCCGGCCTGTCGCAGGCTTCGCAGGTGCTGGTGCGCGAATCGGAGTCGGTCAAGCTGGACCGCGACGCCTTCAACGAGGCTTACCTGATGCACACCTCGACCTCGCCGCAGTACTCGATCATCGCCTCGTGCGACGTCGCCGCGGCGATGATGGAAGCGCCGGGCGGCACCGCGCTGGTGGAAGAATCGATCCTCGAAGCGCTGGACTTCCGCCGCGCGATGAAGAAGATCGACCAGGAATGGGGCAAGGACTGGTGGTTCCAGGTGTGGGGCCCGCAGGAATTCGCCGAAGAAGGCATCGGCTCGCAGGAAGACTGGATCATCAAGGCGGAAGACGACTGGCACGGCTTCGGCAAGCTGGCGCCGAACTTCAACATGCTGGACCCGATCAAGGCCACCATCGTCAATCCGGGCCTGTCGCTGGACGGCCAGTTTGCCGAATCCGGCATCCCTGCGTCCATCGTCACCAAGTACCTGGCCGAGCACGGCGTGATCATCGAGAAGTGCGGCCTGTACTCGTTCTTCATCATGTTCACCATCGGCATCACCAAGGGCCGCTGGAACACGCTGCTGACCGCTTTGCAGCAGTTCAAGGACGATTACGACAAGAACCAGCCGATGTGGCGCATCCTGCCGGAATTCGCGGCCGCCAACCCGACCTACGAAGGCATGGGCCTGCGCGACCTGTGCCAGCAGATCCACGACTTCTACAAGGCCTACGACGTCGCCCGCCTGACCACCGAGATGTACCTGTCGGACATGATCCCGGCCATGAAGCCGTCGGACGCGTTCGCCAAGATGGCGCACCGCGAAATCGAGCGCGTCGCCATCGACGAGCTGGAAGGCCGCATCACGTCCATCCTGCTGACGCCGTATCCACCGGGCATTCCGCTGCTGATCCCGGGCGAACGCTTCAACAAGACCATCGTCGACTACCTGCGCTTCGCACGCGACTTCAACGAGCGCTTCCCCGGCTTCGAGACCGACGTGCACGGCCTGGTCAAGCGCGAAGTGGACGGTAAGCGCGGCTATTTCGTCGACTGCGTCAAGCAATAAGCACCGGCCGCATGGCCGCCAGCCCGCCGGCATGGAGCGTGAAAACGCTCGGCCGGCGGGTTTTTTTCTCGAAAAAATTAATGCTGCGTTGCGCAAAATTGACGTTTCCTGAAGGATATTGTTATTTGCAACGTAATAAGTTCGCCTAACTTTTGCCGTATATCTGTTAATTTCGGTTAAATTTTTCAGTATTTCCGCACGGAATTGAAATTAGTTTTCTTTTGAAAGTCGGGCTCTTTTACAATCTGCGCTCTTGGAATTCCAAAAGGCAAGAGAATGAAGTTCGCGACCCTGAAAACGATATCTGGGCTAACTTTAGCCCTGGCAATCAGCGCATGTGGCGGTGGCGGCGGCGGCCCCGGCGCCGAAGTCTCCGCCAACCGCACGGCGGCCGGCATCACCACCTCGGGCGCCAGCTCCGGCGTCAGTTCCGGCGGCAATCGCCTGACTGCAGGTCCCAACGCCCCACTAACTCCCTCACAACCGGACACCGCGCCGACACCCAGCGCGCCCCTTCCGGCGACGCTGACTGCGGCGGCCGCCTCGCACTTCCTGGCCCAGGCCACGTTCGGCCCCACCCCGGCAGGCATCACGGCGCTGACCACCAGCAGCAAGGCGGCCTGGATAGCCGACCAATTCCGCAAGCCGCAGACCTCGCACCGCAACACGGTGCAAAGTGTCGCCGCCCAGCTGCCTCCCGGAATATTGTCCGAAAACCAGGTCTTCGAATCGTTCTGGCGCCAGGCCGCCATCGGCGACGACCAGCTGCGCCAGCGCGTGACATTCGCCCTGTCGCAGATCTTCGTGATTTCCATGGCCGACCCCAACCTGGTGTCGCGGCCGGCCGGCGTCGCCAGCTATTACGACACCTTGGGGCAACACGCCTTCGGCAACTTCCGCAACCTGCTGCAAGCGGTGGCGCTGCATCCCATGATGGGCATCTATCTGAGCCATATGCGCAACCAGAAGGAAAACGGCAACCGCGTACCGGACGAAAACTTCGCCCGCGAAGTGATGCAACTGATGAGCATCGGCTTGTACGAGTTGAATCCGGACGGCAGCCTGAAGCAGCAAAACGGCAGGCCGGTCGAGACCTACACCCACGACGACGTGGCCGGCATGGCCAAGGTCTTCACCGGCTGGAGCTGGGCCGGCCCGGACAAGGCGCCGAACCGCTTCAACGGCAACCTCGCCGATCCGAACCGCGACTGGACGCCGATGCAGAACTATCCGGCCTACCATTCGACCTCGGCCAAGAGCTTCCTCGGCACCACCATCGGCGTCGGCGGCACCGGCGAGTCGGACATGGCGGCCGCGCTCGACACCCTGTTCCAGCATCCCAACGTCGGCCCCTTCATCGGCCGCCAGCTGATCCAGCGCCTGGTCAGCAGCAACCCCAGTCCCGCCTATGTGTCGCGGGTGGCGGCGGCCTTTGCCAACAACGGCAGCGGCGTGCGCGGCGACATGCAGGCAGTGATACGCGCGGTGCTGCTCGACCCGGAAGCCGCCGACACCGGCAGCGCGAAAAAGCTGCGCGAACCGGTGCTGCGGATGGCCAACTGGATGCGCGCCTTCAACGTCAAATCGGCTTCCGGCCGCTTCCAGATCCATATCACGGACGATCCGCTGTACGCGCTGGCGCAGTCGCCGCTGCGGGCGCCGTCGGTGTTCAACTTCTTCCGCCCCTCCTACACGCCGCCCAACACCAGCCTGTCGATGCGCGGCCTGGTGGCGCCGGAGATGCAGATCACCGGCGAGCCCTCCGTCACCGGCTACCTGAACTTCATCCAGTACCTGATTCCCTACGGCGCGGGCTCGGCGCGCGACGTGCAACCCGACTACAGCGCCGAGCTGGCGCTGACCGGGCAGCCGGCGCTGCTGGTGGACCGCATCAACCTGCTGTTGCTGAACGGCGGCATGTCGAGCACGCTGCGCAACCAGATCATCAGCGCGGTCAACTCCGTCAACATCCCGCCGCCGAGCGCCGCCTTCCCCAACCGGGTCGACGACGCCCGCCGCAACCGCGTCTACCTGGCCATCGTCCTGGCGATGGCATCGCCCGAATACCTGGCGCAACGATAAGGACTAGCCCATGCATTTCGAATCCCCCTCCCGCCGCCGCTTCGTCGGCAAGATGCTGGCCCTGGCCGGCGGCAGCGCCGTCCCCTTCACGCTGAACCTGGCCGCGATGGGCAATGCCGCGGCCGAAGGCGCCAGCGACTACAAGGCCATCGTCTGCCTTTTCCTCACCGGCGGCAACGACCATTTCAACACCGTGCTGGCCACCGACAGCGCGTCGTGGAACGAATACAAGCGCCTGCGCACCACGCCCGACAGCGGCTCCATCGCCCTGCCCGGCGTCGGCGCGGCCGGCGGCGTACTGCCCATCGTGCCGAACAACCCGCAGGCCGGCCGCACCTTCGCCCTGCATCCCTCCTTGCGGCCGCTGAAAGAGTTGTTCGACGCCGGCCGTGTCGCCGTGCTGGCCAACGTCGGCACGCTGGTCCAGCCGCTGACGCTGGCCCAGTACAAGGCGGGCGGCGCGGCCCTGCCGCCACGGCTGTTCTCCCACAACGACCAGCAGGCGATGTGGCAATCGTCGCAGACCGAATTGACCGGCGGCGCCGGCTGGGGCGGACGCCTGGGCGACCTCATGGCCAGCGCCAACGGCAACGCCACCTTCACCTGCATTTCCAACGCCGGCAACGCGCTGTACCTGAGCGGCCGCACGGTGCGCCAGTACCAGCTGGGCGGCACCAGCGCGATGCCGATCAACCACCTCAGCGATACCCTGTTCGGCGCACCGGCGGCCGCCAACCCGCTACGCCAGATCATTTCAGCCGACCAAAGCGACCTGTTCCAGAAAGAACATGCGGCCGTCACCGCCCGCGCCATCAGCTCCCAGGCGGCGCTGGCCGGCGCCATGCTGGCCGCCGGCGCGGCCGGCGTGCCCGCTCCGCCGCCGTTTATCAGTCCGCGCACCGGCGCGGCGACGGTCAACCCGCTGGCTGTACAGTTGCAGACCATCGCCCGCATCATTGGCGGCCGCAACGCGCTCGGCGTCAAACGCCAGGTGTTCTACGTCAGCCTGGGCGGCTTCGACAGCCACGACTTTCAGGCACTCAACCAGCCAGAGCTGCTGGCCAAGGTAGCCCACGCCATGGCCTATTTCGACAGCGCGCTGGCCAACCTGCAAGGCAATGACATGCGCAAGCAGGTGACGCTGTTCACCGCCTCCGACTTCGGCCGCACCTTCGCCAGCAACGGCGACGGCACCGACCACGGCTGGGGTTCGCACCACTTCATCATGGGCGGCGCGGTCAAGGGCAAGAACATCTACGGCAGCATGCCCGTCACCGGCGTCGGCCACGATCTCGATGTCGGCTCGGGCTCGCTGCTGCCGACCACCTCGGTCGACCAGTACGGCGCCACGCTGGCCAGCTGGTTCGGCCTGTCCGCCACGCAGATTGCCGATGTGTTCCCGAATATCGGCAACTTCAGTATCCGCAACCTGGGCTTTATGGGATGATGCTGATCTTTCAACCTGCGCCCGGCCCATGGACAAGCAACTGGTTTTCATCTGCTTTCTAACCTTCGTTATCCATCTCATCGGCACCCTCGCCTACTCGGTGAGGATAGCCGGTGTGCGCACCCGGCGCATCGCCGTCTCGCTGGCCCTGTTCAGCATCCTGGTGCTGGTGTCGCGCACCTCGAATTCCTTCCTGGGCCCCTTCCTCGCCAAGCGCATCGAGTCCTGCCTCGGCCAGCCGCTGGCCGCCGGCCTGGTGCTGGCCGACCTGCGCTGGCTGCTGCTGTCGGCCGCGCTGGCGACGATCGCCGGCGCCATCCTGATCCCGACCTTCCAGCGCGTGTTCTGCCGCGCGGTCGAACACTTCCAGGTGCACCGCTCGGTGCCCAAGCTGCTGCTGCACGGATTCTTCAAGGGCGGGCTGTCCTATGTGCGCGACGTGGCCGCCATGCCGTCGTCCGGCAATGTGCGCGGCCTGCGCGACAGCGGCAGCGTGTCGGCGTCGGTCACGCTGCTCAATGTCGGCGCGGTGGCCTTGTGGACCGTCGGCGTGTTCGCCTCGCTGTACGCGGGCGTGCTCGATCCCGAGGTGCGGGTCACGTCCAGCACGCTGTCGTCCATCATCAACGGCGGCGCGACGGTGATGATGGCGGTGTTCATCGATCCCCACATGTCGGGCATGACCGACGACGTCGTCGAGGGCCGCGTCAGCGATACGCAGTTCCGCCGCGCCGTGGTGTGGCTGGTCGGCAGCCGCCTGGCCGGCACGCTGCTGGCGCAAGTGCTGCTGGTGCCTTCGGCGACGCTGATCGTCTGGGTCGCCAAGGTGCTGTAAGCAGCCTCCCTTCAGGCGGCCACGCCGACCGTCAGCGTCACCACGTAACCGTCACTGGCGTTGCCGGTGACGGCGGCCATTTGCAGCGAGTAACCGTCGCTGAAGATGTTATCGCTGGCGTAGCTGATCTGCGCCAGGTTGCGCACGCTGGTGCCGTAGCCGCTGGTGGCATAGACCTCGTTGAGCGTCGCCATCGGGAAGGTGAACTGCGAAGTCTTGATGCGGTTGGCCGCGCTGGCGCTCTTGGCCAGCGTTGGATACACCTCGAAATGCACATGCGGCATGCGGCCCGCATAACATCCCGGGAAGATGGTCTGGAACGCCAGGTTGCCGCTGCTGTCGCTGACCTGCACGCCGCGCAGATAGTTCTGCGCCGTGACGCCGCTTGAATACAGCGAGTAGTTGCCGTCGCGGTCGCAGTGCCAGAGATAGACGGCGTAGGCGGACAGCGCCGCGCAACTGCCGTTGGCGTTGACGATCTGCAGCTTGATGGTCAGCGGCACGCCGGCCGCCACGCCGGTCGGGCCGTTGAAGCTGCTGCGGATGTCGCTGCGCACCACGCCCGACTGCGTCAGTACGTTGACCACGCCACTGCTGTTGCTGTTGGTGCCGTCGCCCGGATATGGGCCGCCGGTCTCCTCGGGGATCACGGCGCAGCTGCCGGCGGCGGGCGTGGTGGTGCTGGTGCCAGGCGTGGTCGTGGACGGGGCGGTGGTGGTGGCCGAACTGGTGCTGTCTCCAGCCGATGAGCCGCCTCCGCCGCAGCCAAGCACCGGCAGCGTCGAAGCGCCGGCCAGCAGCCAGCGCAAGCTCTGGCGACGGTCGCTGGCCAGGTTCAGCATCGCGCCCAGGTCGGCCGCCAGGCTGTGTTCGTGGGTGTCATCATGTGTCTGCATCATCGCTCCTTGCTTAGACCGTTGTGTTGACCAGGTTGCCGCTGGCGCCGCTGTCGCCTGCCTTGGTCGACAGCGCCTGCAGGGAGGCGGCCAGCTTGGTGTTGGCGTCGCTCGCGCCGCTGCTGTCCGTGGTATCGGCTCCATCCGTGCCGGAGACCGCACCGACCGCGCTGGTGCCACCAGTGTTGCTGGTGCTGCTATCGCCTATGCTGGTGATGCCGATGGCTTTCAGCGCGTCGGCGATGGCCGAGGCGAAGCCGCCGCCTTCGGGCGGGCGTGGCGGCGGTGCGCCGCGTGTCGCCTCGGCGCTGCTGCTGGCGTTGGTGCTGCTTAAACGGCTCAGGAAGCTGAGCTGGCTGGCATTGCTGGAACTCAGGGCGCTAATCGACATAAGGTTCTCCGTTCAGGGTGAGTGTCAAATCAGGGACGCGGCGCGTGGCGGGCAATGCCCTCGGCCTGCTTGGTGCGCTGCTCCGGGGTCAGTACGGCCAGCAGCTTCTGCTCTGTGCGCACGTGCTGCAGCGCGATGTTCGCCATCGCCGTCGCTGCCTCTTTCGCCAGCGCTGCGGCCTTGGCGTCGTCGTATTTGTCGGCGCGGCCCAGCGCGCGCAAGGCTTCGTGCGCCTTGGCGGCGGCCTTGCCCTGCTCGCGCAAATACGGCTGCTCCGCATGCAGGATGGCGAACACCTGGTCTTGTTGCGCCTCGCTCAGCTCGACGCCGTGCAGGAAAGGCGGACGTCCGCCCATGCCCGGGCCGCCGCGAAAGCCCGGGCCGGCATCGCCATGTTCCGGGCCTTGGCGGCCGGGGCCGTGTTGACCGTCACGATCAGGCGCCGCGTGCGTCATCGCTGGATGTCCGGCGTCGCCGCCCATGTCATCGGCGCCGGCCGAGGCGATCAGCGGCCAGGCCATGGCGGCCGCCAGCAAGATATTGTGTACGCGGGTTCTTGGATTTTTCATGCAAACCATCCTTGGTTGGTAGGGAGTCGCCATTTTCTTGCCGCCCCGTGTAAAGCGCCGTTAGCGGCCGGTAAATCGAGGTAAAGATGGCTGTTTTGGCATGCAATTGGCGTCGGGCAATGCGTTGTAAAACGGGGTAAAAGGCCGCCGGATGCGGCTTGGAGGCTGTTATGATCGCCACATCCACATAGAAAGAACCACGCGGCATGAAGAGCAAAGTACTGCTGATAGACGACGACATCGAACTGGTAGGCATGTTCAAGGAGTACCTGGAGCAGGAAGGCTTCGACGTCAAAATGGTGCACGACGGCGAGGCCGGCACCGCCGAAGCCTTCACCGGCCTGTATTCGATCGCCATCCTGGACGTGATGATGCCGCGCATGAACGGACTGGAAACGCTGCGCCGCATCCGCACCAACAGCCAGCTGCCCATCCTGATGCTCACCGGCCGCGGCGACGACACCGACCGCATCGTCGGCCTGGAGCTGGGCGCGGACGACTACGTGGCCAAGCCCTGCACGCCGCGCGAGCTGACGGCCCGCATTCGCGCCATCCTGCGCCGCGCGCAAAGCGTGCCGGCCGACAGCGGCGCGGCGGCCGCGATCACCGTCGGCCAGCTGACCATGTGGCCGGAGCAGCGCCGCGCCGCCTGGGCCGGCAACAAGCTGGAACTGACCAGCACCGAATTCAACCTGCTCGAAGTCCTGGCCCGCAACGCCGGCCGCCCGGTCAGCAAGAACGCCTTGTCCGAACAGGGCCTGGGACGTCCGCTGGCGCGCTTCGACCGCAACATCGACGTCCACCTGAGCAGCCTGCGCCACAAGCTCGGCACCATAGCCGACGGGCGCTCCTGCCTGCAGACCGTGTACCGCCTGGGCTATCAGCTGATCAAGGAGTAGCCTGTGGGCCGTCTGTTCTGGAAGTTTTTCGTGTGCATACTGCTGGCACAGCTGACGGCCACCGTCGGCATCGGCGGCGCCGTGCTGCTCAAGAACAGCCAGCAGGCCGGGCTGACCACTGATCTCGATACCAGCCCGCCGGCCGAGTTTGCGATCAATTCAGCCGCCGCCACGCTGGAATTCGGCGGCGTCCAAGCACTGCGCCGCTTGCTGGAAGGTATGGAGCGGCACCGCGTGTTCGCCGTCGACGAGCAAGGCCATGAGCTGCTGGGCCGCCCGGTCAGCGCCGCCATGCTGCGCGAATCGCACGCGCTGCTCAAGCAGGAAGGCAAGCGCCGCGTGGTGCGCCAGGTCGGCGATCAGCAAGGAAAACGATATATATTGTTTCTGCCATCGCGCGGACTCAATCTCGACCGGCCGCTGATGGCGGGACTGGGCGGTGCGCAGATGGCACTGCAAGGCGCACCGGCGATGCCGCGTGGCGCGCAACCGGGCCCACCGGCCGAGGCAGGCGCTACACGTGGATCAGGACCGGGTCTCGGCGCCGGCCCCGGCGCAACGGGTGCTCCGGGCGGGCCGGGCGGTCCCAATGGTGGCAGCGGCCCGGGCGGCCCAGGTGGCCCGGGCGGTCCCGGCGACATGCGCGGCCCGCGCTTCCAGCCCCTCACGCCCTGGGTGCCGATCGTCGCAGCCGTGCTGGCCAGCCTGCTGTTCTCGGTACTGCTGGCGTGGTACTTCTCCCGTCCGATCCGCGCGCTGCGGCAGGCTTTCGACGCCGCCGCCGGCGGCGACCTGTCGCCGCGCTTCGGCGCCGGCAAAGGCAGCTCCGAACTGAACGACCTGGGCCGCGACTTCGACCGCATGACCGCCCGCCTGCGCAGCCTGATCGACGGCCAAACCCGCCTGCTGCACGACGTCTCGCACGAACTGCGCTCGCCATTGGCGCGCTTGCAGGCGGCGATCGGCCTCGCCCATCAGCAGCCGGAGAAACTGGCGGCGTCGCTGGAACGTATCGAACGCGAAAGCGTGCGCATGGACAAACTGGTGGGGGAACTGCTGACACTGGCGCGCCTGGAAGCCGGCGCCATCAAGGCCAATCAGGAAGAGATCAACATGGCCGAGCTGCTGGACCAGATCGCCGACGACGCCAGCTACGAAGCATCCAGCCAGCAGCGCAGCGTGGTGCAGGAAGGCGAAGCGGACGTGCTGGTGGCCGGCCAGGCCGACCTGCTGGGGCGCGCCATCGAGAACGTGGTGCGCAACGCCATCAAGCACAGCCCCGAAGGCGGCGTGGTGCAGCTGCAAACCCTGGTGCTGCCGGACGCCCGCCAGTTGCGCATCCGCGTGCTCGACCGCGGGCCCGGCGTCGCGCCGGTCGACCTGGCAACCATCTTCCAGCCCTTCTTCCGCTCCAGCAGCGCCAGCGTGGAAGGCCACGGGCTCGGGCTGGCGATCGCCCAGCATGTGATCGAAGCGTATGGCGGAAATATCAAAGCCACCAACCGTGCGGATGGTGGCTTGTGCGTGGAGATGCTACTGCCGGTAAAACGCTGAGCGCTACTTACGCTTTCGGCAAGGTGACGCCGCGCTGGCCCTGGTACTTGCCGTTGCGGTCCTTGTACGACACGTCGCACACTTCGTCGCTCTCGAAGAACAGCACTTGCGCGCAGCCTTCGCCGGCGTAGATCTTGGCCGGCAGCGGCGTGGTGTTGGAGAACTCCAGCGTCACATAGCCTTCCCATTCAGGCTCGAACGGCGTCACGTTGACGATGATGCCGCAACGCGCATAGGTCGACTTGCCCAGGCATACCGTCAGCACGCTGCGCGGAATGCGGAAGTATTCCATGGTGCGCGCCAGCGCGAAGGAGTTCGGCGGGATGATGCAGACATCGCTCTTGATGTCGACGAAGGAGTTCGAATCGAAATTCTTCGGGTCGACGATGGTGCTGTTGATGTTGGTGAACACCTTGAACTCGTCGGCGCAACGGATGTCGTAGCCGTACGACGAGGTGCCGTAGGAGATCACCTTGCGGCCCTCTTCCTGGCGCACCTGATCCGGGAAGAACGGTTCGATCATTCCGTGTTGCTCCGCCATCCGGCGTATCCATTTGTCGCTTTTAATCGTCATCGAAGGCATTCCTAAAGTTCAGGGGGGCGGCGCATGGCACCGAATGCCCGAGATTTTACGCGATCATCCGGTTTTTAAGAACATTTTTACACCGGTAATAGCCGTTGCACCGGCTAACACGGTGATAGCGATTCAGAAAATTAATTTGCATAATGACAAAAGAATTGTAAGATGGACTAGCAGTCGAATACCTGAAATCCATAAAACCTTTCTGTCAAATAAACTCAAAATGGATAGCCAAATGAAAAAGTTTCTAATAACGGCAGTAATTGCGATGGGGATCGCATCAGGGGCTCAAGCACAGATCATCAGCTCGGCAACGGCCATACCGGACGCTAATGTCTTGATTAATCTAAACAATTCGGGGCTGGATTGGGTCTACGCAGGCCCGATCGGACCGGACGAATGGGGGCCGGGCAACATCCAGCCCGCCACCTACCGCGCGGCAGAAGGCTGGCGCGTGGCGACCGCGAACGAATGGGCCATGCGCCCACTATGGACCGATTTCATCGTCGCCGGCAATCCTGGCGGCATCGGCAGCCCTCCCGCCGGTTACAGCAACCACGCCGGCTACATCTTCGCTTCCGAGTACTGGGGCAACTTCTACCACGTCGACATCAATGACTACGCCAATGGCTACGTCACCGATGGCGTCAACGGCGGCCCTATCGGCGGTGTGCCGGAGACCATCTACGTGCGCAACACACTGGTGGTACCGGAACCTGAAACCTATGGCATGCTGATTGCAGGCCTGGGCATAATGGCATTCCTGGCACGTCGTCGCAAAGCCTGACCCGGCTGGTTTAGCTAGGCAACAGCCCGCTCCACGCGGGCTTTTACCGTTAACAAGCCGGCGATCATTTCGCGTGTCGCCTGCGCCGCCAGCGCCGGCGACTCCATCGGGAACAAGTGCCCGCCCGGCACGATGCGGAAATGCTTGCCGACCAGCGCTTGCGTGTGCTCCAGGCCGGATTGGCTGGTCTCCCACGAGTCGGTGCCGCCGATGAAGCCGATCGGCGCCGGGAAGCGGCCCCGCACCAGCTTGGGCAGATGATGCGGCAGGCTGGCGTAGATGCTGGTCTCCACTTCGCGGGTAAAGCGCAGCTGCACGCCTTCCGGGTGCGGCTTCAGGCCGCTCTCCATGTAGTCGGCCAGCACGCCCGGCGCCGCCGCGAACAAGTCCATTGTCTGGCGAAATGACTGGTGGGCCGTCTGCACATCCGGCCACACATTGCGGCGACGGATGGAGAATTTTGCCGGCGGCACGCGGTTGGCGCTGCCGCTCAATTTGATCAGGCGCCAGGCCAGCGCGCGCCACCCCGCCACCACCGGCGCGTCGAGCATGACGACACAGCGCACCAGATCCGGCCGCGCATGCGCCACCATCAGGCTGAGCATGCCACCCAGCGAGTGGCCGACCAGGATGACCGGTTCCTTGTAGCGGGTGGTGAGCTCGTTGATGTACTCGTCGACCAGGTGCGGCCAGCCGTCGCTGACCGGGTAGCGCGGACTGTGGCCGTGCATGTCCAGCGCCTGGATGTCGAAATCGTCGGCCAGCAGCTCGAAGTACTGGCGGTACACGCCCGCCGGGTAGCTGTTGGCGTGGGCAAAATGCAGCTTGGGCTTGCTCACAAGCGGTCTCCGTATGATGGTTCGTATGATTGTTCTCGGGCCATTGTAATGGCACTTACCCTGCCCGGCTTGGATGAAAGGCTCTAATTTAGCGGCCGTACCAATAGCGCGCATGGGCCTGGCGCCAGGCGCTGATGGCAATGCTGTCGCCGAATTCCAGCGTCAGCGCGCCCGTCTGGTCGGTGCGCAGGCGCTCGATGTGCAGCTGGCCGTAGCGCTCATAGACGTCCTGCCGGGGATGGTGGTAGCGATTGCGGTAGCCCAGCTGGAAGACGGCGGTCTGCGGGCGCACCGCAGACAGGAATGCCGGTGTGGACGAGGTGCCGCTGCCGTGGTGCGGAACCAGCAGCACGTCCGCCTGCAGGCTGGCGCGGGCGCGTTGCAGCAGCGCGGCTTCCTGCGGGGCTTCGATGTCGGCGGCCAGCAGCATCGACTTGCCGCCCGCCGTGACTTTCAATGTGCAGCCGCGCGCGTTGGGCTTGAGCGCGTCGTCGGCGTAGCTGTTTGCCAGCGGGTGCAGCAGCTCGAAGTGGACGCCGTCCCAGTCCCAGTGCTGGCCGGCCGCGCAATGCAGGTGACGGTGCGCGGCCCTGGCGATCGGATGCAGCGGCGGCAGCGAGGACAGTACCCAGTCCACACGCACGCCGTCGAGCACAGACAAGGCGCCGCCCGAGTGGTCGGCGTCGCTGTGGGTGACGATCACGCCGTCCAATGCGGCGATGCCGCGTGCCTTCAGATACGGCAGGATGACGCGGTTGCCCGCGTTGGATGTGGCCGCGTAGACCGGGCCGGTGTCGTACAGCAGCCGGTGCCGGCTGGTTTCGATCAGCAGCGCCGTGCCCTGTCCTACATCGAAGGCGGTGACGGTCATACGGCCCGGCGCCGGATGCAACGGTGCTGCAGCCAGCAGCGGGATCCAGGTCGCAAGGCCCAGCCAGCGCACAGGCCACCCACGTGGCGCCAGCAGCCAGATGGCGCCCAGCATGGCCCAGCAGAACAGCCAGGCCGGCGGCGTCGGCGCGCTCCAGACGGCGTAGCGCATGCCGCTGAACCATTGCAGGCAGACGGCCAGCCATTCCACCAGAAGATGCGCGAGGCCGAGCACCGGCGCGGCCAACGCTGCTGGCAGCATGCTGCCCGCCAGCGCGAACGGCGTCACGACAAGGCTGACCAGGGGGATCGCCACGGCGTTCGCCAGTGGGCTGATCACCGATACCTGCGCAAACAGCAGCATCGTCAACGGCACCAGGCCAAACGTCACCGCGTACTGCGTGTGGGCGCCGACGCTCAGCGCCAGCCAAAGCCGCTCGCGGCGCGATGTTGGGGGCGCATCGTGCGCGGGCCGCTGCGCGGTGCGGCCTACCGTGGCATACAAGATCGTCGCGACCGCGCCGAACGACAGCCAGAAGCCCGGCCACAGCACGGCCCACGGGTCGATCGCCACCACCACGCCCAGCGCGCAGCACAGCACCTGCGTCACGCTGGCGATGCGGTTCAGCCACAGCGCGGCGGCCACCACCATCAGCATGTACAGGGTGCGTTGCGTTATACGGAAGCAAAATTATCACTAGATCTGTAAATGTTGGACTACTATGGAGCCATTCGATATGGAGCCACCATGAACTATGGTTTTCGAGTCGTCTATTCAACCCCTGGCGTTCTGGAATCAAAGGGATTCGGCAGAGTCGCCCACCTTCCTTTCATCATGGACGACCGTCCCGGATATCATCGTCTCGCAAACCAGTTCCTGATTGATCGCGGGCTTGGCATATGGGAACCGAAGCAACGTGGCAAAGAGGAATCTGCTCTCCCGCCCAGCTCGGTAACGATGAAAGATTACGCCCATTGGCTGGCGAACTTTCTTGAGTGGTGCCATGTGCGCGCGAAGGATCCTCTAAAAGCGAATTATAAGATTGACCTGATTCAGCACTATCAGGTCGAAATGCAAACCGGCATCTGGTCGCGCGACAACGTTGGACTGAAACCTAGAACCATTAACGTCCGCGTGTCAATAGCTGCCGAATTTCTGACTTGGGCTGCAGATAAAGGACTGCGAGAGCCATTCCACATTCCTAAAATAATTAAGACCTACTCCTCTTACAGTCCCTCGAGTTTTAGTGGGCGTGAAACAAAATCAGTCGAAACTCGAAAGGGGAAAGTTCGAGAAGAGAAACGACGGTTAGGCTTCCCTCAGGAAGTAGAGATTTTTGATTGGCTTCAACGACTAAATTTACGATGTACAACTGAAGCTCTTATAGCTGAGACTATTCTCGAGATGGCAATTCGACGAGCCGAGGCGGCTGCCTGGCGCGTTGATACGTTGCCAATAGATCCGAGGGAATGGCGAATCGTGAATCCTGAAAAGCCTATTGAGCATCAGGCAGTGCTTATTGACCTACGATTTAATACAAAAGGTCCTGAATATGGCCGAGATCACGGAGACAAGATCGGGCCTCACGGAATCATTCGCATTCCAATGCCTCTAGCCCAGAAACTCCATGTATACCGAGAGCGAGTACGCCCGAAGGCGCTAGTGCTCGCTACACGCAAAGCAAAGTCACGCAGCGAAGCCGAGAGGATAAGACACAATGCTGTGCACTTATTTCTCAATCCAAGGAACGGGAATCGGTACACCGGGGATAATATTTATGATTTTTGGCGAAGCGTGGACCGGCCAAGAGGATGGTCGCCGCATCTCGCTCGAGACTTCTGGGCTTGTTCCGTTTTGTGGAAGCATATCCAACAATACTGGAGTATCGTCGATCGCGCGTTGAACATGAAGGTCGATGAGTCAGTGTTTAAGATCTTACAACTACAGGCAGAGACTTGCATCCAATTGACAATTCAACCTCAACTAAGGCACGTGAGCCAGGAAACGACGATAGTTTACCTACAATGGCTTTCTGACCGCCTCGGGATTAACATGAATTTCCACCAGAACTGGGTTGAGCAGCTGAGTCAAGACGATTTGGAAGATGGAATATGAGTATTCGTCACTACAAGAAGGACCACCTTAAGCAACACACAGGGCTTACGCCAGCCCCAGTGCAATTGCCCGGTGCGCCAGAATCGAATGACCCGTTGATCTTCTGGACGCGCCACGAATTGGAGCCTAAGGAGGTTAACCTTCACACACTTGCTACTGGGCAGACAGAAGTGGAAGGAGGAAGAAATAGCGCAAAGTTTGTTCCTTTTACTGGTCGTCATAAATTAATCCATCAACTGGCTCCCTCAATTAAAGACAGCCTGCTCCCCGCTCGTCCTGGGACGGTAGACGCTTACATTCAGTCGCTGCGCGCTTGGTGGCGCCTCTTTGACGCAGTAGAGGCTGCATCAGAACAGACAGGAGAAAGTACTGCCCGGATCGAGGATGTACGAATGCTTGAGATGATTCATTGTTACTTCGCGTACAAAATCCAAATGGACCGATCATCCTTTACTATCTTCAGGTCCATTGCTGATGCTACCCGTATGGCTCTCGGCGCACGCCCGCTATACTGGCAAACGCCAAAGAGCGGAGACCCAACACGTCACCAACCGCCAGAGGAGCAGATCAAGGTGCTACGTTTGGCGCTTAAGCGAGAATGTCGGACTGTTCTAGAGAAGTGGGAGCTAGCAGATCGGCTCAACGAATCCGACACCGCACCTGAAGGACAGCAGGATGCCGACTTATATCATCATATTCAACACATGCGCGCAGTGCAGAAAAAATATGATAAAGAAGTCCCGACATCTGCCGAACTGAGGGACGGCATCGATCAATCACATTTTAAAAAAAAGTCTGGCTTCAGTATAAGTCGCTTACATGAAACCATATTCCCTACCAAATGGGACGCCGATGCTATTTTCCATCTATGCCTTTGCAACAGTGGCTGGAATCCTTCGACGCTTCAAGCCCTTGACGTAACTCAGAATTTTTTATTTTCACACCCGAAAGATAATTTTAGCGGCCTCCATAAGCGATTTGTGCTCACTCCTGAAACTTACCTATTGAATGGGAATAAGGCAAGAGCCAAGAATAAAGAGCAAACGATAATTGGACTTTGGAAAACGGTATCTGGCCCTGGCCATTTGATAAAAACGTATATGGAACGCGTTTCATCGCTTCGCACCGTTCTTCAGGTTCGTCTTGAAGATGAAAAGCGCCGCTATATTGATTTTATTCGCGACGGCGCGGAATATAAAGAGCAGTCTAGGCAGTATGGTCTTTTGCAACGGCTTGAGCAAGGTTGCCGTAGCGTTTGGCTTTACGTGGACAAACGCGGAAACATTGGCTGGCTTGGTACGAGATACCTGGAAGGAAAGACAAGCAAAGAGGGTAGAAAAATTTCGTATCTCGAAATAATATTGGAACGAATAAACGCCCAACGAACAGAACGGAATGAGTCTAGGATTCCGCATGTTACTCCAAGCGATTTTCGTGACTTCTTTGCCACATTTGTCTTCAGAAGCAGCGGCGGTAACATTCTCGCGGTGAAACGGGCTTTGGGGCATGCTCATCTTCGCACCAGCTCCGATTACATTAATAATAATGTTTTGAACAAAGAAGCCGATGACTCAGTTCGTCGCTTCCTCGAAATCCTGATGAGCGAGCTAGGAAAGGGCCGTGTGGATCTTACGATCCTTGCGCATCTACACCGCCATGGAGTAGTGACGCAGGAGATGGAACAGCGCCTGACAGAACATCGAGCACTTTCGCGCAGTCGCCTCAACATAGGTTGTAAAGATCCATACAATCCTTCGCTCCAAATCCGAAGCTCCGGCCAAGGTCCATGCAATGATAATCGTTGCCTGCTGTGCCCACAAAACGCGGTGCTTTTACCCGAGAGTTACGATGGCATTTCTATGCGTGTCGAGGAGTTACTTGCGCTGCAAGTGAACCTGCCGATTGAAGCATGGATTTCTGCGAGTTATTCAATGGAACTCACAAACAACCTCGCGGCACTGCGACTCTTTGAGCTCAATTTGGTGATAGATTCACGAAGGAAATGGGCTGATGCGATTAAAAATGGAAAACATTATGTTCCTGGAGTGCCACTATCCTTCGATGAATAGGCCGCCTTATGAGTACATCAGCCCCGACGCCCCCTCGCTCGTTAGAAAATCCCGTTGATCAATGCAACAGCCACGTCAACTTGATTGG
Organism: Duganella sp. HH101; assembly: GCF_001758795.1. Taxonomy (NCBI): domain Bacteria; kingdom Pseudomonadati; phylum Pseudomonadota; class Betaproteobacteria; order Burkholderiales; family Oxalobacteraceae; genus Duganella; species Duganella sp. HH101. The sequence goes on along the minus strand of NZ_LRON01000016.1, from coordinate 92,054 downwards.
AACATTTCCTTTGGTTGGTCTTCAACAACTGCCCTCCGAAGGCGCAAGACAGTGCCAGGCTATCCTCGGACATGGCGAAACTCTTGGTTTCTGGGAAACGCCTCAATCTATGATTGAACATTTTGGCTCACAATTACGCTGCATCAATCTTCGCCAGAGGCTCTTAAGCGCGCTCCCTGCCAAGCTTACCGCGTCGTCGCAACTCGATGCTTTGTTGGACGAGGGAGTGATTTGGCTCACCCGGCTAGGTTTGTTAATGCGGATGGGGCCGTCGAGCCTTGGCAAAAACCGTCACAAATCACTTGATGCTAGCACGATCGCTTCGGCTTTATATACGAAGTTTAATACGATTGTTGCACGAGGCATCCTAAACAGATTATCCACACCGACTTACACGAGCTTTGAGTTCGCTATCACTCTAACGGCTGAAGATTTGCGCGAACTGCGCTCCTCTCGTCATACCCGGGACCACTTAAGGCGACTTACAGAGCTCCGGAATCGCGGGCTTTGGGGCGATGCGCCACCGGCCATCGAGTTCGCTGGAAATACCACCTCACCCCGAGGCGAAGTCGCCGCGCGGAGTCCTGAGAAAGAATCCACACCATATCAACCAATCCCTGACGAATTCTTAGCCCAAATGGGGCCACGGGTACTATGGATAGTGCAGGTTTTGGGCCCCAATCTCATTCATCTATTAGATTCCCTCCCTGAGCTAATTGCCAACATAAATTTTGCTTCGAAGACTGAAAGCAATTCGATGAAGATGACGCGATCTATCGCGAGCTACTTTGATGCAAACCCTTGGCGAGATAGCGCTGGAGATACAATACTAGCGCCGCCGTTTCCAATTTGCCATGGCTCTTATCGAGGCGCTCGCCGAGCAATTGAAGAGATCGACCCTTTCGAGTGGCCGATCCGTAAATGGGCGAGTGTCGCAACCTTGGCATTGACCCTACAAAGCGCCCACCTGTGGATCACCCTACTGGTAATGGCTGGACGAATCGGTGAGATCATGACACTGCCACGAGAATCCATTGAATGGGCCCGGGACGGTCAACCGTATGCAAACGGAAAAACTTACAAACTGGCCTTCGCGATCAATGGTGAAGAACGCCAATGGCCAGCGCCGGAAATTCTAGTCGACGTTCTTGCACAACAGGTAAAGCTCATAGAAGCCTGTGAGAAGCTCGCCAAAATAAGAAAGGGAATAAAAGATGAAGAATACCCTGTCGGCGTGCCAGAGCACCTTTGGGCATCGTTGGGCTCCTCACCGAGGGCAGATGCGGAAGAACGATTGGCCGTTGCCAATGCATCCTTAACGCGATTGGCAATGCGAATAGGTATGACAGCTACCCCGGGAGGGAGAAATTTACATACGCACCGTTTCCGCAAGACTCTTTCACGCCTGGCAGGCTTGGCTATTGATGGTAGTCCAAAAGTGCTGATGCGGCTCCTAGGTCACAAGGATATCACGATGACCCTGGGTTATATGCTCACCGATAACTCCTTTGCTAAGGAGATTGATGACATCACCCGCGAACTTCGGGTCATGCGGGCGCAGCATCTAATTGAAGACATGTATGAAGCTGTGCACAAGCCAACTGTCCTGCCATACGCAGGGCATGGCGGTCTGGGCGCTCCTGTTCTTAGTTCGACTGTAAGCAGCTATGAAAGCGAACTCCACCGAACGGGTAAAATTTGGGAAGTAGAAACTTCACATGAACTCGCAGTACTGCTCACCAATAATGGACAATGCATGCGTCTTGTGAATGCACACGTCGTATGTACGAAGACAGATGGCGAGATTGGGTTGTGCAGTACAAAGAAAGGTATTCCGAATATCGCAAACTGTCAAAGCGAATGTATCAATCGCATTGAGGAGAGGACTGGGCGCCGCGATACACAGAGAATTATCCCAATCATTCTGATGAATGCGCAACAGGCAATTAAGGACAACGATCTCTTAACTGTAGCAAGTTATGCCCGGCAATTATCCATCGAGCTGAATCGCTTTGATGACATAAAAGAGAACTGGCGTGACAATCCAGAAGTCATTACCATTATGAAGGCTGGAGCATGAACGACCGAAAAAAAGATGCGGCAAAGCGTCGTGGAGAGGCGCGCACAGCTCAAGTAGAAATCAGGGTGCGTGAGGCGATGAGGGAAATAGAAAAGGAAATGGGGGAAAACGGTAGTATATATCCCCAAAATGGCGGGGCAATTTCTATGAACGAAGTGGCTCGACGCGCAAAGATCAGCTTAACCACTCTATTCTCACCGAAGCAGCAGGCACTTGGCCGGCAAGTGAAGACCTGGATTGATCAGCTCAAAGAAAATAAAATCACTGGGCGGACCAGAGTGCGGCGCTCATTTCACGAGCGTGCCGATGATTGGCGCAAGAAATTTCTCGATTTGCAGGACGTGCACCGAGCTACGGAGCTAGAACTCCAGGACTCATTGGCAGAATTGGAGAAGTGTAAAAGAGACGCCGACGATCTTCGAACAAAGAATCAGCTTCTCTTAGAACAATGTCGGCTCTTAGGCACGTCGATGATAACCCGCATTCCAAAGAAGCACTAGCCTATTGCATGTCCCGCACGGACATCGGCGGTCGCAACTACTTGTTTGCCGGTGCCGACCGCGGCGGTGAGCGCGCTGCGGGCATAACGATGCAGTGATGCTGGTCACCGTAGTGATAAACCCGGCACGCTATGGGGCAACGAACCAGACAAGCTTGCCCGTCGCGCCAACTGCCTAGACATTGGAGTCCTGAATAATCACTAAGATCGTTACACCTTTGGTTTCTTGCAGTATTGCCTTTTGAAAAAACTGCAGAGCAGAGTCCGGCATACGTTTTGACTGACACACCGTACGTCCGCCCCGCAGGCCGATGTCATGCTAATTTTTATATCTTGAAATCATCAAACGCAACCTTGCGCACGCCGAAGTCTGCCAACATTTTGCGTGTAGCGGCAAGCATCTGCGGCGGCCCGCAGACGTAAAAGTCACAATCCCGCAGATGCGGATGCTTTGCAAGCAGCTCACGCTGCACCACCTCGTGCACCATGCCGTGTCCCGCTTCGCCGCTTTCTGACAGCACCACACGCCAATCGAAATTCGAGTATTGCGCCGCCAGCGTCCGCATCTCCTCTTCATAAGGAACGTCACGGCCGCTACGAGCCCCATACCAGAAATGAATCGTCTCCGATGCCGCGCCATCAAGCAAGGAAAGGATCATGGCACGCAGCGGCGCCATGCCTGCCCCCCCACCGATAAAGATTTTCTCGGTCTTGCCGGGGCGTAGAGCGAACTCGCCGAACGGGCCATTGAACGAAACGGTGTCGCCGGACTTCAGCGAGTAGATGTACGAAGAGCCTCGCCCGGGCGCATGGCCGGCATCTGTGCTACCTGGTGAAAAGCGTACCAACAAATGAAGTCTCCCATCTGCGCGTACCACAGGCATAGATAGCGAATAAGAACGGCGAACCGGCTGCGAGGAGCGCAAAACGGAAGGCAGGCGCAGGCCATGCCATTCAGCGCGGTGATGCTCTGGAAGGTGCAAGTGCTCGCGCGCAAGCTTATAGCGCGGAATGCGCAGCTGGATGTACGATCCTGGCCGGAACTCTGCGCCTGCCCTAGACTCAGGCACAAGGACGATTTCGCGCAAGTACGGCGTCACGGCGGTCACGCTCTCCACCGTGGCGCAGGAAGCGCCAACAATCGCCGCACCATTAGCAACCGCCACCCGTAGATTGCCGTTCACTTCGAGGCTGCAGGCAAGGCGGTGGCCATCTCGTAGGCGCGCTGGAGCAATGTGCTCGCGATCTGCGCTGGTCGGCGCTGGCGGATTACGACCGATCCTTACCTCGCACAGCCCACAGCTCTCACCACCACCGCAGTTCGATGGCAAATTCATCCCGGCGCGAGCAAGGGCTAGGTAGACTGTGTCACCTTCGAAAGAAGGCGCGGTGGCCAGGGCTCTGCCCGCGCCGTCGACGACTTCCACGTCCCGCACCGGCAGCCATCGGCGCGGAATGAATTCGCGCAGGCGGAAACTCGTTGCAAGCAGCCAGATGCCGGACAGTGCCATCCAGACACCTCCAACTGCGGCCATTACCACCAGCGAATTATTGAAGTCCTCGCGCCCGCTGTAATCCATGATGTGCAGCATCCACGCCAGGTCGAACCAACGCCACAGATCGTTGCGCCGTTCAAGCACTTTGGCATCCACGCTGGACAGATACAAGGTGGTGCCTTCGGCATCGGCGAAATCAACGCGCCAGACCGGGCCTGCGTGCCGGCGAGCTTCCAGGCCGGGTGAGTCGAGCAATTTTGGAGTGCCTGGAGGGGCTGTTCCTCGGTAGTCTGCCTTGGCGGCGGCAAGCACGTCCGCGACGGCTACTTGCACTGGCTTACCGGTCGCCGCGTCCACCAGCCAACCATTCCCTTCGTGGCTTAACTTGTAGACCGGCCGCGCGCCCAACCAGCCGGTTTCAAGCAAGGCGGCCGGGCGACCCGCAGCGGCGAGCACGCCAGAAGGTGCCTGCAGGCCATTTAACGGCCAAAGGCGTTCCGCAGGCGCCGGTGCCCGGCGTGCCTCGCCCATCACGGCGTGATGGTCGAACAGGCTCATCACAAGGCCGCTGGCCAGCCACAGCAGAAACTGGACTCCGACCACCAAGCCTACCCATTTGTGTAACTTGCGGAGCATCGGTGTCATGCGGTGGCCCTCCGACGGAAGCTGAACCACAATAGCCAGATGCCGCTGAAGGCGAACAGCGTGCCCGCAGTGGCGGCTACCCGCAGCAGGTTGTTGTTGATATTGTCTCTGGTGTCGTAATCCATGATATGCAGCATCCACAGAAAATCAAAAATGCGCCACAGCGTGTGCCGCTTGGCGACCAGTTCTCCGGTCGAGGGGGAGATATACAGCGTGGTTCCGTTGCCATCGCTGAACTCCGCGCGCCACAGCGGCCCTTTGCGCTTGGCGACCTCACCCGGTAGTTCGGTCAGCAACTGGAGCCGCTCCAGTTCACCTTCCCCCTGGTAATACGACAAGGCGAGCGCGCGTACAGCTTTCTCGTCCAAAGGCTCCAAGCGCTGGCCGGTCCGAGCGTTCACCAGTGCCACGCCGTCCGCATGGCGAACTTGGTAAAGCTCGCTGCCTTGCGACTGCTTTAGACGAAAGCCGGTTACCCCGGCATACTGGCTTGTGACTTGGGCCGGCGAAGCGACCAACTGGGCAGAGCGCAGTTCGCCCTCTTCCAGGTGCGCCAAATGGTCACCATGGATAATCTCAATCGAGATGGCTGTCATATACAGACCGCTCGCCATCCAAAACAGCGCCTGTATCCCAACCAGCAAGCCAAGCCACTTATGCAGGCGACGCGACCAAAATGCAGGTTTCATAGTTATCCTCTTGTTGCGTTAATATGCGGACCGCACTGCTGCGTGCGGCCCGCATTGGCTTACATGCGATATATCAGCTTGGCGTACCAGCGTCTGCCCAGCAGGTCGTAAGTCATCGTATCGGTGTTCGCGTCTGTCCAGCTCTGGATAAACGGCGGCTTCTTGTCCCACAGATTGTCGATGCCGAAGGACACGCTGGTGTTCTTGCTCAGCGCGTATTTAAGCTGAGCGTTGTGATACGTGACCGCAGGTGCGTGGTCTCCGATGTCGCCTGGCGAAGCGTTGATGTCACGCGCCTTGCCGGTGTACTGCAAGCTGTACGAACCCGACCAGACTCCGTTGACGACTGTCAGCGTGTCGAACGAGCGCCACTTCGTAAAGCTTCCGCGCCCGCCAGTGATTTTGCCAGCGTACGAGAGCACTTCACCGCCTGGGAATGGCGTGACGTCGAAGTTGCGCAAGTATGTTGCCTCGCCATTGAACGTGACGCGCGTGGAACCCACCCGCATCGTGTACAGCGCTCCCAGATCAATGCCCGACATGCTTTCACTGGCTGCGTTGGAAGGCTGTGCCGACAGGAAGTCTACCTCGCCGGTCAGCCGATTTCGGGTTTGATGGGCACTACTGCAAAACGGGTGGCTAAGGCCAACGGACTCGTAGCAGGCACGCAGTTTGGTCGAACCATCCACCGTGGAGATGGAGTTCTCGATGCGGAAGCGGAAGTAGTCCAGCGTGAGCACCAGGTCGCGCGCAAACTGCGGCGTCCAGACCACCCCCGCCGTGAGCGTTTTCGCTTTCTCGGGCTGCAAGCGGCTGTTCCCGCCGGTGGTGGTCAGGATGGTGTTGCCCAGCTGAGTGTAGCCGGCCGGCACGCCAGCGGCACGGCAGTTCTGGCTCAGTACCGACGACGCGGGCAAGGCGCTCCAGCCGCTGCAAGGATCTGTCGTGGTCAAGTTGCCCTCGGCGTTGCCGCCATATAGTTCCGGGATATTCGGAATGCGGAACGCCGTGGAGTAGTTGGTGCGCAGCTTGAACGAGGGCGCTACCTGCCAGTCCAGACCGACTTTGTAGCTCGTGTTCGAACCGAACATTTGGTACTTGGAGTAGCGCACCGCCGTGTTGAAGTCCAACGACTGTGCCAGCCAGTGGTTTGCCAGCAGGGGAATGCCCGCCTCCGCGAACACTTCCTTGGCGTCGTACTCACCGGCAATCGGCGTTTGCTGGTTGGTGTTGCTGATGCCCAGCACAGTCAACTGATCGGGGTCCAGCCAGCCCTTGTCCTTGCGGATCTCGACGCCGGTGGCGAAGCCGACGGTCCCGGCCGGCATTTGCCACAGCTTGCCGTGCAGGTTGGCGCTCGCGCTCTTTTGTTCATTGCCACCATGGTCGCGGATCGGCCCCATGATATAGCTCAGCACCTGTGGCGTGAGATCGCCGTAGCCGAGGTAGTCGCCGCAGGGAATGGCGGCACCGGCCGCCTTGCTGCAAACGGCGGTGTTCAGGGTCTGGTCGACACGGTCTAGGTTAGCGACGTTGGAGGTAGCCCCCACTCCTGTATTGCGCCCATAGTTGACGGCGGCATTCCAGTCCCAATGCTCGCCCAGGCGCCCTTCCAACCCGAGTACCAGACGTGCCGTGTTGACTTCTTGGCTGAAAACGCGCGGTCCAGCCTCCAGCAACCGGCGACGCTGCAGCAGCAGGCTTTGTCCGGTCGGGTTGGTGGGATGGTTCGCCGCAATGTTTATTGGACGGTACACACCCAGCGCGCCGGGCGTGGCCAACTGCTCCGACTGGCGGTTGGTGTACAGGACTTCGGTAAACAAACGCAATTCGTCATTGATCGCCAGATTGCCGAAAGTGCTGAAGCTGATGCGCTTGATCGGGTTGACCGCGTTCAGGTAAGGGTTGCTGTTGAAGTTGTGTTTGGCGCCGTTGTAGCGTTCGTAGAAATTGCCATTGCCGCCGGGTGTCTGGTTGAAGTTCACGCGGGTCCCGTCGGCCAGCACTGCGCGGCCACCGATAGTCGATGAGCTCCCGACGCATTCGAGCTTGCCGTTGGCTTCGCCCAACCCGCACGGGGCGCGGCTGGCCATGTTGACGGTACCGCTTTGCGAGTAGTCCAGCGCCGTCATCAAATAGCCGCGCTCGCCGCTGATGCCCCAGGCGACATTGGCCGCCTTCTCGCGGCTGTCGCTCCGGCTGGTCTGGCCATAACGTGTCTGCAATTCGAGCCCGTTGAAGTCCTTGCGTGTAATCAGGTTGACGACACCGGCCACGGCGTCGGCGCCGTAGATGGCCGACGCGCCGTCCTTGAGCACTTCCATGCGCTGGATCATGGCGACCGGGATCATGTTCAGATCCACAGAGCTGTTTGCGCCCGTGCCGCCGCTGACGACGCGACGGCCATTAATCAGCACAAGAGTACGGTTCGCTCCAAGCCCCCGCAGGTTTACTTGCGTCGTACCATAACCGTTCTCGGCCCAATAGGCATTGGTCTGGTTGCCGGCGAAGCCCGCCGATGACGACATGCGTTGCAACAGCGTCTCCACTGAAGTGGCGCCGGAGCGCTCGATTGCGTCCTTATCAATTACTGTGACCGCACCGATGCCGGTCATCATTGATCGGTTGGTGCTGATGTGGCTACCGGTCACGACCACGGTGGTCGTCTGCTTGCTATCCGGGTTGGCAGGGGTGCCGTCAGCACTCTGCGCCAAGGCATGCAGGCTGGTGGTGGCGGACAAAATTGCACTGATTGCCAGTGCCATAGGCTTGCGTTTCAAATACATCGGAAATCCTTTCAGGTGCTGGGACCGTAGCGAAATACGCCGCCCGAATTGGTGGACCAAGACGAAGCGGACGTCGCAGGCACGACAGCATCGCCAACAAATTGGCGCTGCGCTGACGTACGTGCGGACTTAACCGAAGATATTGCGAGGGGGGCGCTCTATGCCGTCAGGTATGAAACCAGAGACAAGGGAGAGATTAGCGGACAGGTGAACTTCAGTGCGATCGTGCGGAGTGCCCGACACAAGAACCGGCGGTACGATGGCACCGCCAAGGCAGCAGTCTACGCAGGTGCCGCAAGCCGAGTCTCCTTGCTGCGCAGCCTTTTCGGCCGCCACGGCATTGCCGATGCCGGCATGTTTCTTCGCCACGCGCACCTTCACGCGGTGCTGAGATGTCTTGCCATGGCGCGTTTCCCCTGCTGCCTGTCGCGCATGGCCGGGTGGACATGTCTTTTGCACGACGGACGCCAGCGCTTGCACAGGCAAGGCGGCGATCATCAGATACAGCAACAGTAGCTTTAGTAATCGAACCATGGGCCGAGTCTAGCATGAGCTATCCGGCAATTAGGGCCAGCAAGCGGTGATGGCAGTCTGACGAAGTGGTTGAAACGCGCAAATTGTCGTTTATTTCCCACACATCAGTCCAAGCGCAGCCCCTCGCAGACCTGCGCTGGAGGATCGGGTGAACGGGGGGCTGGCGGTCTCGGCAAGAACACTCAGGTGGTACACCCAAACGCAATGCGCGCCGCAAATATGAGCGTTAGGGTAACTTACATCAGCAACCATTTCGTTGCATCACATGTAAGAAAGGGATGAATCGTGAAAAATCACATACTGGCAATCTCATTGGGATGTTTAGTTTGTTCGACGGCCGTTTGGGCGCAGGACAAAGCAGAGATGAAGCCCAACGCGCCTATAGCTATGAGTTCGGCCAGTACGCACATGGACGACTCGAGCATGATGAGTTCAAAAGACGCATCAAAGGCACCGTACGACCTGCAGTTTTTGGACACCATGGAGATGCATCACCAGCGTGCGGTGGAGATGGCTAAGCTAGCCGAAGACCGTTCTGAACACGCTGAACTGAAGGCCATGTCGAAGAAGATAATTTCTGACCAGCAGGGTGAGATATCGCAAATGAAGTCGTGGCGGGAACAGTGGTATCCGGGTAAGAGCCAGGCAATGAACATGGACATGCCCGGCATGATGGATTCCATGAAGGGAATGTCGATGCCCAAGCTAGCCGCCAGCAAGGGCAAAGAATTTGACTCGATGTTCTTAGATATGATGATTAAGCACCATTCCGGCGCGGTCAAAATGGCAAAATCAGCGGAAGCGAAAGCACAGCACCCGGAAATAAAGGACTTATCCAAAAAAATGGTTTCGGCCCAGCAGGATGAAATCGCGCAGATGAAAAAATGGAAGGTGCAGTGGAAGCTTGCTGGTAGCTGACCGTCCATTTCTGACACGAATGTAATCTTGGCGTTAGGCTGGCGTCATTTTTCCAATGTAGACTGACCCCAGGGCGCTGGTGGCATTTTGCCATCTGGGTGGAATGGGCCCGGTCTCTTGCAGCGGGAAAGTGATATGAGATTATTGGTAGTGGAAGACGAGCAGAAGGCCGGTGAGTACATTCAGAAGGGGCTCACGGAGTCAGGCTTCGTCGTTGACTGGGCAAAGACTGGCCCCGAAGGACTTCATGCGGCCACCACAGCTCACTATGACCTCATAGTGCTTGATGTCATGCTCCCAGGCTTGGACGGTTGGCAAATCGTGACCGAGCTCCGCAAGACAGTAGAAACACCGGTTCTTTTTTTAACTGCGCGAGACGCGCTCGACGACCGAATCAAGGGTCTCGAACTGGGGGCCGATGACTACTTGGTCAAGCCTTTCGCGTTCGCAGAACTCCTTATACGCATTCGAACGCTCTTACGTCGGGGCCCTATCAAGGAAGCTGAAGTACTTCAAATCGGCGACTTGGAGATTGATGTCCCCAAACGTAGAGTGACGCGTGCCGGCATTCGAATTGATTTGACGGCTAAGGAGTTTACACTTCTTCACCTCATGTCGAAACGAGTTGGACAGGTTCTGTCACGACCGCTCATTGCATCTCAAGTGTGGGACATGAACTTCGATAGTGACACCAATGTCGTCGACGTTGCAGTTCGAAGACTGCGCGCAAAGATTGATGACCCATTTCCGGCAAAGCTGATTCACACAATCCGGAGCATGGGCTATGTTCTGGAAGACAGAGGATGAGTAGGTCCGGCCGTTCTCTTACCATGCAGCTTGGCGCTCTGTTCGCATGTGTGGCTGTCATGGTATTTTCAGCAGTCGGATTTTACTTGTACCAAGCACTTGCCACACAGCTGCAAGAACGCGACGACACAGACTTGGTTGGAAGGGTCCTACAAATCAGGCACCTATTGGAGGAGACTTCAAGCCTAGAGTCCATTCGCAACGAGCCTCACCGTTTTCTCGATGCTGTGGACACTCGCCGAGGGCTGCTCATCGTGATGCAAACCCAAGATGGGCGTCTGCTGATGCAAAACACCGAAGAGCGGTCTTTTGTTCCAAACGGTAGTCAACTGCCGGCTGACGCAGAGCCATCACCGGCTGATACGAAGCCTGTAGAACTAGCCAATGGTATCCGGCTTCGCGTCATTGTCGCGCAAGGTATGGTTGGTTCCACCGGTAAGATAGTTAGTATCGCAATCGCTCGGACCGCAGACGACCGCGCCACCCTACTTTCTGCCTATCGTAAAAAAGTAATGACTGCAATTTTTGCTGGGGCCGCCTTGACAGCGTTATTGGGATTCTTGCTAGTCCGTCAGAGCCTGCATAAAGTGAGGGCTTTGGCTGCGCAAGCTCAACAAGTGACGGCTCACAATTTGGAAATGCGCTTGAATGTAAATTCGGCGCCACTGGAGCTCAGAGTACTGGCTAATTCGTTTAACGAGGTACTCGACCGATTGCAGAGCAGCTTCAACAACCTGTCTCAATTTGCTGACGACCTTGCACATGATTTACGCACCCCGTTGAACAACCTGATGGTACAAACTGAAGTGGCCTTCTCGCAGCCTCGGGAGTCAGAGGAATACCAAAACCTTCTGTCATCCAATTATGAGGAGTTTGGCAGACTCGCGAGAATGGTGGAGAGCATGTTGTTCTTGGCTCGCGCTGACCATGACCAAATTGCGCTGACGACTGAACGGTTAGATGCGGCGACTGAGTTGGCGCGGATTGCGGAGTATTTTGAAGGACCAGCATCGGAGGCGGGTATTTCTTTCGATATCGTTGCGACGGGGGCGGTGCTCGCCGATGCTCACCTTTTGAGACGGGCCGTGAGCAATTTGGTTGCTAACGCAGTTCGATACACACCTCGCGGCGGAGTCATCTCGATGATGGCCATTCAGAGGGACGATGGAGCAATGATATCCGTGTCCAATCCCGGGCCGGGTATTGAGGCGGAGCATTTGCCCCGATTGTTTGACAGGTTCTACCGCTCTGACAGGTCCAGGTCTTCGCAGTCATCGTCTGCCGGATTAGGGCTTGCTATCGTGAAGTCCATTATGAGCCTGCATGGAGGGCGCGCAAATGTTGCGAGCGAGCGCGGCGGACTGACACAGTTCTCGTTGTTGTTCCCTGGGCCGGGAGGCGGGCTTCACTAGCGGCGAGATCCGTTCAGCTGTTCAGGGATTTTGAGATGGCGAGGATTGCTTTTTCTCCATTTCCAAATCGCGCAATGGCGTCCCGATTCTTCGATAGCTCACCATATCCGATATACCGCACATTCAGCTCTTTGACGCGTGAGAACGCGGGTCGCGCAAACTGCGCTCGTACGTCAGCTTCACGCGCATCAGGTGCCACCAGGAAGAACGTTGAGCCTTCATGTTCAGGAACACCGAGCGCCAAGTCGAGCATGCGCACGATTCCAGAGTAGATACTGGTGCTGTGCTCGACTTCGAAGGCCATTGTTATTTTCCCAGTGGCCGGGTCTAGCCAAAGCACGTCAATGAGAGCGATGGTGTCGTGAGCGCTGCTGGCACGTATAGCCGCCGGCAGCTCGGTCAAACACCCGTGGCCAAGGCGCCCTTCTCCATACGATCGACCCTTATCGTTGCTTGCAATCCAAACCTGAAAGCCCAAGGACGTTCCCAAATCTCTCAGCCACCCTTGAATCTGTGTATGGCTTTGGTCATTCTCGGAAGCGGCCACGCGGGCTTTATGAGCAGCCGCACTCTCTTCATGAACTTTGGCGAGGTCGGCCTCCCAATCAACTGAAACTGCATTGGTGGCACCAATCGAGTACCGCCCAGAGCCGATATCGAAGAGGAATCCTGCTACAGCGCCCAAGTCGTTCGACAACCACTTTCTGTGCATCGTATTAAATTCAATGACGCGCTCTCGCATTGCCAGGTATTCATTCCAACGCCCCAGTTTCACATTGGCGCCAAAAAATGCATTGAAACCTTTCACGATAGCGGTATTGTTGGGCGGGACCACGGTGGGGTGCAAGAAATAAAGCAGGTTGGCGCAAGCGGGGCCCAGACCCTTTATTTGGTGCGAGTCGAGTTTTCGAACCGCCTCCACAACCTCGACGTCGGTACTGCAGCACAAGCAGGTATCGAGAAACTGTGCGAACGCCATCTGATTGCTGCGGTCCTCGTATATGTCGGGAATACGAAGTTTCGGCTTCCATAGAAAAGCGTGGTCGGCACCCTTGAAAATTTGGCGTTGCTCTGCGATGGAGTGTACGACCGTCTCTAATGAGGAACCCCGATAGGCACTGCCAAACGTGTCGTCACGAATCTCTTTCACGACGGCGTGAAGTCCACGCCGAATTGAGCGGAAATTTTTCAGACGCTCCTCCCAAAGGAACCAGCTGCGGTAGGTGGCGGCGGAATCAGCTTTCCATTGTTCGATGAGGAGCTGCTGTTCTTTTAGCGTAGGCGCTGAGACGTCGAGGTTCAAATGGACTCCAGAAAAAACTAAAAAAGAAGAGGTGCTTGCCTGGCATTCTAGCCCAGTACACGGCGCCAATGGCTGAGTGCTTTGCCGCTGGAGGTCAGCGAATATTTGGCAAGAAAGGCTGTAATGTAAATGTAATGTTCGGGTCATTCGGGTGTGCGGGTTGGCTCCGTAGAATAGCTTCATCGATTCCACAAACGCAGCAACCCGCCCCCAAGAAAAGGACCGAATCATGCAATCCATCAAAAACAAAATCGCAGCAATTTTCGTCGTAGCTTCGCTGGCCCCGTTCGCTGCAATGGCTCACCAAGGCGAGATGCACACCAACCCGGCATTCGGTAGTGCTGCCCCAGCCCCAGCTGCTACGCGCACCATGGTGATTTCGGCGGCGACCAAAGCCGTCAATGTAGACAAGGGGGATGTCGTGACGTTCGAGCTGGAGGGGAAGACCTTCACTTGGCAGTTCGACACGCTGCGTGACAGCGACCGCTTCGAGCTCTCCGCCATTGCACCCGAAGGTGTGAACACCCACGGTGTACGCGTGTACGTAGCACCGAATCCTCTCTACCGTAACTAAGTTTCGCTCCGCTGGCGGTATGCCGCCAGCGTTGCAAATCACTTCGACTTGCGGGACGACCAATGGATGTGAACGATGACCCATTTTTCGCCCTGCTTTTCAAGAAGTGCGGTCTCTGTGCCGAATAGATGAACACTGTTGCCCTTGTATTTCCCGGTCGTTTCTGTCTCTTGCATGACTACCGCGAGTTTGCCATCGATGCGTTCGCTTTGCTTAAGCACTTTATTTTTTGTCGCCTTCGCGAACTCGATATCGGCCTTGAGATGGTGGCCTGTATATTCTTCGCGGGAGCGTTCGACGTAGCCGGATTCGTAAATTTGAATCTCGGGACTGAGTAGTGCCCCCATTTGCTCAGATTTTCCAGTCGAAAGCGCCTCATGGAATTCTGCTACGGTTTCCGTAGGAGTGGCCGCGAAAAGAGGTGCGCTGATGGCGGATAAAATGAACAGGGAAATTGGCAGGCGCATGATGTCTCCAGAAATAGTTATTGAATTGTTGAAACTGTGCAATTTAATCAGTAGCAACCCATTGTTGCAAGGCTGATGCAAAGAATGTTGTGGCCTAGTGGAATTCGCTTGACCTTCCTCTAGTAGGAAGGTGTAGCCTATCAAACTTGGCATTCTACGAACGTCTGAGGTACCATTTCAAGTCTTATGCGCATATTCGTCCGTTACCTGCTCTGGCTTCTGATAGCAGCCCTCCCGTTGCAAGGGGGAGCCGTTGCTTTGATGTCGTGCAATCCAGGTTCCGAACAAACTCACTCGTCGTCGCATCAAGGAGACGAGAGCGCCATTGAGGCTCACGCCGACTCGCATCACGGACATTGTGACGAGGGTGGATCCGACCACGCAGGAGCCCAACATGGCAAATGTAGCCATTGCGCAAGCTGCTGCGTGGGTGCAGCAGCTCCCCCGGCCATCCCGTCTGAGGTATTGCCGGCCACGTTCTCCACTTTCGCCACTGTCGCAGTCGAGCCTGCGATGACTGCTTACATCCCCGCCACTCTCGAGCGCCCGCCTCGTCGTCACTCCTAAAAATCGCTGAAGTTGCGGACTAACATCCGCCTCGCCAGGGGGCAATGTCTCCAGGTGCCAGTACATTTTTGAGGACAATCATGAAACGCTTTCGCCTACTGCTTCTTGCAGTGGTCAGCGCGCCTATGGCTATCTACGCGGAGCCCGTTCGAGTATCGACGGCTGTGACAGATGCCAACGCCGCAGTATCACCGCCGCAATATCAATCTGCCTTCACCAATTACAAACCAGCTGTGGAACCTACGGCGTCACCGGACAAGTTGTGGATTAAGGCTAATAAGGACGTGTCCGACCAGGCTGAACATGGTTCGCACGATGGCTCGTCAATGCAGATGGCGCCAACACCAAAGGATTCCGCCAAGCCTGCCGAGGCTCCCGTTCCAGACCCGCACAAGGGTCACCACATGAATAAGAAGGGGTAACGACATGTTGCGACTACATACGCCACTGCTCAGCCGCACCGCTGTAGGACTGGGCGCGGTTTTCCTTGCAGGGTGCGCAAGCCTGTCGTCCGACGGCGGACTAAACGACGTTTCCTCGCTTACCAAAAACAGGGTTGGCCAGACCGTGCAATTTAAAAAGGACGCCAGCAGCAATGATCCGAAGGTGCAAGAGCTTTTAAGTCAACCATTGACCGTTAAATCAGCTGTTCAGATTGCGCTGCTTAATAGCTCGGCTTTGAAGGCTTCTTTTGCAGAGCTGGGGGTGGCGGAAGCCGACTTCGTTCAGGCTGGTCGCATGCGTAATCCTGGCTTCAGCTTTAGCCGAGTGCGCGGTGGCGGCGACGCGGAAATCAATCGTAGTGTCACGTTTGACATCGCGGGATTGTTGACGCTGCCAATGCGGACAAGAATTGAAAAAGGCCGCTTTGAGCAAGCGAAATTGCTTGCCGCTGCGCAGGCTGTGCAACTGGCAGCAGACACGCGTCGTGCATACTTCACAGCAGTGGCCGCCGCACAATCTGCAGCGTTTGCGGAGCAAGTTCGTGGCGCTGCAGAGGCCTCGTCAGACCTGGCTGAAAGCATGAGCAAGGTAGGCAATTGGAGCAAGCTTGACCAGGCCCGTGAGCATGCTTTCTATCAGGATGCCGTGACTCAGCTTGCAAGAACTCGCCATGAAGCCATTGCCAGCAGGGAGCAGCTCATTCGCCTGTTGGGCCTCTGGGGAAAACAACAAGAATTCGTTTTACCCGACCGCTTGCCCGAACTGCCAGCTCAACCGCAGGAAATAAACAATGCTGAAGCTCAGGCATTGTCGCAACGTTTGGACGTTCTCGCCGCTCGACGGGAAACTGAGGCTACGGCGTCAGCGCTTGGACTGACCAAAGCGACCGCCTTTGTCAATGTCTTCGACGCTGGCTATACAAACAAAAGCTCGACTGGTCTCCCGCGCGAGAACGGTTACGAGGTCTCGTTGGAACTTCCGATTTTCGATTGGGGTGGCGCAAAAGTGGCCCGCGCTGAATCGCTCTACATGCAGTCTGTACACCGAACCACTGACACGGCAGTTCGAGCACGGTCGGAAGTACGGGAAGCCTATTCGGCGTACCGCACCACCTACGACATCGCGCGTCACTACCGAGACGATGTCGTGCCTCTTCGAAAGAAAATTTCGGACGAAGTTCTGCTGCGCTACAACGGCATGCTGGCCAGTGTATTTGAACTGCTTGCCGACTCACGCGAGCAATTGAACAGTGTGAACACGGCTATCGAAACCCAGCGCGATTTTTGGATAGCTGAGACCAAGCTGCAATCCGCCATCAACGGCGGGAGCAATACCGACACAAGGAATATTCCATGATTTCACGTAGAGACTTCTTCAGGGGCGCTGGCGCGGTAGCAGTGAGTACCGCAGCAGTAAGCAAAGTTGGCGCGGCATCACTTCCCGAAGCGATGTCAATGAACAACGCGAATACCCAAGTTCCTCCGCCACCACCGAACGGTCGCCCATTTAATCCTGTCGTGACGCTGAATGGCTGGTCTCTGCCTTGGCGCATGAATAGCGGGGTAAAAGAGTTCCACTTGGTTGCGGAGCCGGTGGTGCGCGAACTCGCGCCCGGGATGAAAGCGAACCTGTGGGGCTACAACGGACAATCTCCAGGGCCGACCATCGAAGTGGTGGAAGGCGACCGTGTACGCATATTCGTGACCAACAAACTGCCAGAGCACACAAGCGTGCATTGGCATGGTCAGCGACTGCCGAACGGCATGGATGGGGTCACGGGGCTTACTCAGCCAGGTATCGCGCCAGGTAAAACCTTTGTCTACGAGTTCGTTGCGAAGCGTCCGGGTACGTTTATGTATCACCCGCATGCCGACGAAATGGCGCAGATGGCGATGGGTATGATGGGCTTTTGGGTCACTCACCCGAAAGACCCGTCGCTGCACGCAGTGGACCGCGACTTCGTCTTCCTGCTGAACGCCTATGACGTAGAGCCGGGAAGCTATACGCCGAAAATCAACACGATGCTGGACTTCAATCTGTGGACTTTCAATAGCCGGGTCTTCCCAGGTATCGACTCGATGCCTGTGCGTCAAGGCGACAAGGTGCGCATCCGAGTTGGCAACCTAACGATGACGAATCACCCAATCCATTTGCATGGGCACGAGTTCTTCGTCACCGGCACCGATGGGGGGTGGACACCGCCAGCATCGCGCTGGCCCGAGGTCACTACCGACGTCGCGGTGGGGCAGATGCGCGCAGTTGAATTTGTCGCCACCGATTTGGGCGACTGGGCCTTCCACTGTCACAAGTCCCATCACACCATGAACGCAATGGGGCACAACGTCCCGACGATGATTGGTGTCGACCATCGCGGTGTGGCCGAGAAGATTAACAAGATTGTGCCCGACTACATGGTCATGGGCGACAAAGGGGGATCGATGGGCGGAATGGAGATGCCGATTCCGGAGAACACCCTGCCGATGATGATGGGCGAAGGGCCATTCGGCGGCGTTGAGATGGGCGGCATGTTTACCGTGTTGAAGGTTCGCAAGGACCAGAAACGCGGCGATTACACGGACCCCGCGTGGTACAAGCATCCCGCTGGGACCGTGGCGTACGAGTGGACCGGCGCGCTGCCGGAGCCTGAGCGGAGCACGAACGCAGGTGGCCAGTCTATGCCGGCAATGAATAAACCGAATGTCGAGATGACGGTTCGAAAACCGTCGGGACATGGCGGACACTAATTTTTTATTAAACCTGAAAGGAAACATCATGAATCATCTGAATAAAGTAGTCCTCGCAGCCGTTATTGGCTTCTCGTTTGCATCGGTAGGTTCGGTCGCCTATGCACAGCAGGCAGCCGCGTCGGCCACCCAGGCGGCAATGAGCGATGGCGAAATCAAGAAAGTAGACAGGGAAGCCGGAAAACTCACCATCAAACACGGCGAACTGAAAAACCTGGGTATGCCGGGAATGACGATGGTGTTCAAGGTACAAGACCCGGCAATGCTCGATAAGGTGAAGCAGGGAGATAAAGTCCGTTTCGTCGCGGACAAAGTTGGTGGCGCCCTCACGGTCACTGCAATCGAAGCAGCAAAGTAATTTCAACAAGGAGAACTGAAGATGAAAGCATTGCGCACATTGATAGTTGCCGCCGCCATGGCAGCGGCAACTTTGGCTAGTCCGTTTGCCTCGGCACACGCCACCCTAAAGGTCTCCAATCCGGAAGCTGGCGCCACGCTGGCGGCAGCGCCAAAGGACATCACGCTGACCTTCAATGAGAAAATTGAAGAGTCCTTTAGTACCATAACCATAGCCGATGGCCAGGGTAAAGAAGTCACTGCTGGAAAAGCAAAGGTTGACACGACCAATCCTGCAATCCTGCGCTTGGACGTCCCTGCGCTCGCCGCCGGATCCTATACCGTGACCTGGGCCGTTGCCGGTCACGACGGTCACCGCCGTAAAGGTGATTTTAAATTTACGGTGAAATAAATGGATGCGGTCTCGTTGCTACAGATAGGTTCGGCATTTGCGCTTAACGTCGGCTTTGCCTGGCTTGTTGGGTCGTGGTTTGCGCGCTATTGGATACAGTCCAACGGCACTAGCCGTGACGATTCTGAGGCGGCGCTTCGCAAGCTTGACTTACTAGCTTCGGGACTAAGTGCGGTCGGTAGCGCGGTTGCGCTGCTGGCCGCAACTGCGGTGATGGGCGGTGTTGGCCTACGCGAGGCCTGCCCCATGTTTTGGATGATGGTCTCCAGCACCGACTATGGGCATGCGGGCTCCATCTCGACCTTGGCCATGATTGTCCTGTTTAGTATTCGGTGGGCTGGCAGTGCTAGTCTGGCCAGCGACATTGTCGTGGCACTGACCTTAACTATATTCGCGGTGACTCGTGCATCGATGGGACATGCCGGTGAAGAAGGTTTTTGGACCGCGGCTCTAGCAGCGGAGGCCATACACTTTTCCTCGATCGGATTGTGGACCGGCGCAGTTCTGGTCTCTGCCTGGTTCGCACTCAGTGAAACGCGAATTGTCGCTTTTGAAATTGGCGCCGCTGACCGATACCTGGACCTGATGTCTCAAGCGGCGATGGTCGCCGTGATTGGAATCGTCATCACTGGCACTTTTAGTGCATGGCACAGAGTAGGAACTTCGGAGCATCTATTGCATACCTTCTACGGCATGACGCTGTTGGTAAAGATAGCTCTAGTATTGGCGGCGATCGCGCTGGGAGGCTATAACAAATTTATTGGTCTGCCTGCCGCAAGTCGGTCACATAGCGGCGTCCGATTGGTTCAAGTGACACTTCAGATAGAAAGCATTCTGTTGATTGGTGCACTGTTTTCTGCCGCAGTTCTTACGTCGCAACCACCACCAACTGCAATGTAGAGATGCTGCAGTTTCAAATATCGGAGACTCAAATGAAAAATTTTAAGACAACCACCATCACCGCATTTTTGCTTGTTGCAGTGTCCTCTCTGGCGGGAGCCGCTATGCAAGACGGCAAGACGCCTGTTCACGGTGAGCATCAACACGGCGGCCATGAGGCAGAAAGTTCGCTGATTGGCAAAGCCGGCGACACAGCCAAAGTGACGCGCACGGTGACAGTAGATATGAACGACACCATGCGTTTTACTCCCGCGTCAATATCGGTAAAAGAAGGCGATGTTATTCGCTTCGCAGTCAAAAATTCAGGCAAGCTCAAGCACGAAATGGTAATTGGTTCAGCCAGTGAACTTAAAGAGCATGCGCAGCTGATGGCGAAGTTCCCGGATATGGAGCATGCGGAACCTAACCAAGTAACGTTATTGCCAGGGAAAACCGGAAATATCGTCTGGCAGTTCGGAAAGACGGGGAAAGTAGATTTCGCCTGCCTGCAGCCCGGACACTTTGAGGCAGGTATGAAAGGGCAAGTTGTGGTTTCCGCGAAGTAAGTGGTGTTCTCCGGCAGGTTGTGCAATTCCTGCCGCTCCTTGGTGGCACTCACAAAGGGAAATATCATGGAACTTTCAACACTTCCTGTTGGGCCGTTGAACAAGGAAGGCGGCTCTTTACAACAACCGCTAAGCACTCTCAACACCGCAAAATTTTCCGAGATGCTATCCCAGGTGCAATTCAAAAATTCGATGAGTAGTCAGCTGCCGCTACGCGTGAGCGAAGCACCGTCGTCAACCTCAACTGCTTCGTCAGCGACAAATGGCCTATTGGCGCAGCTTGGTTCGCCTCGCGCTCATTTTCAACTACGGGATGCTCAAGCCCCCGATGCAGACGACAAAATTAACGAACGTGCGCTCGCCTTGCGCGAGTATCGCCTGGTGCTGCTCGCATCAAATATCGCCAATGCAGATACCCCTGGATATCGGGCCCGAGACATTGACGTTCAAGACGCTCTTCGAACGGGAAAAACTGTGAAGACGGTGGAGGTGAAATATTCCATCCCAAGTCAGGGAGCAATTGATGGCAATACAGTGGAGATGGACACTGAACGAGCAAAGTTCGCAGAGAACGCCATACTGTACGAATTTCACGTGAATCAGGTGCGAGGACACTACAAAGATATGGAAGATCTACTTAAAAATACGCCGTACTAGTGTTTGCTGGCGATAGAAAACAGCCAGTCCGTGGGCTTATATATTTCGCCTTATCAGCCATTCGAGATGTTGAAAATAGTCAATCTTATAGGAGCCTGAATCATGTCGAAAATTGCGATTTTGGTGCTGTTTTCCACGATATTTATCACGGGCTGCGCATCGGATTCGGAACGAGCTGCCGCCGCCGAGCGGGATGTTCGGCGGCGTGTTGACGTGTATGGACCTGCATGCGAACAAATGGGTTTTAAGAAGGACACAGATGCTTGGCGCTTCTGCGTTGTTACTTACAGTCCGACTGGGCATCATCATTGAGGCCTATCGTCTGACAATTCAACAACGAAAAATGGGGAGTCAATTTGGCACGCCTCCAGCAGGGATACTTCGAATCAGAAATAAAAAGGGATCCCGTGGGTTTGCAAAATAGACAAATGGGCTCTGCCAATAGATATTGACGAAGGGGAGATTCATGAACAGAAACGAAGTTGAAAACCACGAACACGCGCCAGACCATGCGCATCGCCATTCGCCAATCCGAGGTGAGCCCGGCTCAGTTAAACCGTTCATTGACCCGGTCTGTGGGATGAAGGTAGGTCCGGATAGGGAACGAGAGATTTCGTACAAACAGGTGGTCTATCATTTTTGCAGTGCGAAGTGCATGGCAAGGTTCAACACCACTCCTGAGGCGTTTCTTAACAAAAAAAAGGCCGAAGTGCTGCCTGCGGCACCAGCTCAAGAGGGATCCATATACACGTGTCCGATGCATCCCGATATTCAGCAGGCCACACCGGGTAGCTGTCCGATTTGCGGTATGGCGCTCGAACCTGTCATGCCGACTCTAGATGATGAAGAGAACCCAGAGTTGGTCGATTTTCGCCATCGGTTTTGGTGGACCCTTCCGTTCACGGCCGTAGTGTTCGCGCTGGCGATGTTTGGCCATATGATTTTTCAAGGAGCATTGCCCGGGCAAAATTGGATTGAGTTGGCGCTGAGTACTCCCGTTGTGATTTGGGCGGGCTGGCCCTTCTTCGAGCGCTGGGCGCAGTCACTTGCCCGCATGAGCCCCAATATGTGGACGCTAATTGGTACCGGCGTTATCGCCGCTTATGGCTACAGTGTACTCGCGACGCTTACGCCGCAGCTGTTCCCACCGACGTTCGCTGCTCACGGCAGCATCGCAGTCTACTTTGAGGCCGCAGCGGTCATCGTATCGCTCACCCTCTTGGGCCAGATACTGGAGTTGCGGGCACGTTCCCAAACATCGGCCGCCATCAAGTCGTTGCTGGGTTTAGCACCCAAGACCGCGCGCCGGATTCGCGAGGATGGCACTGAGGAAGATATTCCGCTCACGCACGTGCATGTTGGCGATGCTCTACGTGTCCGTCCTGGTGAAAAGGTTCCAGTCGACGGTGTTGTTGCCGAAGGCGAGAGTTCGCTGGACGAATCGATGCTGACGGGTGAGCCTCTACCTGCTACCAAGCGCGCCGGCGACCGCTTGATTGGCGCGACCATCAACACGAGCGGCAGTCTTATTATGCGTGCCGAGAAAATCGGTAGCGACACGATGCTGTCCCAAATCGTGCAAATGGTCGCCCAGGCACAGCGCTCGCGTGCTCCGATGCAGCGCCTGGCTGACAGCGTCGCCGGCTACTTTGTGGTTGTGGTAGTGGCTATAGCGATGCTTACGTTTGTTGTTTGGGGAATGTATGGTCCCGAGCCGAGCTGGGTGTTTGGTTTCGTGAATGCTGTTGCTGTCCTCATCATTGCTTGCCCATGTGCGCTGGGCTTGGCCACCCCAATGTCGATCATGGCCGCTACTGGACGGGCGGCCACCATGGGCGTCTTGTTCCGCGATGCTGCGGCCATCGAAGAGCTCAAAAAAGTCGATACGCTTATTGTCGATAAGACGGGAACGCTCACCGAAGGCAAGCCATCCTTTAACAGCGTGGTGGCCTCCGCCGGGTTCAAGGAAGAAGACGTCTTGCAGATTGCCGCCAGCATTGACCAAGGCAGTGAGCACCCGTTGGCACATGCCATCGTCAGCGAAGCGAACAAGAGGAAGTTGGTATTGACCAAACCCGATGCCTTTGAGTCAGCCAGCGGGATCGGTGTTCGCGGAGTTTTGGGTAGGGATAAAATCGCTCTTGGAAATACCGCTCTTATGGACGCTGAAGGCGTTGATTGGAAGCCGCTTGCGGATGCGGCCGAGCGCCTGCGGGTCGAGGGGGCGAGTGTCATGTACCTCGCCTCTCAGAACCGTTTGGTGGGTCTGATAGCGGTGTCTGACCCCATCAAGGCAAGCACCCAAGAAGCCTTGCAGGGTCTGCGAGTTGACGGCCTGAATGTCATTATGGCTACTGGCGATGGCGTGACGACCGCGAAGGCCATTGCCGCCAGGTTGGGTATCGAGGAGTACTATGGAGAGGTCAAGCCTCAGGATAAGCTTGCCTTGGTCGAGAAGCTGCAGAAGCAGGGTAAGATTGTCGCAATGGCCGGAGACGGTATCAACGACGCCCCTGCTCTGGCAAAGGCCAACGTGGGCATTGCAATGGGCACTGGAACGGACGTTGCAATCAATAGTGCGCATCTGACCTTGGTCAAGGGTGACCTTCGTGGGATAGCACAAGCGCGTTTGATTTCGGTTGATACGGTGCGCAATATGTGGCAAAACCTAGGCTTTGCGTTTGTTTATAACGCGCTTGGGATTCCCCTGGCCGCCGGTGTGCTGTATCCGTTCACCGGCCAGCTCCTGTCGCCGATGATAGCTGCATTGGCCATGAGCTTAAGCTCTGTATCCGTGATTACAAACGCGCTTCGTCTACGAAAGCCTAATACCAATAGGGAACTAAGGAGCGCCATCCCCCCCTTATGACCAGGCATTCATCATCACCTTCCGTTTTCCGTTCAGTGTCACCAAGATGCTGGTCGCAGTTGCTTATTCATACTCAACTGTAAGTACCATGTGGCTGGAGGGGTCATGTCATCACAAAATCATCTGCTGTATCAGGGTTTTTTGCTGAACTGCGAACCGTTACAGCTTCCAAGTGGACGCTTTGCAGCCCATCTCGTTATTTCCTTGAAAGATCAAAAATGTATTTTTGCCGGGCGTCTTTCGCCGGTCAGGGACTTTAGCAATATGGAAGATGCGGTCACATATTCCGCGAGCTGGGGAAAAGCTTGGATTGACGATAATGAGTAGCAGCCTCCCGCGCATCGATTTTCTCTATATGATCGGTCTGCAATGAATCAGGAAATTCGCGGCCACTACGCAGGATATACGAAGCTGCATACCGACGATACCCCGATTCCAGTGGTGGCGCCGGGCAATGGCAAAACCAAGACGGCGCGCTTGTGGACAAATGTGCGCGACGACAGGCCTTCCGGCGATACCTCGCCGCCAGCGCTCTGGTTTGCCTATACGCCCGACCGCAAGGGCATCCATCCGCAAACACACCTGGCCAAGTTAAAAGGCGTGCTGCAAGCCGATGCCTACGCCAGCCTCAACGCCTTGTTCGAAGACGGCACGATTCGAGAAGCGGCTTGCAGGGCGCACGCGCGGCGAAAATTCCACGATCTGCATGCGGCGCGGGCGACGCCGCTGACCACCGAGGCGCTGCGCCGGATCGCCGAGCTCTATGTGATCGAGATCGAGATCCAGGGCAAGCCGCCGGATGAACCAAGGCAGCTTCGGCAAGCCCGCTCGCGCCCACTGCTCGTTGACCTGGAGCTGGTTGCGGACTACGCTTGACACGCTCTCGCGCAAGTCTGAGACGGCGGTGGCGATCTTGTATGCGCTCAAACTACGGCCGGCGCTGCTGTGCTACTGCGAAGACGGCGCGGTCGAGATTGATAACTCAGCGGCCGAGCGCGCTTTGCGTGGCGTGGCCATTGGGCTCCGCGACTATCTGTTTGCCGTCGCCGACTGCGGCGGTGAACGCGCCACCGCGATCTACTCGCTGATCGGCACAGCGAAGTTGAACGGTGTCGCCCCCGAAGTCTGGTTGCACCACGTGCTGATGCATATCGCCGATCAGCCCGTCAACCGGGTTGATGAATTCTTGCCTTGGAAGTAAGCGTCTTCCCAGCGCCGTCTGGACTGCCTGAGCAGCGTCATCCATGATCGAATTTTGGCACAGCATTTGTGCCCACAATTTTCGATTATGGACACAAATTTTCAACCGATCATTTCCACGAATGAACGTGGCCACTATCGCCAGCATCCATTGGAGTTCAAGCGCGCCCTGGTGGCGTTGTCTCTGGAGCCTGGCGCCTCGGTCGCGCGCATAGCGCGTGAGCACGGCGTCAATGCCAACCAGGTCTTCAGCTGGCGCCGGCTGTATCAACAAGGCCGCCTTGGCGTACCTGCACTGATGCGTGACGATGGCCTGTTGCCGGTGATGCTAGCGCCAACGGCGCCTGCACCGAACAATACCAGCTCCGATGCTGGCGGCATTATCGTGCTTGAGTTGGGCGAGGTTCGCGTTCGGATCGACGGGCAGCCCAATGCGGCCATATTGGCGCAGGTGTTGGACCGGGTGCTGCGATGATCGGCCTGCCCACCGGCACCAAGGTCTGGCTCGCCGCTGGCATCACCGACATGCGCTCCGGCTTCAATGGCCTGGCTGCAAAAGTGCAGACGGCGCTGGAGGAAGATCCGTTCAGCGGCCACGTGTTTGTGTTCCGAGGGCGACGCGGCGACCTCATCAAGTTACTGTGGTGGACCGGCGATGGCCTGTGTCTGTTGGCCAAGCGGCTTGAGCGCGGGCGCTTCATCTGGCCGCAAGCGACCAACGGCTCGGTGGCGCTGACGCAGGCGCAGCTGTCGATGCTGCTCGAAGGCATAGACTGGCGACGGCCAGAACGCACCTGGAAGCCGACGTCGGCCTTGTAAACGTTACAAGGCTCGCGTAAACTTGACGCATGCTCAGCCCAGCCGACCTGCCCAACGATATCGACGCCTTGAAGGCATTGCTGTTAGCCAGCGAGCGCCTGCTGCAAGAGCGTGACGAGCAATTGGCCGGCATGGCCGAACAACTGAACACGCGCGCCGTCGAGATCGAGCACCTCAAGCTGCAGATCGCCAAATTGCGGCGCATGCAGTTCGGCCGCAAGTCGGAAAAGCTGGACCATCAAATCGAGCAGCTCGAGCTGCAACTGGAAGACCTGCAGGCCGACGAGGCCGAGGCGGCGCGCGAGATGCCGGCCGCTGACCAGGCGCCACGCAAGAAATCGGTGCGCAGGCCATTGCCCGAGCATCTGCCGCGTGACGAGAAGGTGTATGCGCCGACCGCCGATACTTGTCCGGCCTGTGGTGGCGGCCTGCGGCCGCTGGGCGAGGACGTGGCGGAGCAACTGGAGTTCGTGCCGGCCAGCTTCCGCGTGATCCGCCATGTCCGCCCCAAGCTGGCATGCTCTTGCTGCGACGCCATCGTCCAGGCGCCGGCGCCGAGCCGGCCAATCGAGCGCGGTATCGCCGGCCCCGGTCTGCTGGCGCACATTCTGGTGGCGAAGTTCGCCGATCATCTGCCGCTGTACCGCCAGGCCGTCATCTACGCCCGCGAAGGCGTCGACCTGGATCGTGCCCTGCTGGCGAGCTGGGTCGGTGCCGCCAGCGCGTTGCTGCGCCCACTGGTTGACGCCATTCGGCGCCATGTACTGGCGGCGTCGAAGCTGCACGCCGACGATACCCCGATTCCGGTGCTGGCGCCCGGCAACGGCAAGACCAAGACTGCGCGCCTGTGGACCTATGTGCGCGACGACCGGCCAGCCGGCGACGCGACACCACCAGCGGTATGGTTTGCCTACACGCCCGACCGCAAGGGCATCCATCCGCAAACGCACTTGGCCGAATTCGAGGGCGTGCTGCAAGCCGATGCTTACGCCGGCTTCAACGCCTTGTTCGAGGATGGCACGATCCGTGAAGCGGCCTGCTGGGCGCATGCACGCCGCAAGTTCTATGACTTGCACGCGGCGCGACCGACGGCGCTGACCACCGAGGCGCTGCGCCGCATCGCCGAACTTTATGTGATCGAGGCCGAGATCCGGGGCAAACCTCCCGACGAACGAAGAGAAGTTCGACGAGCCCGCTCGCGCCCGCTGCTCGATGACTTGGAGCGCTGGTTGCGGACCGCGCTCGATACGTTGTCTCGCAAGTCCGACACGGCGGCGGCGATCCTGTACGCGCTCAAACTCTGGCCGGCACTGCTGCGCTACTGCGACGACGGCGCCATCGAGATCGATAACTCGGCTGCCGAGCGCGCCTTGCGTGGCGTCGCCATCGGCCGCCGCAACTACCTCTTCGCCGGCGCCGACAGTGGTGGTGAACGCGCCGCCGCGATCTATTCGTTGATCGGCACGGCCAAGCTGAACGGTGTCGACCCCGAAGCCTGGTTGCGTCACGTGCTGACGCATATCGCCGATCATCCCGTGAACCGGGTTGATGATTTCTTGCCTTGGAACTGCAACCTACCAGCAGCCCTTTGAGATGACGCCGCTTCCCAGCGGGGTGATGCCATCATCGATTAATTTTCTACAGCACTCAAGACGGCGCTCAGCGGACGCTTACCCTTGGAACTGCAACTTACCAACAGCTCGTTGAGATTACGCCGCTTCCCAGCGGTGTGACGCCATCATCGATCAAATACCCAACCACTCAAGACGTCACTGGGCAGACGCTTACGAGCGAAAGTATGACGGTAGCAATACAGCTAGGCGTTGCGGTATTCGCTAGGAAGGTCAATGAAAGCAGGGAGATCGATTAGCACGTCAACGCTTTTTAGAGTGATTCGACGCCAGCCGGTACCATGCGTTGCGTCGAACAGGCTCAAAGCGCTGCGTTTACTTGATACTATATTCCCGGTGGCGGCGCACAAGGTTGTGGTGGCTTTCATCGTGACGTTCGTGCTGCGGATGTGCTTTGGTAGGAGTGCCTATAGCGCGATGAGGCAAGTGGCTATGTTAAGATAAAGTCGTTTTCTACCGGTCCAGCGAAACGATTCAGGAATCGGAACTATGGCATGACGGGGCGCGAAATTGCGTAGATATCGAACATAACCATAGTAAGCCACAGCCCCTGATTGCTGCGACGTGATGTTGCGGCAATCCAGACTGGCTTCAGGAAAGTCAGCTGTCGAACTACCAACATAGAGTATTTCCGCAATTCGCCAGCCTTCGTCATAGTCGTACTTACCGTCATAGATTGTAGCGCAGCCACTAAAAGTAGCAGAGAGTAATACTAGGATACTTGTTTTCATCGTACTTCCTTTCGATGCCAATTAGTACATTCCATGATGAGTCTACTAGTTAAAAAAGATACCCTGGGATGCCTCGGTAGCCACCGCCATCTGCGCTCGCGGTAGCAAGTATCGTCGGCATCGCGAGTAAGCAATATGCATTTCTCTTACGCAACTTTGACGCGACATTCCGCTAGCGCTTCAGGTTCGACATCAACTGAATAGACGCAGGTAATCGTGCCCGTCTTTACGCCCAAGTCATAGGAATGGCTTGTACTGCAGCCGGCGGCAGTGATCAACACGAACGCAGAGACCAACGTGACGTTAAGTTTCATAAAAGACCCCTGCGGCCGAAATTTATCCGACCATGTTCTTAAATAAGGCCCCGATCTCTTTGTATTCATCCGAGGCCTTCTGCAATAAAAATTCATGCCGAATAGCCTGATCAGAAAATGCAGCCCGCTCGGTATCCATTTCGACGGTATTGCCATCGATGGCGCCCTGCGTCGGAATTCGGTACATCAGCGTGGCAACGAACGGACGATCCTTCGATAGCGAGCTGGTGACCTCAGCCTTGGGATGCGCTGCAGAGCTTGCCGCGATCGCCTGTTGCAAAGATGCGCGAAAGTCGATATCGCGGGCCTTGTAGTTCGGCGTATCGGCGTTGGCAATATTTGATGCGAGGACCGACAACCGCTGCTCTGAAATCCTCAGGGCGTTCTCCCAGAATTCGTCCTTGGTCAAACCCGCAATGGCTACCGCCCTGCCTTTTGCACTGTCCATTTCACTCTCCCGCAAAGGGTTGGAAGTAATCGAAACCTCAGTCCCTCAATAGGTAGCCAAGGCGCGGCTTAAATGGCGTGTTTAGCCGCTGTTTTCGGCGTAGCCACCATGGATAAGCCCACCACAAACTCACGATCAATGCTGTAACCAACGCGGCGACCGCGCCGCCAACTGGATGCCCAAGTACTTCGGCAGTTACCAGGTAGGCGCACAGAGCTGACGCCAATGAAAGGAACACAGCACCGGCAAGCATCTGCCTACTCGCTACGTTCTTGAATCCGATCCGGTCCTCCAGCGGGCGTAATACCCTGTGCTGTACTGCCGGCGCGGTAAACAGAATCAGGCTGGAGAGCGAGCAAAAGAATGTCGCCATGAAGATCCATTTTTCTACCTCGACGATCTTCTGAAAACCGGAGTTGAATGGCAACGTGATCAGAAACCCATTTAGCAACTGAGCACCAGGCAGCAGGATGCGCAGCTCATTGAGCATCTCGGTCATGTCCGTTTCGTCGTGGCCTGTCTTATCGGAAGGCTGGTCCGTCATGGGAGACTCCTTACGCTTAAGACCGCAGCGGGGCCGATGGATTTGAAACGCAGTAGCTGCGAAAATGCAGAGTGCAAATGGAAGGGCAGAAGCTGGGGTTTCCGAAATGGAATTCGGGACTTGGAGACCACCTTTCGCACGTGATCTTGAACCGGAATGTTGGCGCTGGGCTTTATCATTTAGCCCCCCCCAGTGTCGGAGATCGCGCGCCGTAGCCATGTACGCCGGCGTCCTCACAAGGTTCGATTTCAAGCTGCATGGTGCAGTGATGGATATCGAATTTTTCGGCAATAGTTTCGCGTATCTTCTTGAGTAGAACTTGCTGGCCTGGTAAAGCTAACTCGGTGACCACGTGGGCTGTGAGGCTCGCTTTACCGCTGCTGATTGCCCACACATGCAGATCGTGGACACTCACCACGCAAGCAATTTCCTTTATGGTTGCTTCGACTTCGAGGATGTTGAGCCCTTCCGGTACGCCCTCAAGCAAAACATTCAGGCTTTCCTTGAGCAGAGTCCAGGTCCGTGGAAGTACCCACAAGCCAATGAGAACCGCGATTGCTGAGTCCACCCAAGTCCAGGCCGTGAAACGAATAATGATTGCGCCGGCGATGACGCCAATTGACCCTAGCATGTCGCTCCAGACCTCTAGATACGCGCCCTTAACGTTCAGGCTCTTGTCCTTGTCGTCCGCAAGCAAACGCATGCTGATGAGGTTGATAACAAGTCCAAGTGTGGCCACCACCAGCATGGCGCCAGACTGGATTTGCGGAGGATTATTGATACGTTGATAGGCCTCGTACAAAATGTACATGGCGACTAGGAACAGCAGCACCGCGTTAAAGGCCGCGGCCAGGATCTCGAATCGGTAATACCCAAAAGTGCGCAGATTATCGGCTGCTCGTCTACCAATTCGGATAGCGACCAGAGATACCGCCAACGCTGCAGCATCGGTAAACATGTGAGCGGCGTCGGAAATCAGTGCCAAACTATTGGTCAGAATACCCCCAGTGACTTCCGCAATCAGGAATGCCGTTGTCAGTACTAACGCGATCCAAAGAGGTTTTTCACTCTTGCTTTCGTTGACTGAATGTATGTGATTCGAGCTCACAATTTCTCCTTATTTTTTGTGCCGTTTGTGGCGACGATGGCCATGCTGTTTGGGTGACGGACTGACGAGTTCCAAATGGTTTTTTTGATTTTTCTTGTTACGTTTTTTATAACTGTAGTTCAGCCACCAGATGAAACCGCCCATGACCAGCACCATCACAATGGAACCATAGACGAGGTAAGTTGTAAGTTCAGCGTGTGCGGCAGATTCGCTTGAATTCATGGTTATCACCTTTTTTAATGCCATTCTTAGGCGTAAACGGCCTCTTCCGGCTCACTTCTCTGTGAGTCGGAAGAGGCGGCCGGCATTGCCGGCCGCAATTTACAAAGGATTATTTTGAATTAGTGAACGGGTTTGGGGTCATCAGGGACAATCTCCTTTTCCTCAGGATCGTTACGATGCACTAAGCGGTACAGCAAAGGCAGTACTAACAACGTCAGCGCCGTCGACGACAGGATGCCGCCGATGACTACGGTTGCCAGCGGACGTTGCACTTCGGCGCCCGTACCGGTTGCCAGCGCCATAGGTACGAAACCCAGCGAAGCGACCAGTGCGGTCATCAGCACGGGACGCAGACGGGTCAAGGCACCAATAACAACCGCCGTGTCCAGGCTCATGCCTTCCTCACGCAAGGACCGGATATAGGAGATCATCACCAGTCCATTGAGAACCGCCACGCCTGACAGCGCGATGAAGCCCACCGCTGCGGAGATCGACATTGGAATGCCGCGCATCGACAGTGCGATAATACCGCCGGTCAGCGCAAACGGAATGCCGGTAAACACCAGCAGGCCATCCTTGACGTTGTTGAACATAACGAACAACAGCGTAAAGACCAGAAACAGCGCCAACGGAACGACAATTTGCAGGCGATGGGTGGCCGACTGAAGCTGTTCAAACGTGCCGCCCCAAGTCGTCCAATAGCCGGATGGAATCTTGACATTCTTTGCGATCGCTTGTTCAGCCTCCGGTACGAAGCTGCCGATGTCGCGTCCGGTCACATTGGCGCTGACCACGATACGGCGCTTACCATTCTCACGGCTGATCTGGTTCGGACCAGGCGCAAATTCCAGTGCAGCCACTTCGCCCAGAGGGATGAACGAGGTCGCAGCGCCTGCTTGAGAAGGCAGTGAAATAGGCAGTCGGCGTAGCGCATCCAGGTCGCTACGCAGCGTTTCCGGTAGACGTACCATTATGTCGAAACGACGGTCGCCTTCAAACATGATGCCCGCCTCACGGCCTCCGGTCGCAATCGCCAGCGCATCTTGCACGTCGCCGATATTTAGACCGTAGCGCGAAGTCTTCTCGCGATCAATCTGCACGGTCAGCATAGGCAAGCCGCCGGTTTGCTCCACCTTCACTTCGGTTGCCCCAGGAATGCGCTGTAGCACATCGGCAATCTTCTTGCCGGTATCGGCCAGAACCTCCATATCGTCGCCGTAGACTTTGACAGCAACATCACTACGCACGCCGGAAATCAGTTCGTTGAAACGCAGTTGAATCGGCTGGGAGAACTCATAGGCGTTGCCGACATATTTTTCGGCTTCCTCTTTGATTTCTGCGATCAATTCATCACGGGTCTTTTTCGGCCTAGGCCATTCCGACTCCGGTTTGAACATGATGTAGCCATCCGAGATATTCGGTGGCATGGGGTCCGATGCAATTTCCGCAGTACCGGTACGGGCAAAGATGCGGTCAATTTCCGGAAACTTGGCTTTCAAGCCTGCTTCCAGCTTCTTCTGCATCTCCAGCGACTGGCTCAGGCTGGTTCCCGGAATGCGCAGCGCCTGGATCGAGATATCGCCTTCGTTCAGGTTCGGCACGAATTCGCTCCCCATACGCGTGGCCAACAGGCCGCACAGCACAATCAACACCACGGCGCCCGTGATCACCGGCGTCCCGTTGTTCATCACCTTTTCCAGGAGCGGCTCGTAGGCATTCTTGGCCATTGTCATCAGGCGGTTTTCCTTCTCCGCGACACGCTTACCGATGAACAGGGCTACGGCCGCAGGGATGAAGGTCATGGACAAGATCATGGCGCCCAGCAAAGCTGTGACCACGGCAAAGGCCATCGGATGGAACATCTTGCCCTCAACGCCCGCGAGAGCAAAGATAGGCAGGTACACGACCATGATGATCAACTGACCGAAGAGCAACGGGCGACGCGCTTCCTTGGCAGCGGCGAACACCTCATGGAACCGTTCTCGCAAAGTCAGCTCTCGCTTATGGTGCTCTTGCGCATGCGACAGGCGGCGAACACAGTTCTCAACAATCACCACGGCGCCATCGATAATGATGCCGAAGTCCAGCGCCCCCAAACTCATCAGGTTGGCGCTGACCTTGTACGTCACCATGCCAGTGAAAGTGAACAGCATCGCCAGTGGAATGACCATCGCTGTGATAAGCGCCGCGCGGATGTTACCCAGGAAAATGAACAGGATCACGATGACCAGAATTGCCCCTTCGAGCAAGTTCTTCTTCACGGTAGCGATGGCCTTGTCGACCAGTATCGTGCGGTCATACACCGGTACAGCTTTTACACCAGCTGGCAGCGAACGGTTCACGGCCTCCATGCGCTTGGCAACCGCCTGCGATACCACGCGGCTATTTTCGCCGATCAACATGAAGACTGTGCCCAACACCACCTCACGGCCGTTTTCGGTCGCGGCACCGGTGCGCAGCTCGCGGCCGATAGCTACTTCGGCTACATCACGCACGCGAATCGGCACACCCTGGACGTTGTTCAGGATGGTATTGCGGACGTCCTCCAGCGTGCGTACCTGGCCAGGCGCGCGGATCAGGAACTGCTCACCGTTGCGCTCGATATAGCCGGCGCCCACGTTATTGTTGTTGCGATCAATGGCACTCACAACATCTTTGAGAGTGAGTCCATAGGAGCTCAACTTCACAGGGTCTGGTGTGATGTGATATTCCTTCGCGTAACCGCCAATCGAGTTGATCTCGGTGACGCCTTCCACCTGGCGCAGCTGCGGTTTGATAATCCAGTCCTGTATCTCGCGCAGGTCGGTCGGCGTGTATGGCGTGCCGTCAGGTTTCTTGGCGTTGGGTTCACTTTCGACCGTCCACAGGTAGATCTCACCCAGCCCGGTCGAAATTGGTCCCATCATCGGTACGACTCCGCGCGGCAGGTTTTCCTTCGCCTCCTGGATGCGCTGGTTAACCAGCTGGCGCGCGAAGTAGACATCGGTGCCATCCTTGAAGATCACTGTCACCTGTGACAGGCCATAGCGGGACAACGAGCGCGTCTGCTCCAGATTGGGCAAACCGGCCATCACTGTCTCGATTGGGAAGGTGACACGCTGCTCCACTTCCAGCGGCGAATAGCCATTGGCGCTGGTATTGATCTGTACCTGCACGTTAGTAATGTCAGGCACTGCGTCAATCGGCAGCTTCTGATAGTTGTAGACGCCAATGGCGGCCATGGCGATCACGGCGAGCATGACAAGCCATCGGTGGCCGATGGCAGATTGAATTATTCGTTCAAACATGGTGGATTCCTTAATCAGTCTTCGTGTCCGGCACTGCCTTTGCCTTGCTCGGCCTTCACTACAAAGCTACCGGCTGCGGCGTACTGAGTACCCACAGACAGACCTTCAACGATTTCAACGCGTTTGCCGTCATTGCTGCCGGTCTTGACTGGCTGGACCTTAAAACCCTTTTCGACTTTGACGAACACCACGGTTTTGCCATCGATCGTCTGCACTGCATCGGCAACGACTGTGACAGGAACGTTCTTTTCACCGCGCGTCATGGCTGCATTGACGAACAGGCCAGGACGCCATGCCATATTAGGATTAGAGATCACGACGCGCGCCTTTGCCGTACGAGTTTGCTCACCGAGCAGATTACCTACGTAGCTGACCTTGCCGGTGGCGGAGGTGTCGTTGGCAGCAGAAGTGATCTTGACGGTTTCACCGACGCGGACTAATTCCAGATCCTTCGGCGTCACAACAACTTCTACCCAGACGCTAGCCAGATCCGAGAGCAGGAACACGTTGGCATCTTCCTTGACTGCTTCGCCCTGGGCTATATGCTTTTCCACAATCACGCCATTGAAGGGTGCACGCAGGACGTAGCGGTTGAGCGCTCCCTCCGCCTCGCCGGCACCCAGCGCAGACAATTTGGAGCGAGCGGTCTGCGATTCAATTTCGGCTTCGCGCAACGCGCTCTGGGCTTGCAGATAGTCTTGCTCGGCCGATATTTTGTCTTCCCATAACTTCTTCTCGCGCTGGAAAGTGACCTGTGCAAGACTCAGGCGCTTTTGTGCTGCCAATGAGGCACTACGCAGATCTGCTAACGCGGGGCTGGAGATCACAGCTAAATCTTGACCTTTCTTCACATTTTGGCCGAGGTCGGCGGAGACCGAGTCGGCCACTCCCGGCGTGCGGGGAACAATGTGCGCGGTCAGGTCTTCATTAAAACGAACCTCACCTGGCAACTGAATCACGTTCCCCATGATCGCTGGTTCAGCTTTGGCGGTAATGATGCCCGCAGTCTGAATTTGCTTGGCGTTCATCAAGATGACACCTTCCTCGCCGACATGGGCGCCGCCTTTGCCGCCTTCCTTGGCACCCTGTTCCGCGTGCGCAGCTTCACTTGCAGGACCTGCGCCATCTTTTTTCCAGAACAGGATAGCGGAGCCCAGTACGGCGCCGATCAGCACAATAATCAGTGCGGATTTTTGAGATTTTTTGTCAATATTCAACATCATTTTGTATTCCTGTCAGTCGGTAAATTGCCAACGTTGTTTTCTACGGCGATAAAGCGCTCCAGATCAGCAAGGGAGCGAAAGCGTGCAGACAGTGCGCTCAGGTATTGAGCGCGGCTTTGAAACAGTGTGCGTTGCGCATCGAGCACATCGATGAAACCGAATTTTCCCAGTTCGAAGCCAGTGACCGCCGCATCGAAGGCGCTTTGGGCCGCCGGCAGAATTTCCTTGCGCATGCTTTCGATCTGTTCCTGCGAGACAGTAGCGCGTTGGTGGGCATCAGCCAGGGCTTGTATCGCATTGAGGTACTCGATCTCGGCATCTGTTCGAGCCTTGTCGACACGGCGCAGTGCGGAAAGGAGGTTACCTTGGTTGCGATTAAACAGCGGCAGCGGGATAGCCACACCAACAATGGTCTGGGAAACGTTGGTCAGGCTGTCTTTTTTTCTCCCCAGCGTAACGGTCAGGTCTGGCACGCGGTCGGCTTTGGCCAGATTGAGCCGGGCCTCCTCACGTGCGATCTGTATGCGCGCACGTTGCATTTGTGGCGAAGCCTCCAGACGTGTTTGCAACTCGGGTAGAGCGGGAATGGCAGCGAGGTTGATTTCAGGTGCCACCAGCGGTCGCGCCTCCGGCTGAGTACTCCCCCAGAAGGCCGCCAGGCGGCGTTTGGCCAGTGCCGCATCGGCCAGCGCTTGCGACAGCTCCAGACGGGCGCCGGCTTCGGCAACGCTTGAGCGCGTCTGCTCCAATGGAGATA
This sequence comes from Duganella sp. HH101, assembly GCF_001758795.1. Classification (NCBI taxonomy): domain Bacteria; kingdom Pseudomonadati; phylum Pseudomonadota; class Betaproteobacteria; order Burkholderiales; family Oxalobacteraceae; genus Duganella; species Duganella sp. HH101. Next base: position 56,086 of record NZ_LRON01000016.1, on the reverse strand, counting down.
TCTTGCCCGCAGCAACGCGGCGGCCGGCAGCGTTGGTGGCTTTACTTGCTAGGGTTAGGGACTCCTTGGCTAGCGCAACGTGCTCTCGGGCCGTCAGCGCCTCAAAATAGGCCGCAATGACGTTGGCGCGAAGTTCGGCTGCAGCGACGTTGGTGTCGCCACGCGCAAAGGCTTGATCTTGCTCGGCGAATTTTATGCGTGCGCCACGCTTATCGCCTAGTTCAAGCAGCTGGCTGAGTTGATAGGTGTCGGTACGGCCGGTGGTCGAAGACATGCCTTCGCGTAGCAGCGACAGCTCTGGATTTGGCCGCATACCGGCTTGAACACGCGCGCCTTCTGCGATGGCCACGCTCTGCGCGGCGGAACGTAATTGAGGACTGGTCGACAGGGCCTGCGTGATGGCCTGCTCCAGCGTCAAAGGGGCAGTGCTTGGGTCTATTGAACGTGCCGACTCGCCAATGGTAAAGGACGCGCCTTGCTGCTCAGCAGCTTGGGTACTAAAGGAGATAAGCTGCGCCAATAGGACAGCCGCTCCCATAACAAAATATCGGGATTGCATGGATAACTCCGTAAATGAGTGACGAAGAAATCCGGCGGCGTGCAGCAACCTCCATCATTTTCAGACGTAGGTCACGTTCCTATAAAGACGAACAAATACAACCGCCGGAGTTAAATGGCGGCTACCCACTGAGGGCGCTCAGGAGGGGCGGTGGGGTAAGAAGAAAGAGTGATTTCAGTGGACACAGGAGCAGCTTCAGCGAACTGCGGATGAGAGATGCTTTCGAAACTATAAATCGACAACGCGCCGTGCGCGCATGACGCACAGTGCGAGTGCGCCGAAGTCTTTTTGGCGTCAGAAGGTTTTTCCTTCAACAACGACACGACCTCATCCGAAGCTTTGGCGTCCGGATGATGGCCCCAGTGATTTGCTGCGCGCCCCGTCTCGTGCGTGCAATAGGCAGCCACCACGCTCCAGCTAAACTGTAGCGCGAGTAGTGCAATCAGCAGGTAGAGAGTTCGACGGGGCATAATGAGCGCTAGTATATCACGATGAACGTGTACGAATAGCACCGCGAGAATGGCTAAGTACCTGAGACGATATGAACAGGTCATGCGCTGCGGACTTGGTCGCCGCGCGCCGCGGCCTTCTGTATAATCTGTCGATATGAAACGCCTGCTTATTATGCTCTTAGTGTTGCTGTTGCCACTCCAGACGACTTGGGCGGCGATGTCGGGCGTACGAGACGTCATCTCGCGAACGTCAGGACAGAGCGCCACTGAGAGCGGCGTTCAAGCCCCAAGCGCACATAGCCAGGCTGCCGAAACCGACAAAAAAAGTGTGATCGGATGTTGCGCCGGCTGTCATGTCTTTTGCAATTTCTCTGTGCCTGTCTCCCCCTCCATTCAACTTTCTCTCCCAGTCGTTATGTCCGTCTCGGCGGAGATTGCAAGTTACCCCACGTATCAATCGCCCATTCCGGAGGAACCCCTTCGGCCCAAATGGACCTTCCTCGGGAACATCGCCATCTAGGCAGACGTCTGCTCTTCATCAACTGTATTTTGGTGCCTCAGCCATTCCTCGGGGGTTGTTGTCGAGCCATCTATTGAGCGGCGCGCTCCGATCATTTCGGTTCAGCATCCTCACTGATAGCCTTCATGGCCGCAAACTCGCTGGCAATCAAAACTTGCAGCGTTCCGTTCTAATCAGCATCCGGGCAGCTGCCAGCAGCAACTTATTCCGTTCCTTCGCAGAGCGAAAAAAGTGATGTCGGATGAACTTCATCGCTTGCGCGTTGCGCTGGTATCGTGCGCACTTAATCGAAAAGAGAAATTATGAAACAGCCTTTAAGATACATTGGGTTTGTCGTTGGATTGGCAATTGTCGGATGCAGCACTCCTGAACCTAGACTGGGAGAGAACAGCAGGAGCGGCTACGTCAGCAAGATATATACAGCAGAGGCTCTTATGAGGAAGCCCCCAACTTGCTTAACTTCCCTAACGCCTCAGCAGTTAGCAACAAACCGATTCGTAGAAGTAAAGATTCCTCATGGCCGGCTGCACGAATACATAACGGTATCGGCGCCACGATCGATTTCGCTGGAAATCCACGACAAAGTAGAATTCTCGCCGCGAGATTGCCATGAGGGCATAGTCCCCGAGATACTACAGAATCTGACGCGTCCCGCACGACCGGAGCAATAGTCGCGGTCATGGCCTAGAAGCATGCTGGGAGCCGCTTGACGCGGCTCCCAACTATGTGATCCCGAACGCGGCCGGACATTGTATTGCCGTCACGCTAAATGAGCATGTCCAAAGTGAACAAACCGATGAAGCCGAGGAAAAACATCGCCGTCTGGATCGGTGTCTCCGATTCCTCATGTGCTTCAACGAGCAGTTCTTCGGTCACTAGATATAACAATGCCGCTACGCCGAAGGCCAGCAATCCATCAACATAGACTGGCCAGACGCGGCTGAGTAAGACCGCACCGGCACCCGCACCGGCGAGTAGCGCCACAGCGAGCCCAATGCACGCCAGTCCGATCGCCCGCTTGGTTTTCCCTCTGTTGCCAAGCGACGTGGCGCAAGAGACACCGAGAAAAAAAAGCTCCAAGACAAGCGCGATGGTGAGCAACAAGCCTTGTCTTTCGCCTGCGGCGAACGAAAGGCCAATGAGCATGCCATCCAGAGCAACATCGACACCCATTGCTGACAGTAGTCCGCGACTGCTTCGTGCTGATTCGCCTTTCTCGCCTTGATCTCCGGCCCATTTGACGGCAAGCATTACCGCGACCCCAATCGAAAACCCCATGAGGGTAACCCATGGCATATGACGATGGACTAAGTCGGGTAGTAACTCGGTGGCCAGGACGCAGAAGATGACCCCGGCGGCCAAGTGCTGCACCGCGCTGCGTAGCTTCGCGCTGGGAGTACGCACGAGCGTCACTAAGGCGCCCAGAACGACGGAGATAGCCGGGAAAGCCGCAAACATCAGAACACTACTTAAAGACGTATTCACGTTGTAGGCGCCTTCATGACATCGACTTTCGCGGTCTCTACAGATGCCGGAGGCTGGGTCGTATTCGCTATGCTGCCCCTGTCATCATCCTGAAACGCCAGTAGCCGTAGCGCATTGATCACGACCAGCACGGTCGATCCTTCGTGAAAGAGCACGGCCGTTCCGATGTTCAAGCCAAATATTGTCGCTGGAATGAGGACAGCGACGACGCCCAGGCTGACCCATAAATTCTGTTTGATGATGCGGCTAGTTTGCCGCGACAAGCCAACCACGAAGGGGAGCTGCCCCAAGTCGTCGCCCATGAGGGCAACATCCGCCGCTTCAAGCGCGACGTCCGAGCCCGCTGCCCCCATCGCAATACCGACCGTTGCGTTGGCCATCGCCGGCGCATCGTTGACGCCATCACCAACCATGGCGACCTTTCCGTGCTGCTCGCGCAATTGCTTGATAGCGTCAACTTTCTGCTCGGGCATCAGGTCTCCCCTGGCTTCGGTCAAGCCGACCGATTTAGCCACAGAATCGGCCACTTGCTGGTTGTCCCCCGAAATCATAATCAGGCGTTCGATGCCTAGCGCGCGCAGTCGGGTCATCACCGAAGCCGCAACTTCGCGCGGAGTGTCCATCACGCCGATGGTACCCAGATACCGTTCGCCCTTGCGAACAATCATCGTGGTGCGGCCATCCTTGATCAACTGATCGTTGGTCTTGATGAGTGCATCGGGCAAGCCGGTACCACCCAGCTCGGAAAACAGTATTGGCTTAGCGATGTACACGGTCTCGCCACCGACACTCGCCTGGATGCCGCGTCCTGTGATGCTTTTGACGTTGTCTGCAGTCGACACCGCCTTTCCATTCGAAAGACTCGCTTTCGCCCCTTCGACCAATGCGGAAGCCAGCGGATGATCGCTGTGTGACTCGACTGCAAGGACAATTGTCAGCAGTTCTTCCTCGCTCACGCCGTCCGCTGGTACGACATCGGTCAGTTTCGGGCGCCCCTCGGTCAGGGTGCCGGTCTTGTCAAAAGCGATGGACGTCAAACTGCCAAGATTCTCCAGTGGCCCACCGCCCTTAACCAGGACGCCCCCCCGGCCGGCGCGCGCGACCCCGGACAGCACGGCGCTCGGAACGGAAATGGCCAGAGCGCATGGACTGGCTGCAACCAGAACGGCCATCGCGCGATAGAAGCTGTCCGCGAACGATTCGTCGATGACCAGGAACGCGAGCATCAATAAGCCCACCAGCGCAAGCACCACGGGAACGAACATGCGTTCGAATTTGTCAGTGAATTGCTGCGTCGGTGAACGTTGGGCTTCCGCGTCTGCCACCATCTGAACCACGCGCGCCATCGTCGATTGGGCGGCCAGTCGCGCGACCATGACTTCGATCGCGCCTGAACCGTTGATGGTACCGGCAAAAACCCGACTATTGGCGCTAACCCGTTCGAACGTGGTGATCGCGGCGGTACCGTCCTCGACTGGCTCCTTGTCAACGGGAACACTTTCACCTGTGACCGGCGCCTGGTTCACGCTGGTGTTGCCCTTAACGACAACACCGTCCGCCGGCAGTCGCTCATTCGGCTTTACCAGCACGATATCGCCAGGCTTGAGGGTTTCCACAGGCACTTCAGCGGTCGACTCACCACGTTTGATGAGTGCGGTTTCTGGTGCCAGCTTTGCCAATGCCTCGATCGCCCGCCGTGCGCGGCCCATGGCGAAGTGCTCAAGTGAATGGCCAAGGCTGAACAAGAACAACAGCAAGCCGCCTTCGGCCCATTTGCCCAGGGCGGCGGCGCCGGCGGCCGCTACCAGCATCAGTGTGTCGATCTCGAAGCGACGCGCCAAGATGTTCTCGATCGCCTCTTTGGTCGTAAAGTAACCGCCGAAGAGGTAGGCGCCGCAATAGAGCAAGACCGGCAGCCATTCGCCCCCCCATCCGGCACGTTCGACGAGCCATCCTGCCAGCACGCATACACCCGCAAGAACGGCGGAAATTAGCTCGGACCTCTCGCCGAATATACCGCCATGGGCGTGGTCGTGACCTGCATGCGCTTCGGCCTTGTCGTCGTGGGCGTGAGCGTGCTGCGCTTCTGTCTCGTGCTCATGCTCATGCTCATGCTCACGCACATGCCCAGCATCATGACCATGTGCAGTGGCATCGACCGCTGCCGTTGTTGCAGACGCGTGTTTGCGCTCATGTGGGGACGTGGTCCCCGACTTGGCTATCCGGGCGCCCATAATAGCAACAATGTTCTGATCTGCAAGTTGGCCGGTACCTGGCGCATCGTCATGCCCGCGCCCGCTCGCGCCTTCCATTGTTCCCCCAATTGCGGCGATGCGTTGCGCCAGCTCGGCTTGCGACAGCAGGTCGCGTTCGTATTCGACGCGAACCGCGCCCGATGCCGATACCTCCGCCTCCAGCACGCCAGGCATACCGCGTAGCCTGTTCGATAATAACCGGGCACTGCGCGCATGCAGTGGAAGGTTGATTCGGGTAGTGTAATGCCCGTATTTTTCCGTCAAGTCCGCACCCACCGAATGGACTAACTCTCGCAGCCGCGCCACTGTGATCAGCGCGGGATCGTAATGCAGACACAAGAGCGGTTCGTTAGATTCGCCCTGTTTCAGATGGACTCGCTCCAGGCCGGGACGGCCCGATAGCGACTGGATCAACCTGTCAATGCACTGGTCCAGCGGATGCGTTACATCGGGCAGGACCAGTGGTAGTACGAGTCTAATTTTCTCGGCATGTTTCATATACCACCCTGTTGAAATTGTTGTTGGATTGTTAGCCAGGCTGACGCCCGCGTCTGTGCAGTAGCAAACTGAGCACGGCCAGGAACAAGAACGCTCCCGCCAGTATCCAATCACCCGCGCTCATAATCATGTGCTCGACGGACCAAAACCAAATCGACGTTTCTAGCAAAACAAGCGTGGCGTACGCAATGAAGAAGCGATGCTCGTCCATCCGATGGTGCGCCAGTAGCGTCGTTGCCAGACAAAGTGCCATCACATAGGCGAGCCACCATAGTCTGCTATGCTCGGTCGAGATGCACAGCAGACCACAAGCAACCGTAAGCAGTATCGCCAACGCGGTTCCGGCCACAAGCGCGAAGCGGACGTTGTGTCCCTTCCTTTCAGAGGACATGCCTTCGCCCGCATGAACTCTGAGGCGTCGAGGGCGTAGTCTCATACCCGCGACTCTAAGCGCCCGCTATTTCGGCAACCGCATCGATGGTTGTCGTAAATACCCAGCCCTTGCTGGGCTTGCCGGCCTGGACGATCAATGACACCAGTTGCGGTGCCAAGTCATCCTCGCAAATCAATTCCAACTTCGCTTCCGCGACCACCGGCTCGGCCAAGTCGAGCGAATAGTGCTGTTGCCCCTGATCATTGCCCGAATAAAGGCGTTGAACGGTGGAAACGGTGAGGTTGTAGCAACCGACCCCGTTGCTGATGTCGCACAATCCTGAGTTGCGCAGCGCTTCCGTGACGAAGCGCACGCGGTGCGGGTGGATGAATGCTTTGAGCTGTTTCATATAGACCTCCTGGTCTGGAAAGGTAGAGCCGCCGATGTCGTCGGCGCCGAACGTCACACTGTCGCCGTCGTTGTCTGTGGCATGGACGCCGCGAGCGCCTTACGTTCTCGACGGTTCTCGACCCATTCGTACAGCAGCGGTAGCAACAGCAAGGTCAAGGCGGTGGAAGTGAAGAGGCCGCCCACGACGACCGTGGCCAACGGTCGTTGAGTTTCCGCCCCAACACCGGAAGACAGCAGCATTGGCACCAAGCCAAAGATGGCGATCGACGCGGTCATCAATACTGGGCGCAGGCGTAGCGCCGCTCCTTGGCGCACGGCTTCGCGCACACTCAGTCCTTGCTCCAGTTGCTCATTGAGGAAGGTCACGAGCACGATCCCGTTGAGCATGGCAACGCCGAATACGGCAATGAAGCCAATTGCAGAGGGTACCGACAGATACTGACCAGTAACGAACAGCCCGACAACACCGCCAATGGTCGCGAAAGGCACATTGGCGATGATAAGTGTGGCGTACGTGAGCGAATTGAAGGCGGTGTACAAGAGGATGAAGATCAATCCTATCGTCAGAGGAACGATGATGGCCAGCTTGGTCATTGCACGCTTCTGGTTTTCAAACGCGCCGCCCCATTCCATCACATACCCAGTCGGGATCTTCACTTGTGCGGCGATTCTTTGCTGTGCCTCCTGCACAAAGCTGTTCACGTCACGCCCTTGCACGTCCATCTGGATGACGGCATATCGCTGTAACTGCTCGCGCCGCACGAATGAATAGCCCTCGTCCACTTCAAGCGCGGCGACGCGCCCCAGCGGCACGAGCGCGCCATTTTCGCTACGAATCGGAATCGAGGATATCGCCTCCACGCTGTTCCGGAATTCACCACCCAGCCATACCTGGATGTCAAAGCGCTTCGATCCATCGATAAGCGTAGAGACAGCCTTTCCGCCAATGCCCGCCTGTACGACATTGAGAATGTCATCGGCATTGATACCGTAACGGGACGCCGCTTCACGGTCGACCTTGATGATGAGCTGGGGTTTGCCCTTGTTGGCCTCCAACGATAGGTCGGCGGCACCAGGCACTTTTTCCAATACTTCCTTCATCTGACTTGTCAGGCGATCGAGCGTATTTAAGTCCTCACCATAGATTTTTAAGGCTAGCGTCGCCCGCACACCCGAAATCAGTTCTTCGATACGCATCTGGATCGGCTGCGTTGCGGCGATTACTGCAGTCGGCGCTTTTCGTTCAAGCGCAACTTGCATCTCCTTGGCCAAGTCCGGGACAGCCTTCTTCTTGGGCCAGTCACTCTGCGGCTTGAGGTTGACAAGCAGTTCCATGTAGTTCACATCCGCTGTTTCTCCCTTCTCGGCCCGGCCAATCATCGCCAACGAGGATGCCGTCTCGGGAAACTCCTTCAGACTCGCTTCGAGTTGTTTGGATATACGGATCGATTCGTCCAGAGATGTGGACGGGATGCTAGTGACTCGGAACATAATGCCGCCCTCCTGCAAGGAGGGCATGAATTCTTTGCCTAGGAAGGGGATAAGCGCGAGCGAGGCCACTAGCAAGCCAACCGCACCGCTGACCACGATCTTCTTGTTGTCGAGAGCGCGGTCGAGCAACGGCAGGTAAAGGCGCTTGGCCGCAGCGACGACGAAGGTATCCTTCTCTTTTTTTGCTTTAAGAATCAACGCGGAAAGCACTGGAACGAGTGTCATTGTCAGGATCAACGACCCGACCATGGCGAATGTGATGGTCAGCGCCATCGGCTTGAACATCTTGCCCTCCAGGCCGGTGAGGGAAAATAGCGGCAGGAAGACCACGATGATAATGAGGATCGCGAACGCAACCGGATTGATCACCTCGCGGGCGGCCTGCAAGATGATATGCGTCTTGTTAATCGGACGGCCCGATTCAGCATGATGAGATAGCAGCCGGAATCCATTTTCGACCATCACCACGGCGCCGTCGACCATCATCCCGATACCTACCGCAAGGCCCGCCAGTGACATCAGATTGGCTGACAAGCCCCATTGCTGCATCATGATAAAACTAATCAGCATGGCCAGTGGTAGCGCGACGATCACAACCACCGCCGAGCGAATCTCGCCAAGGAACAGATATAGGATTACAGCCACCAGGATGGATCCTTCCACCAGCGCGCTTTCCGCCGTTTTGACCGCCTTGTCCACCAGGTCGGTACGATCGTAGACCGGATTGATGGTTACGCCTTTCGGCAACGCCTGCTGCGTCGACTTCAACTTCTGCTTGACCTCGGCGACAACATTTTTGGCGTTCTCACCGAGCCGCTGTAGCGCCATGCCGAGGACCACCTCTTTCCCGTCTTTCGTCACGGCTCCCGAGCGCAAAGATGCACCTTCCTTCACCTGAGCGACATCGCGCACATAAATGGGCGTGCCTTGATGTGTCGCCAGTACCACGTTCCCGATATCGCTTGCGTTTGCTACCAGGCCCAGACCGCGCACCAGATATTGTTCCTGTCCTACGTTCAGATACTGGCCGCCCACTTGGCGATTGTTCGCCGTCAGCGTTTCCATGACACTTTTCAAACTCAAGCCATACTTAATCAGCTTGTTCGGGTCGATCAGCACTTGGTACTGCTTCTCGTCGCCGCCCCAAGAACTCACGTCATCCACACCAGGAGCGGTGCGAAGCTTCAGGCGGATATCCCAGTCGTGCAGCGTGCGCAGATCCATCGTCGTCATGTTCTGGTCGACCGACTCCACCGTGTACCAGAACACCTGGCCCAGCCCAGAACTGTTCGGCCCCATAGTTGGCTCGCCGTAGCCGTCCGGTATGCGCTGCTTGGCTTCCAGGAGCTTTTCGCCCACCAGCCGGCGCGCAAAATAGATATCGACGTTGTCTTTAAAATTGACGCTGACGTACGACAGGCCGAACAGCGACACTGAGCGAATCGCTTCCACCCCGGCCAATCCCGCCATCGATGTCTCCACCGGCGTTGTCAGCAACTTCTCGACATCTTCGGCCGCAAGGCCCGGCGACTCCGTATAAATGTTCACCTGGATGGGTGTCACGTCCGGAAACGCATCGACCGGCAAGTCGCGCCAGGCCAGCGCGCCCATCATAACGACAATCAGAAAGCCGACGATGACGAGCACCTTATAGCGCAGTGAGAGGTCAACAATAGAATTGAGCATGTCGTCCCCTTAATCCGCGCTGATCTGCGACTTGAGCAGCTTGGCCTTAAGCGCATAGGCGCCCTGGGTCACCACCGTTTCACCGGTCTTGACGCCGCCCTTGATTTCAACCAGGCCCTGGCGCTTGTCGCCAAGCTCCACTGCTCGCGTGTCGAAACCTTCGCCGCGCTTGACGAACACCGTTGGTTGCCCTTGGACGAGCACCACCGCTTCATTCGGCAACATCAGGGCTTTTTGGCTCCCCTCCGTCGAAATGGCCGCGCTGGCGAACATGCCGAGCTTAAGCTTACCTTCTGGATTGGGTACTTCAACGCGGGCCTTCACCGTTCGGGTCTCCTTGTCCATCACACTGCTGATGTAGGTGACTTTCCCACGGAACGCTTCGCTGCCATACGCAGCGACAGTGACGACCGCTTGTGCGCCTGGCTTGACTCTTGCCAAATCTTTTTCGAACAGATTGGTTTCAATCCAGACGTGTGACATGTCCGCGATCGCAAAGAGTGGCTTGTCGGGCTGCGCCAGCTCGCCGAGTACGGCCTTCTTGTCGACGACGGTACCTGCGAACGGCGCCGTTACCGGAAAAATCGATGGTGTCTTGCTCGTTTCACCGTCGCGGCCGTTCAGGCCTAGCGCGTGGCGACGATCACCAGCCGCGCGGGCGATCGCTTTCGCTTTTTCGAGGTCGGCCTGGGCGCGCAGAACATCCTTCTGCGGGATGATCTGATCAGCTTGCAGTCGTTCCGCGCGCTCGGCGGCCGACCTTGCCACGGATAATTCCGTCACGGCTTGGGCATACGCCGATTGCGCCTCGCCCGCCTCGATGCTGTCGACCAGGGCGAGCGATTGCCCCGCGCGGACTTGCTCCCCAAGGCCGACCATCACCCTGTTCACTTTTCCGGATATGCGCGGCGCGATGCTCGCGTAGCGGTCCTGCGCAGGCTCGATGGTCGCCGTCACCGTAAGCTGATCGGCAAAAATTTGCTGTTCCAGCACGGCTGTGTGCACCCCGGAAGTAGCGCCTTCGTCGGCGCTAAGCGTGACGACCTTGTCGCCGCCAGCCTCCGCCTTCTCCGCAATTGGCGCTTTGTCAGGAGGGGCCGACGGTTTATCTTTGCTGCAGCCTGCGAAAATGGCCGAGATTAGAACAAGCTGCAGAGAGAGCCGATATTTGTGTTTGTTTGGCATGGTGATGGGGTTTCCATTTTTGTTCTGAGCGTTGGACAAGAAGTTCATGGTCGTGATAGCAGGCCTGCGGCGGTTCGCAGCGCGATGTCGGTCACGCGCAATTCCCGTTCGGCGTCGATCAGGTCCTTTCGGCCGTCGAGCAGCTGGCGGTTAACCAACAGAAGCTGCACAATGCTGATTTCTCCAGCCTGCAGCGATTTTTTTGACAACTCCTGGTTTTGTTCCAGTGTGGGCAAGATCGATGAGCGCAACGCCCTGACGCGTTCCGTGAGGCTTTGCATCCGTTGCCATAGCGCCGCGACAGCGGCTTGGCTGTCGCGTACTGCGGTCTCACGCTCAATCGTGATTTGCTTCAGTTCCGTCGATGCCCGGCCAATTGCGCCAGCGTTCTGATGGAACAATGGGAGTGGGATCGACATGCTCACGCCCGTCAGACGCTCCTGCGCGCCGACCGGTCCCTCGCGCGAGGTAGATACAGCGACCGTCACGTCCGGATAACGTGTGGCCCGTTCCAGCGATAACCTGTTGCGAGCAGCGTCCTGCTTGTTGTCCAGCGCGCGCAGCAGCGGACGCTGACTAGCGCGCGACAGCAGATCGGCCAACGTGTACTGTTTGGCCTGGCCGACATCGAGTGTGCCATCCGCGATGGGTAGTGCTCCCGCCGGCAATTGTAATAATTCGGCAAGGCGCTGGCGCGCTTCGATCAATTGCTCTTGAAGTACACCAATCTGGTTACGGGCGCGCACCGCCTCGACTTGGGCGAGATTGCCATCGAGGCGGCTATCTTCACCCGCCACCACGCGCTTCTCCACCGACTGTGCCGTGTTTTGAATCAGGCCCAACGAGGCGTTCTCGGTCTGGACCCGCTCCTGCAGGGCGAGTACTTCGACGAAAGAAGTCTCCACTTCGGCCAACACAGCACGACGCGTTTCGTCCAGCGTTGCGCCATGCGCCGCCAGTTGCGCTTGCGCAGCGCGGCGGCGATACCCTTGCTGGCCCGCGATTTCGAACGTCTGCTCGAATGAGGCGCTCCATTCACGTTGGCGCGTGGTAGACAGACCTTGCGCGGGCACCTCGCGGCGGACTCTTTCCGCGTTCAGCTTTGGATTGTTCCATAGCAGATGTGAGGCGTCCGACAAGTCACCCGATAAAGCATCGCGATTGGAGGCCGTCTGACGAATATCAACGCTGACGCGATCGGCTAGTTCGAGCGCTTGGTCAAGGTTCAGCACCGTAGGTTGCACAGAGGTGACAGGCGATTGCGCCCCATCGTGGACGAGCGGCAACGCTAGAACTTGCGCCAATACGATCACCGGCTGGCCAGCGACAGCCGCCGCTAAGCCAAGCGGCAGTAATAGTTTGTACATCGAATTCTCCAAGGACCATGGGAAAAGAATTCGACGAGACACCAGCTCGCAGGTAGCGAACTAATAAAGCAATAAGGAATGTCCCGTCGGCTTAAGCGACGGGAGAGCGGTCAGGCCTACGCGGGCCGTCCGGGATATGGGAGGTGTACAGCAGAACACGCGGTTCGGCTGCGGTTTTATCGAGCGGGACGGTGACGGGTTCGACGTGCGTTAAGAACAATGCACAGCCAACACCGTGGCACGAGGGGCAGTCGAGATCGATCTTGCCCAGCTTGGCTTTGGCGTTCGATGTATCGGCTTTGCCCTGATGTTGGTGGGCATGATGACCAAAATGCACGCTGGTCGCCCCCGTTTCGTGTTGGCAATACAATCCCGCCGTTGCCCAGGCAAACTGGAACGGTACAAGTACCAACAACAGAATAAGGAGAAATCGTTTCACGGGAAAATCATAACATATCAAGGAAAGGCCGAAGTGGCGTTAGCGTCTCTGTGCTGTGTGTTAAATCGATCCAGGCTACGCAACATACGCAAAGCGTTGAACACAACCAGCAAGCTGGCCCCCATATCCGCAAATACCGCCATCCACAACGTCGCTTGACCCGCTAAGGCCAACACTAGGAAAACGGCCTTGATCAACAGTGCGAAACCGATGTTTTGCCGCAGTACTTTACGTGTGCGTGAGCTTAGATGCAAAAACGCGACCAGCTTGCTGAGATCATCGTCCATCAATGCAACGTCGGCAGTTTCAAGTGCCGTGTCAGACCCCGCCGCGCCCATGGCGAAGCCGATGTCAGCACTGGCCAGCGCAGGGGCGTCGTTGATGCCGTCGCCCACCATGCCTATGTAACCGTACTGTGTACGCAGTTCGTGGATGGCGGCGAGTTTATCATCAGGAAGCAGATTCCCACGCACGTCACCGATTCCGGCCTGACTCCCCATCGCTGCAGCAGCGTAAGCGTTGTCACCGCTCAGCATTACCACATGCAGGCCCAAGCCACGCATTGCCGCAATCGCGGCCTCACTGGTATCGCGCATGGTGTCGGCCACCGCCAGAACGAGCAACGGTGTAGTGGTCGAGCTCAGCACGACGACACTCTTTCCGCCCCGCTCGTATTCTCCAAGCACCGTGTCCAGCATGCCGCCGCCGATGCCTTGCTCCTGCATCAGCCGCTGATTGCCGAAGTAATAGAATTCGCCGTTGATCGCCCCATTGACTCCGCGCCCGGGCAGCGCCATGAAGTCGACCACATCGAGCAAGGTGTCGCCTGGATTGGCGGCGGTCCAATCATCAACCACTGCCGCCGATACCGGATGATTAGAACGCATGGCAAGGCTTGCGGCAAGGCGGAGTAAAGCAGCCTTGTCGCCAGAATCCAGCACACGCGTATCGGTCACAGAGGGCCGTCCAAGAGTGATGGTGCCGGTCTTATCGAGCGCGATAGCCTTGAGCTTATGTCCTTGCTCTAGATATGCACCACCCTTGATTAATATTCCGTGCCGGGCCGCTGCCGCAAGTGCGCTGACAACCGTCACCGGCGTGGAGATGACCAAGGCGCATGGACAGGCGATCACCAACAGGACGAGCGCCTTATAGAGCCACGGCTGAAAGGGAGCGCTCAGCAAGAGCGGCACAATGAGTGCCACCACAACAGCGAGCGCCACCACTGCCGGAATATAGTACCGGGCAAATTCATCGACGAACCGCTGCGTCGGTGCGCGATCGCCTTGAGCCTGTTCAACGCTGCGCACGATACGGGCCAGTGTTGAATCACTCTGGACAGCGCTAACTCGATACTCGATCTCGCCGTGCTCATTAACCGTCCCTGCGAATACCGGGTCACCAGCGTGTTTCGTTACCGGCATACTTTCGCCCGTAATGGGAGCCTGGTTGATCGTTGTTTGGCCGCGCGTGACGACACCATCAAGCGCGAGACGTTGACCGGGCTGGACGCGTACCTGCGCCGCGACCTTGACTTGTGAGGCTGGCGTCTCGATCCATGTTCCGTCCTGCCCCTGGACCGTGGCGGTGTCGGGTGTCATCGCCATCAATTGCTTAATCGCATTGCGCGCACGGTCAAGCGATAATGCCTCAATCATCTCGGCCACCGCGAACAGGAAGATGACTGTGGCCGCCTCGGGCCATTGGCCAATGACGGCCGCGCCGATGACGGCCAGCGACATCAGAAAATTCATGTTGAGTGAAAAGTGGCGTAGCGCGATCCACCCCTTGCGCAGCGTATCGGCGCCACCGGCGGCGATGGCGAGCAACGCCAGCGTGATGACCGGCCAAGAACCGTCGGTCCCACTGGTCCATGCCAGTACTTCGGATCCAATCGCGGCCGCGCCAGAAAGGCCCATCAGAATCCATTGCAACAAAGGGACCCGGGGACCGGCGACCGCACGGTCCGATTGAAGCGCCACAGCGTCTACGTCTAACGAATCCGACTTGAGCACCGGGTCAAGGCCGAGTCCAGTCAACCCTTCGAGCAGCGTCTGCGTCGATTGCAACCGGTGCCGAACCGTCAATTCACGCTGCATGAGATTGAACTGCATGCTGTCGACGCCGGCCATCGTTTTGAACCTGTCACGAATGAGCTTCTCCTCCGTCGGGCAATCCATCTTTTGAATCAAGAAAACAGCTTCCTCGGCTCCCGCCGTATCCGTTCCTTCCTCGACCGCCTCCAACGTCGGGCCGCACGTGTTTTTGCTATCACAACAATGCATATGATCCATTCCATTCGTGTCAGCCAATTCAATTGGCGATATACTGAGATTAGAAACCCTATAGTAACTATAAGGTCAAGCAAACTTAGCATCCAGTTCAATCAAGGTGAATCCGATGTCCCACCCCGCAAGTCTTAAAATCAGCCAGCTCGCCACCGCGACCGGCGCATCGGCAGAGACAATACGCTACTACGAGCAGGAGGGTTTACTGCCCCAGCCCGCTCGCTCTGCGGGAAATTATCGACTGTATGGCGACGAGCACATCAAGCGCCTGCAATTCATCCGGCATTGCCGCTCTCTGGACATCGCGCTGGATGAGATCCGGATACTGCTGTCATTGCGCGATGCACCTGAGGCCAATTGCGATGAGGTCAATATGCTGCTCGACAGGCATATTGGTCAGGTCGCGACCCGCATCCGGGAACTGAAAAGTTTGCAATCGCAGCTCGAACAGCTACGAGCGCAATGCGGAGACGCGCGTCCGGCCCGCCAGTGTGGCATCCTCCTGGAGCTGGACAAGTCCGAGTAACGGACCTGGCGTGCCGGCGCGCAACTACGCCGTGCGTTTCTGCGACCGAACGTTATACGCAACGCTCGCCACAATGACTGCCACGATTAGCAATTGCGCCAGCAAGGTTTGAACCGACGGATAGAGTCCCAGCAGGTCAATGCGTGGAATACCAATCGGAGTGCTGGCGAATACGCCCACTTTTTGCAGAGCGGCGACGCCTTTACCCATCAAGACGGTGGCAAGGATGGCCACCAGCGCCGAGCTGAAGGCAAAGAATTGGCTGATCGGCAAGCGAGCCGACGAGCGCAGCAGCACGATGGCCACTACAGCCAGAATTGCGATGCCTGAACCCAACCCTGCAAGCATATAGGTGCCATTTCCCTCGGTCCACAGCGCCGCGTAAAACAGCACCGTTTCAAACACTTCGCGATACACCGTGACGAAAGCCAGGGT
The DNA here is from genome assembly GCF_001758795.1 of Duganella sp. HH101. Lineage (NCBI taxonomy): Bacteria > Pseudomonadati > Pseudomonadota > Betaproteobacteria > Burkholderiales > Oxalobacteraceae > Duganella > Duganella sp. HH101. The sequence continues at coordinate 40,116 of NZ_LRON01000016.1, read as the reverse complement.
AAACAACATGAGCGCTGAGCTCTTGTTGAGCGCCGACGATAGTTTGTCGCGCACATACGCCTGCCAACGGCCAGCCATGCTCTTCTGGTGCATCCAGATACCCACGCTTAGCAGCACAACGGCTGCAAATATGGCTGAAAATCCTTCGGTCATTTCGCGACTGGCACCCGATAAATCAACAAGATAGGTAGCTACTCCCCAAGTGGCGCCACCGGCGACTAACGCCGTGATCCATCCCGCATGCACGTAGGGAAGTACATCGCGACGGTCGGCTTTCTTGAGGAAAGCGATCATTGCAACGACGACAAGCAGCGCTTCTAGTCCTTCCCGCAACAAGATGGTGAGCGCCCCCATGAAAGCCGAGAGCGGATCGTTGGCGCCGGCGAGCGCCGCCTGTGCGTCGGTCAACAAATTTTGCAATCGCGCTTCGATTTTTTTTGCCTTTGGAATGTCGCCGGCCACAACTGCATTGCGGAAACTGCCCATCGTAATCTCGGTCTCTTCGAAGAGCGTCTTATTCTTGGCCGCCAGCGCCGGCTCCACCGGCTCAAAGCCATCGAGATAAGCCGACAATGCTAGCCGTGATGCCGTCGCCGCTTCGCCGCGAGTCAAAGCGGCCAGGCTCTCCTTCAGTTTTTCCTTGGCTAATGGCAGCGTATCCGTCGACAATCCGGCGGCCTTAGCTGGCGCGCTGCGCAAGTACGCCAGTAAGGCGGCCGCATTCGGTTCTCCGACTTCGGCAGCAAGCTGTGTTTCAGTCAGCTCGCTGAGCTTGGCCAAGCTTGGCACACTCGCCCGCAATTCCGGGGACGAAGACCACAGGCTGGCGCCGGCCTGGCGTTCCTTGTCGGTGTACGACAGGGAAGACGCGAAATAGGCGATCGCCCATCGGTCCTCCTCGCTCAACTGCGCAAAGCTCGGCATCGCTGTTCCGTCCACGCCATGCGAAATGATCTGCTGAAGGGCGAAAACGCTGCGTTCGCGCGCGCGGCCATGGTCGGCCAGGACGATTGGCGGCGGATTGAGCTTTGCTGCCAACGGGCCATCGGAGTGTCCGGTGGTACCATGGCATGCAGCGCATTGCGCCAAGAATAGCGTTTCGCCGCGCTTGATATCAGGGACGCGTTTCGGTGCCATCGGCACAGGATATGCTGCCACCAGCCCGGAAGCCAAGGCGCGGGCGCGAACTGCGACAGCTGCAGCAGCGGCCTTTTGATCGATTGTTACGCGAAGATCATCGGCCTGCTTCATGAGCATCGGCGTTGAGGCGTTCGATGGCAGTTCTTTTAACTGCACTTGCGCAGCCCTGGCGAACTCCTGCATTTCAGCGTATTCGCTGGCGCTCCTGACGCTGCCGTCTTGCACCGCTTTACCATAATCCACGGCCAAGTAGTCGAGGAGTTGCCAGATCTGCTTTGCCTTGTTTTCCGCCTCTGCACCCTCGGCATGCGCGGCCATAGGCGAAAAAAGGATGAGGAAGCTCAATACAATGAAATAACGGAAAATGGACATAAAACCCTTGTTAAATGGCAAAGAGGAAGCGAACCTTAAGTATCAGGCAGCACCGCAAATAATTCTCATTACGCATTTAACACCTTCTAGCCACTAGAAGGTCAAGTAAATTCTGTCCTACCAATTCGCCGCTGCATCTGGAATGCAATGGCCAAAGAATCGATCCTGAACGCTAGTACGGCGGCGGCCCCTTCATCGTAAAACACCCGCCTGAACGGATACGATCAGAAAAATTCCCAGTGCTGCCCGATAAATGACAAACGGCCAAGCGGAAAATCGTTCCAGGAATCGCATAAGACCCCAGATCGCAACGAATGCCGAGATACTCGCCACGAGCAGGCCGAACCCGAGCAAGGCCCACGCTTCCACAGGAATGTGGGCGTGGTAGAGTACCCACAGTTCCTTCAGCCCAGCCAATGCGATCGCGGGCAGTCCAAGAAGAAACGACAGGCGGGCCGCCTCTTCACGCCGGAAGTTGAGAAACAGCGCTGCGGTTAGGGTCGATCCCGAGCGCGAGATGCCGGGAATCAGCGCACCAATCTGGGCAACACCGACAATAAGCGCATCACGTAAGCGCAGCTGGTCAAAATTGCGCCGATGGCGGCAAACAACTTCTGCAATGGCGAGCAAGACTGCCATCGCCACCGACGAGACACCAATGACCATTAAACTTCGCAAAGGCGACTCGCATGAATTCAACACGGAAGACAGTGCCAACCCCGCCAGCCCGATCGGGATTGTCGCCAGGCAGATCGCTACCGCAAGGCGAAACCATGGGCTGTTGAAGTCCCGGCGGCGAATAGCAGAGGCGCTGCCGGTGCTCACAGCCGCAACATCGCGCCAAAAGTAACTCACAACGGCGGCCAATGCGGCCAATTGCATCGCGGCCGAAAACGCGGAACCCGGATCACGCCAGCCGAGTAGCGCCGGCACTATGCGCATGTGGGCGGTTGAGGAAATGGGTAACAATTCAGTGATTCCCTGAATGACACCCAAAATACCGACTTGAATATAGCTGAGCGAGGCGAAGCCGATATCCAGAGCACCGCCGCAAGCATTGGCCAAATTGTTCTCCCGAAATTGCATCAACGCCAGTGGAAATACGCACTGGACGCGAAATGGTTAATTAATAGACCATATTATCTAAGGACAAAAGTATAGCCTAGGACGCAGCATCTCCGCGACCGCTGTCCTCGATGGACGGTGCTTTTGCGCGTGGTACACCCTTCCTGCGCCTCCTTACTTTCGCCGAGCCTTAATCTTCTTGCGGCACACCCCAGCGGTATTCTTGTCTTGGTTCGAGCGCGGCGAGCGCATCTGACGTCGCAGCCAGAGAAGCAGGACAATGACCAGTATTACCTCAATCGCCCAGAGCAGTACGAGGTGATTGGCGACCTCGATGGGGATCCAACGTCCGCCCATATTCATACATGCCTCGCCCGTTGTCGCAAAAGGTGAATTCCGCGCTCGCCGCTGCTATCACTTACTTCACGGCAGTGACGACGTAGTTCTCACCGTCCTTCATGAACTCAACATGCACCTTTTTGCCAACCGCAAGCTGGTCGTACAACGACTTGTTTTTGACGCCGAACTTCATCGTCATGGCGGGCCAGTTCAACGTCTTGACGGCTTCGTGGGCGAGCATAACTCGCCCATTGGATGGATCGACCGCTCTCACGACGGCCTCGGCTTCGTAGGTCACTGCCTTGGCATCCTTGTCGTACCGCATGCCGCCTTTATCATCCATCATTGCTTTACATTTCTGCATGTCCATATCCTTCATGTTCATGCCCTTCATGTCGCTGTCTTTCATGCCCTTCATATCCATACATTTCTGCATGTCCATGTCCTTCTCCGCGCCCTTCATATTGCCGGGCTGCTGTGCATTAGCGAAGCCGGATGTGGCCAACGCCAAGATCAGGGAAAACGTTGCTGTGCGATTCATAGCGCTTCCTTTCAGTGGTGAAAAAATTGAATTCCGTTGATTGAGTGGGAATCAGTTGTGCACATTCGATCAAAAAATCAACGTGGCTCCTATACCGTACGTAAGTTGTGATCGTCCGCTGCGAAACCGATTCCCATTGGTGAAGAAATCTGCATTTGAACGGTCGTAACGCACTTCGGGCCTCAGCATGATCAATGTCGTTGGCGCGACCGCCACCTTGGTATTCCATGTGAGTGTGTATCCCCGTATGGTCTGAGCGAGCCCCGTTGTGAAGCCATCGGGGTCTCGATAGTCTTCGATCCGTACGGTCGGTTCGAAGGTGTCGTTGATCTTGTACTTGGCATATAGCGTCGTTCCGGACCAGCGCGCGTCGCTGCTGTTGGTCGGCGGAACACGTGCCTCCTTCGCCCGGTCATAGTTCAGCATGAAGGTGAGCCGGTCAAAAAATGGGCCGACGGTCAGCTGTGTGTCGAACAACTTCCTTCGGTTGGAGGTGTTGTCGTTCTGCTCCGGTCCCTCCAAATAGTTGGCAACGATGGACAACCAGGGCGCCGGAGTCCAACCGACGCTCGGGCCCCAGGTTTTTCCCGAGTTGTTGTCGCGCGTAACGTTCCAGCCTTGCACCACATAGAGTTCCGTATATAGCGTGTCACTCCACGCATAATTCAGACGCACGCCAGTGTCCTGAAACGGAATCGCGTAGGTATAGAAAAACGCGTGAGAATAATTCCAGTTCTTCGCCGTCTCGATCGTTTCAGCGCCGATATGCGTCACTAGCTTGCCGGCATCAATACGCAAACCGCTACCGATCGGCGCAAGATAACTGATGGAAGCGTGCTGGATGTTTTTCCCAGGGCCGACGATGGTGCTTTGCGAGGCAGTTGGACCAATCGCTCCACGTATCGCGTTCGCGATCGTGCTCTGAGCCTCTCCAGTAGCCAGATCGAGCTTGAAACCGAATCCGCCAAGGGCGGGAATCTTCTCGATCTCGATTTCCGCAAGCGATAACGAGGGGCGGTTGCGTTGAATGTCGAACGTCCGTCCTTCAATGCTGACGTTCGATCCCTTCACCGCCGACGCACCCTGATTCATATCCACGGTGGCGCGGTCAGGGCGGTTGCGGTTGTTGACGTAATACCCATCAACCCAGCCGCGTACCTTCACTCCCGACAGCCAGCTTTCTCCCGTCAGCGCACCGGCGTCCTTCGCATCGGGGGGCATCCAGATGCCCGATACGGGCCAGGCTGGCGCCGCCGGGGCGGATTCAGGTTTAGCCGAATCGGCACTAGGCGTTTGCGCTGACGCCGCGCCCATGGATATCATCAACAAGGGAATGGACGTCAGTTTCGTCGTTTTGTTCATAGCCGTTCTCCAGGATTGAATGGGATGGATCTTGCATGCGACTCTGTTCGCGACTTGCACACAAAAATTCCCAAGGGAGGGCCCCTTGGGAAAATCCAGCTGCAATTATTTATTCGGGTCTTGCGACGATTTCCCGGCATTCTCCTTGGCTTTCGCTTCCTGTTCGGCACGCAGAATGCGTTGCTTGTTTTCCCATGGCGTTGTTTGCGCGCGCGGGCCGTGATCGAGTGGCAGCACAAGACGTTTCGGGCCTGCCGTACTGGCGCAAGCTGTCAGGATCATGGCGGCGCCAATCGTGGTCAATGTGGTGAAGAGCTTGTTCATGATGAACTCCTATCTAGGTTGGTTAGTGCTCAGGGCCTTTGTTGGGCACTGGCGGCAATAAGTGGTGATACGTTTAGCCATCTGTCGGCGGCCCGCGCCGCCGGCAAATGGCAATCTTCATTTCTCCGCCTGCGTGGATGGGCATGGCGTCTCCGATTTCGCTACCTGTGGCGTAGCAATGGGAGCCATCGTCGCCCCCTTGTACTGCTGATGGCGCAAGTGGTGTGGATTGCTCAAAGGTGAAACATCGGTCGCGCATGCGGAGAGCGCAAACGCGACAGTGAGCATCGATAAAGCTGGTCTTAGCATGTTCATGGCGACACCTCATATCAAATTGGATCGGTGCAGTGCGATTGCTATCTAGTTTCGCCAACAGCAATACATCACACGCAGCGCCACCGTAGGCGAAGACTCCATTCGCAGCGCCACGGCAAAGGTATCTCTGTCGGCATCAAGCAGATACTCTGCTATGACTTTCTCGGGCTCCAATCGCTCTGAACTACCGGATACCCGTACCGGGACCGGCGGCGCCAGGCAGCAGAAGGCGAACGACCGGCAACCCATTCCCGGCATATTCCGCGACACCGCGTCTGCCGGGCGTATGCTCCGCAATTCCATCTGGCCTGGCACACCCTGCGCGGCGCTGGTCAACGGCGCTCCGGCCAATAGGAACAGGCACTGCAGACAAAACACGATGTATCTTGCGGTGCGCGACGCGACGATTCGCTTCATGGCTGATCGCTCCTTGTCGTCGCTGCGACCGCAGCGCGAATAGTCCTGCGTCGGATCAGCAAATAGACGGCCGGCACCACGAACATCGACAGCAAGGGCGCGGTGATCATGCCGCCCACCATCGGCGCCGCGATACGCTGCATGACTTCGGACCCGGTGCCCGTTCCGATCATCACCGGAACCAGGCCGGCGATGATCACGGCGACCGTCATTGCTTTCGGTCGAACACGCAGCACGGCGCCTTCGCGTATAGCGTCCAGCAGATCAGCCTCGTCTGGTGAGCCTTTCGTCAGCCGGGCCTCCCACGCATGCTTTAGATAAAGCAGCATGATTACGCCGAATTCTGCGGATACGCCCGCCAGGGCGATGAAGCCAACGCCGCTTGCGACCGACAAATTGTGTCCAAGCGCCCATAGCAGCCAGATGCCGCCGGCCAGCGCGAACGGTAAGGTCGCCATGATCAACGCCGCTTCGTCGACGCGCTTAAAGGTCAAGTACAACAGAACGAAGATGATGAGCAAAGTCATGGGGACGACAACTTTGAGCTTCGCTGTAGCGCGCTCAAGATATTCGAACTGACCAGACCAGGACACAGAATAGCCGGCCGGAAGTTTCACCTGTTTGGCAACGACCTCCTGCATTTCGTGAACGGCAGAGCTGAGGTCCCGCCCCCGGATGTCCACGTAGACCCAGCCCGACAGGCGCGCATTCTCGCTCTTAAGCATCGGAGGACCGTCATTGATGCGTATCGTGGCCACATCGCCCAGTCGTATTTGCGCGCCGCGCTCGGTCAGTACCGGCAGTTCGCGCAACTTCTCGACCGAGTCGCGCACCTCGCGCGGGTAGCGTACATTGATCGGAAAGCGTTGCAGGCCTTCGACCGTCTCGCCGATGTTATCGCCGCCGATGGCGCTCGACACGATGCTCTGCACGTCGGCGATATTCAGGCCATAGCGTGCCGCCGCGTCGCGGTCGATATGGATATCGACGTATCGTCCGCCGTTGAGCCGTTCGGCGAGCGCCGAGGACACGCCTGGCACGCCTTTGACGACCCGTTCAATCTCCCCGGTGATGCGGTCGATCTCCTGCAGGTTCACGCCGGCCACCTTCACGCCCACCGGGCTCTTGATGCCAGTGGCCAGCATGTCAATGCGATTGCGGATCGGCGGTACCCAGATGTTGGACAGGCCCGGTACTTTGACGATGCGGTCAAGTTCTTCGACCAGTTTGTCAGTGGTCATGCCGGGCCGCCATTGGTCACGCGGCTTGAACTGGATCGTCGTCTCGAACATCTCCAGCGGCGCCGGATCGGTGGCAGACTCGGCCCGGCCGGCCTTGCCGAACACGGTTTGGACTTCCGGCACGGTCTTGATCAGCCGGTCGGTCTGCTGCAGCAGCTGCGCCACCTTGCCAGCGCCGATGCCCGGCAAGGCGGATGGCATGTACAACAGGTCGCCCTCATCCAACGGCGGCATGAATTCACCGCCCAGGCGCGACATCGGCCAGATCGTCAGGAGCGCAATCGTACCGGCCGCCACCAGCGTGGCTTTGGGACGTCGCAGCACGATTTCCAGCAAGGGACGGTAAAGCGCGATCAACCACCGGTTCAGCGGGTTTTTCTGTTCGTCCGGGATGCGCCCACGAATCAGGTAGCCCATCAACACCGGGATCAGCGTCACCGCCAAGCCGGCCGCCGCCGCCATCGCATAGGTTTTCGTGAAGGCCAGCGGAGCGAACAGACGACCCTCCTGCGCCTCCAGCGTAAACACCGGAATGAAGGACAGCACAATGATCAGCAGCGAGAAGAACAGCGCCGGGCCGACTTCGGCCGCCGCATCGCCAATCACCGTCCATTGGGCATCCCCGGCCAGCTTCTGGCCTGGATGGGCGTGATTCCACGCCTCGATATGCTTGTGGGCGTTCTCGATCATCACGACTGCCGCATCGACCATGGCGCCGATGGCAATCGCAATGCCGCCCAACGACATGATGTTGGCATTCACCCCTTGGTAGGACATCACGATGTAGGCGATCAGTATCCCCAGCGGCAGCGATACGATAGCCACCAGCGCCGAGCGGATATGGAACAGGAAGATGGCGCAGACCACCGCGACGACGATGAATTCCTCGATCAGTTTGTGCTCCAGATTGTCGACCGCGCGTTTGATCAGGTTGGAGCGGTCATACACAGGTACGATCTCCACGCCGGCCGGTAGGCTCGATTTAAGCTTAGCCAGTTTGGCCTTGACAGCCTCGATGGTTTCTAATGCGTTCTTCCCGGAGCGCATGACAATCACGCCACCAGCGACTTCGCCTTCGCCGTTGAAGTCAGCGATACCACGGCGCATTTCCGGTCCCAGCTGGACGCGTGCCACGTCACCCAAGCGCACCGACACTCCTGCTTCCGTGGTCATCAGCGGAATCTTCCGGAAGTCGTCGAGCGACTGCAAATAGCCGGACGCGCGCACCATGTACTCAGCCTCGCCGAGCTCCATTACGGAGCCACCGGTTTCCTGATTGGCGCGCTGCACTGCCTCAATCACCTTGCCGTGCGGGATGGAATAGGCGCGCAGTTTGTCGGGATCGAGCACAATCTGATACTGGCGTACCATGCCGCCTACGCTGGCCACCTCGGAGACATTCGGGACCGCCTTGAGCTCGAACTTCAGGAACCAGTCCTGGAAGGCGCGCAGCTGCGACAGGTCGAGTTTGCCGCTGCGGTCGACCAACGCATATTCGTAAATCCAGCCCACGCCGGTAGCATCAGGACCGAGCGCGGTCTTCGCCTGCGCCGGCAGACGGGATTGCACCTGGTTCAGGTATTCAAGCACGCGCGACCTGGCCCAATAAGGATCGGTGCCGTCCTCGAACAGGATATAGACGAAGGAATCGCCGAAGAAGGAATAACCGCGCACAGTTTTCGCCCCTGGCACCGACAGCATGGTGGTGGTCAGCGGATAGGTCACCTGGTTCTCGACGATCTGCGGCGCCTGTCCCGGATAGGTCGTACGGATAATGACCTGCACATCGGACAGGTCTGGGATAGCGTCGAGCGGTGTGCGCGCCAGCGACCATACTCCCCAAGCGGCGATAAACACGGTCGCAAGCAAGACCAGAAAGCGGTTTGTGATCGACCAGCGAATCAGTTTCGCGATCATTTCTTCGCTCCCTCTGGCGCCTTGGGCTTTGTCATACTGCCCAAGCCTTTGTCGTTGGCGGCAGGAGCGTCCGCGATTGGCGAAATGGCGACGATCTCAAAAACACCGTCCTGGCGCGACTTGATGTCGAACGCGACCCGGTCGCCCAATCCGACATTGCGCGGCAGGCCTGCCGCCGACACCTTGAACCCCATCGTCATCGCGCCCCATTGCAGCGTGGCTATCGGGCCATGGGAAATGGTGATCTCGTCCTTGTCGATACGCTCCACTTTGCCTTCGCCGTGATGGAGTGGCACCTCTGGGTTTGAACCGGGAGGCTGGGCATCCCCCATCCGGGTCGTCGTTCCCTTCAGGCTGGCCTCTGAATCGAGAAGGAACTGGCCTGACAAAACGACTTTTTGCCCGGCGGTCAGACCCTTGCGAACCTCGTAAAAGCCGCTACTTTCACCACCAAGTTCTACGTCTACCGACTGGAATTTCCCACCCTCCTTGGCCAGGACCACAACGCTGCGCGTGCCGGTCTGGATCACCGCCTCCGATGGCACCAGCGAGACGTCGGCGCCTCGGTTGGACGCGAAGATGATCGTAGCGAACATGCCGGGAATCAGTTGCCCACCGGGGTTCGTCAGTTCGATACGTGCTTTAAGCGTGCGCGTTGCGGTGCTCACTTCTGGCAATATCGCGCCGACCTTGCCCTTGAAGATACTTCCCGGCAGCGCCGCCGCGCGCGCCTCGACTGTGTCACCAGGCCGCACTTGGGCCGCTAGGCTCTCGGGCACGTCCGCATTCACCCAGACGGTGGAAAGGCCGTTGATGCGGAACAGCTGCGCCCCAGACGCCACGGTCATGCCTTCGCGGGCGCCGAGCTCCGCGATGACGCCGCTGACGGGCGCTGAAATAGTGGTGCGGGGATGTACCTTGCCGCTCGATTCAACCAAGCGGATCTGTGCGTCGGTCATACCGGCCAGCCGCATGCGCTGGCGGGCGCCGTCGACCAGAGATGCGGTGTCGCCGCCTTGCATACGCCTGGCCGCCAGGTACTCCTCCTGCGCTGCAATCCAGTCGGGTACGTACAATTCCGCCAGCGGCTGTCCCTGCTTGACTGGATCAAGCTGAGCGCGCACGTACAAGCGCTCGATAAACCCGTTGCTGCGAGCCTGGACCAGCGCCACGTCGCGCTCGTTGTACGCGACGCTGCCGACCGCCACCACACCTGATGACAGCCTACCGGTAGTGACAATCGCCGTCCGCACGCCCAGATTCTGCTGGACCCGAGGGCTGATGGTGACACTGCCGTCGTCACCATCGGTACCGCCATAGACTGGCACCAGTTGCATATCCATGAAAGGCGATTTCCCGGGCTTGTCGAACTTCTGGCCAGGGACCATCGGATCATGCCAGTAGAGTGGCTTCTTGCCGATCCCGCCAGGAGCGGCTGCTGTCGCTGCGTCATTGGCCGGCATGGCTTTCATCCCCTGTTGTACGCCGAATCGGTAGGAGGCGTATCCGCCGGTGGCGACGGCTATAGCGATCAACAACACGAGTATTTTTTTGTTGTTCTTCATTTGGATTCCTGTCGATTGTTCATGGCGGCATGCTGTGCGGTTCCGCCTTCTGGAAAGAGGAAGTTCAGTTGTGCCCACAGCCGCGCAGTATCGAGCTCGAGCTGTAGCACCTGCATACGTGCCTCCGTCTCGCTGCGTCTTGCTGCCAGCACCTCGGCCAACGTCGCCTTTCCGCCCCGGTAGGCGGCTAACACCACTTGGCTGCGTTCGCCTGCCAGCGGCAACACTTCACGTTTGTATCGGGAAACCCGCTCCTTGCCGCTCTGCCACTCAGCGACCAGGGCGCGGGTCCCCGCAACATGGTCGCGCAGCATCTCATCGCGCTCGGCCTTGGTTTGTTCGACCATCGCGAGCTTGGCGGCCAGTTCGCGGTCCTGCCGATTCTTCCTGTCCCACTGCAGTGGCACCGAAATGCCGATCGATACCATGTTCGAATAGGCCGAGCCACGTTGTTGGAACGCGACCTCCACGCTCCAGTCTGTTCGCCGATTCGCCTGGGCCAGATTGACTTCCGCTTGCGCGATGTCTTCCTGCCTGTTCAACACCGCGATCTGCGGGTGGTGGGACAGGTCGCTGTCGAGCGAAGCCAGATCCAGACGGATGCTGTCGATGTCGGGCGCTCCAACCACGGTAACCGCGCCGCCGGTCCACCGGGCTAGCATGGTTTGAGCAACGCGAAGCCGCCGTCCAATTTCGCTTCCTCGGTCATCAAGCGTGAGCAAGGCGGAGCGGGCCGCTAGGATGTCAGCCTGGCTGCCGCGCCCGCCCCGGTAGATGGCCTCGGCAGCCTCGATTTCCTGACGCGACAGGGCTGCTTGCTTGGCGACAGCGTCAGCCATCTGTTCGGTGTAGTACACATCTAACCAAGAGATCGCGGTATCGCGTTGGATCGCCGCCAAGGCGACGTCCTTTTGTGCCTGCGCCTTGTCTGCTTCACGTTCAAGACGCGTGGAGCGCCAATGCAGTTTGTCGGCACGCGTCAATTCCTGCGAAATGCCGACACGGCGCATGGTCATGAAATCACTACCTAGACTGAGACGGTCGGAGCCGCTGACGGGCAGATTGTCGATGCCAACCTTGAGGACGGGGTCGGGTAGTTGGCCCGCCGCGACCGCCATTTCGTGTGCGGCGGTGGTTGCTTGATCTTGCGCACTTAGCTGGAGCGAACGGGCGACAGCTTGCCGCTGTGCCTCACCCAGCGTGAGTGGTAGCGGCGCCGCCAGCGCAAGATGGACGGCGGTGAGTAACGAGAGCGCGAGCGCGGTCGTCGACAACATGTGAAGACGGGGCGCGCGCGCATTGAAATGCACGAATAACGGGGATGACATGGTACCTCCAGAATGCGACGGACAGCATCGCGCTCGCCAGTTTTGGCGATGCGATGACGAACTAGGCAGTCTGAGGAATTAAATGCGGAAACAGCAATTTCGGATTGCGATAGGCGGGGCGGTCGTTCGCGTCAAAGCGACCTGTAGGTAAGGTTTGGCATCAGAAACTGATGCTACGTCGAAGAACTGCAAGTCCAATACCAGCGCGACCGGCACGAACGGTGGCACGTCAGACACTGGGGGTTTATCGAGCGACTGCTTAGAGGGCTCGCCATGTCCGTATAGATGGCAGAGCGCCGGCTGCGCCGCATCCATGCCTTGGCAATTCGACATGTCGGCCACCTTAGCGTGAGCCGATGTCGCGGTAATTTGACCTCCTCCTGGCATCCCTGGGCACGCATACGCCGCCACGGCAAGCTGCATATACAGCATGCTGAGGATAGCGACGATGGCCGTCAGAAAGCGCCCGAGGCGAGAAGTCTTCATAAAGGAAATGCTATTTATCGTTCAATTAGCGTATATCGGATCAAATGGACTGTCGGATTTTGCAGGAGCGAATTAGTCCCATTGTATCGCATCGGTCGGACCAGAGCACCAATCCTTACACGCAATATAATGCTTCCAACAGTGGGAAGGTCAACCCTCGCTAACATCTTGTTCTAGTGATCCGCTTGGATTTGCTGGAGACTTTAGGGGCGCTAATCTAGTCGGCTAATGGCCTGTTTTGAGCGGTTTCAGGGCCTTATAATACAGTTTGTCATCAATAGTGAGAGTAATTCTCATGCCACTCTCGACCTCACTGAGGTCATCATTACGATTGCCTCGACTCCTGCGCTACATAGTCGCGCGCGGGAATACGATGTAGTGTTTTCCAATACGTAAGCAGTCACGACAACACATGAAAAATCCATCTATAAGTGCGCGTCAGCTAGCGGATCAATTGCTGTTTCCAGGAGCAGTCGATGGCGGATTGGCTTCCGGCGTGTTCGTTCAGGTGAGTTCCAACGAAGAGTCCGCTCAATTTTTTTGGGACCTAGCTTCAATGTTGGAGGCCGGCGGGATGCTCGTGGCAGTGATCGATGCGGCGAATATCATGGTTGAAAATGGGCTACCGCACCTCGCTCAGCTGCTTCGCGCACGATGCGGGGGCGAATGTGATCCGGCCAGCGGGATGGGCGAATTGACGGTGGCAGACACCCTAGCGGACGTCATGTACAACCAATCTCATACCCTAGTCTTGCTCCTTGGCGGTGCACAACGACTGCCTAGCGAGCCCGGCGAGCGCGCTATGAAAGCCATCAAGGCGGCGAGAGATCGCATAAATCTCGCGCCAGCTTCAACAGGAAGATTGTTGGTGGTGGCAACTTGGGTTCTTCCGTCAAACCCGAGCAATTACGTTGAGAATTCCAGCAGCGCATTTTATGGCGCAACAGCCGTAACTTTAGCGCAAAGTAGGTGAGCAGCTGGGCGCATAGGCGTCCTTGCGTATTCACTCGCATTCCAACCTGCCTGGTCGTTTCGGAAGACGTATATTGCCGGCCCAAAAACAAAACCTCAACCTCGCCCTCCTTGCCCCCTAGAGCCCTTTGGCAATCGCATACGGAGGTGTACTCACGAGTACGTGATAGCTTTCTCAGTTCGCGGGCAAGTCTACTGCTGGAAAAGAATCGAACAGCTTGGGCAAAACGTTGTTGATCTGCCACAGCAAACTTTCATCTAGCGACAGCACACTAGATGGATAAGTATCCCAACAATATCTTCGGCTTCCTTTATAAATCAAGTGTTGCGCAACGTATAAGTCCCGCCGGCACGCCAAAGCCGGCCAGCAGCACGTACAACAACGCCACCGACGCCCCCACCAGCGCCGCCACCTTCTGCGCTGGCAGCAGCAAGGGCAATTGCGCGCGCGTGAAGAACGAGTGCCGCCACAGATTGAACGCGGCCAGCGCGAACAGGCCCGCCACCATCGTGATATGCAACCCGGAGATGGAGATGAGGTGCCCCACGCCTGTGCGGTTGAAGACATTCCAGTCCGATTGATCGATGCTGCGCTGGTCGCCCACCACCAGCGCGACGATCACGCCGGCATATGGCTTGTCCGGCAGCGCCGCCAGGATGCGCGCACGCAGCAGCGCGCGGGTGTGCTCGATCACATTGCCCGTGCTGAAAACGAAACTGTCCAGCCGCCGGTTGTGCGGCGCGGGCCGCACATAGCCGGTCGCGCGCAGGCCTTGTTCCAGCAGCCACGCTTCGTAATCGAAACCGTAGGGATTCGCGTTGCCATGTGGGCGTTGCAAGCGCACGGTGAGCTGCCAGCGCTCGCCCGGCTGCACGTCACCGACCTCCGTCAGCTGGTTGCGCAAGCCCGCATACCAGGCCAGCGAAATATGCGGCGGCACGGTCCCCGGGGCCGCGCCTGGAACACGTTCGACTGCGAAATTGAAACGTACGCCTTGGTCGAAACGGTATGGCAGGTTGTCGATGGTGCCGATCAATGTGAAGTCGCGGCCTTCGTCGGCGGCCAACAGTTGCGGCGCCAGCACGCGGTGGGCCAGCCACGCGGCCCAGAAAAATCCGATCACAGCGCCCGTCAACAGCGATGTCGCACACCGCAGCGCCATGCCGGAACGGGCGCCGAGGCGGAACGTCTGCCGCCGCCACCGCCGCCATGCCAAGCGCGCCAACAGCCAAGCCGCCAGCACAAGGCCCGCTGCCAAGCCGGCCGACGCGGACGGCAACGCCGCCTGCGTTTGCAGCCACGCCGCCCCAGCGACAAAGCCTGTCGTCACCGCCCTCATCGCGCTGTCCGGCCGAGCGGCCGCTCCTCAAGTATCGCAACAGTCCGATACTACGCAGCCGACCTTATCGCCGCTTGATGCGGATCATGCGGAGAACTGCAACTGGCTCTTCATCAGATGGAAATACACGCCGTCGCGCTGCTCGATCAGCTGCGCATGCGGGCCGCTCTGCACGACCGCCCCGTGCTCCAGCACCAGCACACGGTCGGCCTTGACGATGGTCGAGTAGCGGTGGGCGATGACGATGGTGGTGCGCCCCGCCATCAGCGTGTCCAGCGCCTGCTGCACCTGTTGTTCGCTGGCCGCATCGAGCGCGCTGGTGGCTTCGTCCAGGATCAGGATTTTCGGATCGCGCAGCACGGCCCGCGCGATGGCGATGCGCTGTTTCTGTCCGCCGGACAGCTGCACGCCACGTTCGCCGACCACGGTGTCGTAGCCATGCGGGAAGCCTTCGATAAAGTCGTGGGCATTGGCCAGCCGTGCGGCATCGGCCACCTCCGCGCGCGCGACCTCGCGGTCCGGCAACGCGAAGGCGATGTTCTCGAAGATACTGCCCGAGAACAGCGACGGCTCCTGCTCGACGATGGCGATGTGGGCGCGCACGCCGGCAAGGTCGAGCTGTTCGGCCGGCACGCCGTCGAAGGCGATGCTGCCGCTGTCCGGCCGGTAGAAGCCGAGGATCATGCTGGCGATGGTGGACTTGCCCGCACCCGATGCGCCCACCAGCGCGACGTTCTCGCCCGCCGCAATGGAGAAGCTGACATGGTCGAGCGCCAGTTTTTCCGGCCGCTCCGGATAGACAAAGCCGACATCGCGGAATGCCAGTTCGCCGCGCAGCACAACCGCGTCGGCGGGCTGCTGCGATGCCTGCGGCTGCGGCTCGCTGCCGATGATCTCGAACACCCGCTCGGTGGCGCCGATGGTGCGCATCCAGTCGCTCCAGAAATCGCTGACCGCGCCGGACGAACTTGTCACCATGCCCGCATAGATGACAAAGCTGGTCAGCTCACCGACCGTCAGGCTGCCCTGCCCGATCAGCCTCGCGCCCAGCCACAGCGTCGCCAGCAGCGCCACGTACATGAGGAACGACGACACGCCGCGAAACGACGCCAGCAAGCGCGTATTGGCGATGGCGGCGGCCAGCGCATGGGCGGTGGCGGCGCCATACCTGGCGCCGGCGCCGCGCTGCTGGTTGAAGGCGTGCACCAGCCGGATATTCGAAAAATATTCATGCGCCACGCTGCCGCAATCGGCCTGGCGCTGCCGGATCTCGCGCGACTGGCGGCGCACATGCTTGCCCAGCCAGTCGCCCATGAACAGCGTCAGCGGCACATACACCAGCAGTATCAGGCTCAGTACCGGAGAAATCAGCAGCAGCATGACCACGCAGCCGGCCAGCACGCACAGGGAGCGCAGCGAAATCGCCAACCCCATGGTCAGCGTGTCGTGCAGGATTTCGACGTCGCCCGACAAACGGCTGGTCAGCTCGCCGACGTTGTGTTTGTCGTAGAAGCCGACCGGCTGCTGTATCAATGCGCCGTACAGCAGGCGCCGGATACGCGCGACGATCAGGTGGCCGGTCGATTCGAACAGGTAGTAGCGCATCGTGGTCGCCACCGCCTGCAGCGCCAGCACCGCCGTCACCGTCGCGGCGAAGGGGCCGAACCAGCTGCCGTCGCTTTTCAGGCCGATGTGATCGATGAAGTAGGCCAGCGCCCTCGGATAGCTCAATTCGACCAGCACCGTCAGCGCCATGAACATCAGGCCCAGCGCCAGGCGCGGCGCGAAGGCACGCAGCAGCGCCAGCCTTTGCAGATGCGGATTCGTCATGCGAGCTCCACTTCTTCCAGTTGGGCGCGCAGGCTGAGCCAGTCGTCGTCGCCGATCAAGCCGGCCGCCTGCAGATCGCCGGAGGGGCCGATAAACATGTAGTACGGCGCCTGCATCGCCGGATTCAGGCGCGCATATCGGCGTCCGCCGACCCGCACGGTGATGGCGCGCAGCGCATCGCCAACCAGGAAGCGCCGCAGCCGCCACGCGGGTTCGGCGCTGACCAGGCGGATTTTCAGTCCGGCTTCCTCTGCGGGCGCCAGCAGGCCGGCAATCTCCGGCAGCTTGCTGCGGCAACTTGGGCAGCGGCTGGACAGGAACAGCAGCGCCACGGCCTGCTCGACGCCGGGCAGCATCTCCGGCAGGCCGTTGTCCAGCATGCGCCCCATCACGGCCGCGACATGCTCGCCCAGCGCCGGCGTCCGCGGCGCGCGCGCGATGCGGAATCGGACAATCGTTTCGTGCAGCCGGCTCAGGCCCACGGCCAGCGCCAGCGCGGCGGCCGAGGCCAGCGCCAGCTGCGCCGGTGTCGATTGCGCCGGCGCCGGCCCGGCTGGCCAATACAGCCAGCAGGCAATGGCGCCGATCAGCAATCCGTTGCGCAGCAGGTCGTAGACCGACAGCGGCCGGTCGGCCTCGCCGAAACAGCTGCAACGCACGCTGTCGGCGGTCACATATTTGTAGCCGACAAAGCAGCTGAAACCTATGAGCAGCAGCAGCGCGGCAGGCATGGCGAAGGTCCTGGCCTGCATATCGCCAAGCAGCATGAGGGCCAGCGCTGCCTCGGCCAGGATCACGGCGGGCGTCAGTACCGCTCCCAGCGCAGGCGGCACACCCATCGACCCGGTCAGATTGGCGCGAAAGCGCGCCGGCGCCCGCAGCTTGCCCGCCACGGCGAGCAGGAAGACCATGCCGACCAGAAGGCGCACAACCAGCGCCGCTGCGGGCCAGGCGTTCATGCGGCGCCGGACGTGCCGCTCATGCCGGCAGCGCCGGACCAGCGCGGCAGCAGGCCGTCCTGCCGGCGGTAGCGCACCGACAGCCCGTCGCGCGTGGCCAGCAAGGCATCCTGCACCGGCGCCTCGACCGACGGCCGGGCGCCGCCGCCGATATGCGCTTGCAGCATCAGCGAGATATCCCAGGCCAGGTCCTCGACCCTGGGTTCGCGCCCCACGCGCAGGCCCAGCGCCGCCATCTCTTCGCCGGTGATGGCATAGTCGTGCGAGTGGTAGCCGGACATCAGCTGTTCGACGATGTTCGCGCGCGCCCCGGCGGCGAGCTGCGGCAGCTGGTAGCGCAGCAGCTCCTCGCCGATCTGGCGCAGCTCCAGCGTGGTGCGGTAGAAGGCCGTCAACGTCGGCGGGAATACGCTGGCGCTCAACAGCGACAAGGCCTCCGTCCGCGCCTGCTCCGCCTCCGCGCCGAACCAGGCGGCGCACATCTCGCCGAACAGCTTGATGTCCTGCGACGACACGGCGGTCGAAGCGCCGCCCTCGGCATCGCCTTGCAGATGCGGATCGATGGGCGAAAACATCGCCAGCTCGCCGGCGATGATGTCGTCCGCCGCCAGCGTCAGCAACGTGGCCGACGACTGGCAGTAATGCGGCACGATGAAGCACAGCTGCCGGCTGTACTGCCGCAGCAGCAGCGCGATGCGGCGCGCGGCGTTGACCATGCCGCCACGGCACTGCAGCACCACGTCCAGTCGCTCGCTGCGGCCGATGGCGCGCAGCTGCTGGTACAGCGCGGGCAGCATCTCCATATCAAGCCGCGAGGCCGCCAGCACCAGCACGCGGTTGCCGCGCAGCGCTTCGACCTGCTTGATTTTTTCCGGCAGATGCTCGTTCAACGGGTGCTGCATGCGGCCTCCTGCAACAGCTGGTCGGCCAGCGTTTCAAGCAGATTGAATTCGGGGATCAGCTGTTCGATGAACAGGAACTGCCCGGCGGGGTTATTTTCAAGGAAGACGTATTCGTTGTCCGGCGTGACGATCAGGTCCAGCGCGCTGTAGTTCAGGCCATAGCTGGCCACCAGCTCCAGGCAGCGCCGCTCGATCTGCGGCGGCAGCAGCGTTGGCGTGTAGCGGATCGGGGCCGACATGTCGCGGCAATCGACCGCGGTGCGGCTGTCGTCCTGGCTGTGTATCCTGGCGGCGAACACGCGGCGGCCGATGACCGTCACGCGCAGCTCGTACTGCTTGGCGACGTATTGCTGGAACTGGCAAGGCAACTCGGCCACGGCGTCGATGGACTCCATCATGTCGTCGTCGATCAGGGTGGTGGTCAGGCCTTCGGCCACGCAATCGGCGGCGGCCACCTCTTCCGCGGCCAGCGTCGGCGTCGACATCGCTTTGAAGATCATCTGCTCCGGCAGCTGCGCGCGGAACTGCCGCACCTGCGCGGCCGAATTGGTGATGAGTGTGGTGGGAATGCGAAAACCCAGCCGCTGCGCCCGTTGCAGCTGTTCGCCCTTCCACATGGCGCTGCGCATCGCCAGCGGATGGCTGACCCAGTGGCAGTCCAAGCCGTACAACAGGCCGAACAGCGCCTGTTCGCTTTCCATTTTGGCGTAGGCCAGTTCCTGCGGGCCGAGGTCTGCGCTGCGGTAGGCAAACTCGCCCGGCTTGCGGGCCCAGACCGCGCCGATCCCGGCCACATCGATGCTGGCGCCCGATGGCAGGTGGCGGATCTCGCCCCGGCAGCCGTCGGGCTGGAAGGATTGGATCAGTTCGTAATCGCGGGGAAAGGTATCGAGGTCGATGCGGAACCAGGCGCCGCCTTTGGCTGCCAGGATGGGGGTAAGTAAATCCGCGTGGAGGTCGCCGCTGTGGGTGACGATCAGGATTTTTTGGGTCATGGAGAAGACTGTCGGCCGGGCGGATGGCTACATCCGGCGGATGCCGGACGCAGCCATCGCCGCGCTCAAGTGCTTAGCACCAGATGCCGTTGTCTCGTCCGCCGTTGCGGCCGGCACGGGCGTCAGGGCCGGAGCAGCCGGCCAGTGCCACGCCTTCGCGGGCTTTCCATTGTGGATCGGCTTTGACTACGACTTTTTTCTCGGCCAGCTTGAATGCGAACAGCTTTGTCTCATTTTGCTTTTTCATTATTAGAACCTTTTTAGATAGTTTAAAGTTCAAACGATTACCACGGGTAGTGGTGCAACAACGATATCATTGCCAATAATTGATGTCAATAAAGCTATCATATCAATAGCTTCACATTGCCAATCGCTTATTTATTTCACCGAAACGTCGGTGGCCTTGACCGCCACGTGTTCGGTGATGTTCTTCGACGCGATGGTCTCGGCCAGGAAGGAAGTCGACTTGACCAGCAGGTCGCGCGCCACCTCTTCCAGCGGCGAGCCGCTGATGCTGGCGTGGCTGCCGCCCAGGCCGACGCCGCCGCCCCAGCCCAGCGCCGAGACGCCGAAACCGTTTTTCTCGTTATTCGCCTGGAAGGTTTTGGAAGCGATGATCTTGGCGCGCTTGACGTCCACCACGCGGATGTCCATGTTCATGTGCACTTTGGATTTCTTGAAGTCGACCGAGCCGGCCAGCAAGCCCAGCGGGCCTTTGAGGAAGCCCAGGCCGCCCAGGCCGGTGGAGCTTTGTTCGAAGCCCAGCGAGGTGATCGATCCGGTGATCATGTAGTCGGCCGCTTCGGCTTCGACCTTCTTGCCGATCAGGGCCAGCTCCTTGTTGATCTCTTCCATCTCGGCGCGTTCCTGCACGTCGAAGCAGCCGGTCTGGGTCAGCGCGGTGGCCAGCATCTCGGTCATGCCGGTGCCGACGCCGGTGTAGCTCGGCTGCGACACATTGCCCTGGCGCTCCCACCAGCGGTACTGGCGCGGATCCTGCTGGCCGGAGCCCGAAGAACAATCCGCCGACTTGCACTTGAACTCGGTGAACACGACCTTGGCGGCCGGCCGGGCGCACTTCGGTACGTCGATTTCGCGCTCGGACACCTGGCTGGTCTCTGCGAAACCGGCAACAGGAATGGACACCAGCGCTGCAAGGCAAGTACTGCGGACTATGTTTTTCATACGGGCTTTCGATGGATAGTGTGAATTGTGCAAAAATTAAAGTGTTAAATTATGCACTATTGACCACAGGTCAAATCTATCGAAATCTAACCGTGCGCCCCCATGCGCGGGAGCGCGGCGCGCGCATTGGCGCTGGTGGCGGCCGCCACCTCCTGCTGCGGCATGCCGCGCAATTCGGCCAGCACCGCGCCGATGCGGGGGATCTGGTCGGGGCTGTTGCGGCCCGGGTGTATCCAGCTGGGGGAGATATCCGGCGCATCGGTTTCCAGCACGATGCCGTCGAGCGGCAGCTCGGCCGCCAGGCGGCGGATTTGCAGTGCGCGCGTGAACGTCATGGCGCCGCCGAAGCCCAGCTTGAAGCCCAGGTCCAGATAGCCCTGCGCCTGCTGGAAGCTGCCGTTGAACGCATGCGCGATGCCACCGGCCGGCCGGATCTGGCGCACGTGCTTGAGCACCACGTCCTGCGAGCGGCGCACATGCATCAGCACCGGCAGCGCGAAATCGCGGGCGATCCTGAGCTGCTCGCGGAAAAAGAAGATCTGCTTCTCGCGCATGGCCGGTTCGGTCAACATGGGTATAAAAAAGTCCAGGCCGATCTCGCCCAGCGCGACGAAGCGGCGGTCGGCCATGGCGGCGGCGACCTGCTCGCGCAGCACGCGCAAGTCGTCCTCCTCCGCATGCGGCACGTAGATGGGATGGATGCCCAGCGCGTAGCAGCCGTTGTCCACGCTGGCGGCCAGCTGCGCCACCACCGGGAAGTTGGCCGTCTCCACCGCCGGGATCACGATCATCGATACGCCCTGCTGCCGCGCCAGCGCCGCCTGCGCGGCGGACTCGCCGCCGAATTCGTGGGCGTCGAGATGGCAGTGGGTGTCGATCCACATGGCGTCAGTCCTGGTAGGGCTGCAAGCCTTCGTCGGTCAGGCGCAGCACGCGGTCGCAGCGGCGGGCCAGTTCGATATCGTGGGTGACGATGACGAAGGCCGTGCCCAGGGTGCGCGACAGCTCCAGCATCAGTTCGAAGATCTGCTGCGCGGTGGCGTGATCGAGGTTGCCGGTCGGCTCGTCGGCCAGCACGCAGGCCGGCTGCGTGACCAGCGCGCGCGCCAATGCCACGCGTTGACGCTCGCCGCCGGACAGCTCGCCCGGCACGTGCGTGACGCGCTTGGCCAGGTTGACGCGGGCCAGGATCTGCTGCGCCGCGCTGCTGGCGTCGGCGCGCTTGACGCGGCGTATCATCAGCGGCATCGCCACGTTGTCCAGCGCGCTGAATTCCGGCAGCAGGTGGTGGAACTGGTAGACAAAGCCCAGCGACGCGTTGCGCAGGTCGCCGCGCGCGGTTTCGCTCAGGCTGGCGAAGTCCTTGCCCAGCAGGGTGACGCTGCCACGGCTCGGCGTATCGAGGCCGCCCAGCAGGTGCAGCAAGGTCGATTTGCCGGAGCCGGAAGCGCCGACGATGGCCACGCGTTCGCCGCGCCGCACGTCGATGTCGATGCCGTTCAACACCTGCACCGAGTAGGAGCCTTGGGTGAAGGTTTTGCCGAGGCCGCGGCAGGACAGGACCACAGGTTCCAGATTACTCATAGCGCAGCGCCTCCGCAGGTTTCACGCGGGCGGCCCACCAGCTTGGATACAGGGTCGCCACGAAGGCCAGCACCACGGCCACGCCGCCGATCTTGAACACATCCGGCCAGCGCAGGTCGGACGGCACGCTGCTGATGTAGTAGATATCCTTCGACAAGAACTGCACTCCCAATAAATGTTCGATAAACGGCACGATGACGTCGATGTTGAGCGCCACCAGCACGCCGCCGGCCACGCCCAGCGCGGTGCCGAGGATGCCGACCAGCGCGCCCTGGATCATGAAGATCTTCATGATGGAGCGCGGCGAGGCGCCCAGCGTGCGCAGGATGGCGATGTCGGCCTGCTTGTCGGTCACGGTCATCACCAGCGTCGACACCAGGTTGAAGGCGGCCACCGCGATGATCAGCGTCAGGATGATGAACATCATGCGCTTTTCGGTCTGGACGGCGGCGAACCAGTTGGCGTTGAGCTTGGACCAGTCGCGCATGATCAGGTCGCCCGACATCGAATTCTTCAAGTCCTGCGCCACTTGCGGCGCGCGGTGCATGTCGGACAGGCGCAGGCGCAGGCCGGCCGGCGCATCCATGCGCAGCAGTTTTTCAGCGTCGGTCAGGTGGACGAAGGCCAGCGCCGAGTCGAACTCGTTGTGGCCCGCCTCGAAGATGCCGACCACGGTGAACGAGCGCAGGCGCGGCAGCACGCCGGCCGGCGTCGGCTGGCCCTGGGCCAGCGCCAGCGTCACCTTCTCGCCGAGGTTGACGCGCAGCGCGCGCGCCAGCTCGATGCCCAGCACGATGTTGTAGCTGCCCGGCTGCAGCGCGTTGAAGCTGCCGCGGCGGGTCTGTTTGGCGACGTCGGAGACGTTGGGCTCCTGCTCCGGCAGCACGCCGCGGATGATGGCCGGACGCAGCACGTCGTCGCGCACCAGCATGCCCTGGGTTTCGGCGAACGGCGCGGCGCCGATCACTTCGGGGTTCTTGCGCGCTTCGGCGGCGGCGGCGCGCCAGTCGGGCATGGAGCCACGGGCGTCGAACACTTCGACGTGGGCCAGCACCGACAGCATGCGGTCCGTCACTTCCTTCTGGAAGCCGTTCATTACGGACAGCACGACGATCAGCGCCGCCACGCCCAGGCCGATGCCGGCCATGGAAATCAGCGAGATAAACGATATAAAACTATTGCGCCCGCTGCGCTTGCCGGCCCGCGTGTAACGCAGGCCGACCAGCCACTCAAAGGGCAGGTTCTGGATAATGCTCATGGGCTCCGGAGGGATTCAACATTGTGAGCCCGCAGTGTGCCATACAAATAGGATTTCATGGGTGAAACACCGCACCCTGCCCCGTTGAAGTCGGGCGGATGCGAAAAATAATGAAAAAAATGAAATATAAATATCTTTCCACTAAACTTTTCGCGAAAAGCGTGGATACCTTGTCTGAACGGCGCCGGAAACCGGCCCAACAGACTAACTTCATGCGGGAAAAGAAAAATGGTTGCGATTGTCAGCGGTAATGGTTTCGGCCTGTCGACGGGTTCAGCATCCACCTTGGGCCAGGCGGGCGTATTCGGCAACCCCAACCTGGGCAACAGCAAGGAAGGCGCGTATGTCAACGTCGCCAACGGCAATCTGGTGCTTCAACACCAGGACGATTTCCTGGCAACCCCCGGTATCGACCTGTCGCTGACACGCACCTACAATTCGCAAGGCAATGTCAACAACAGCAACGGCCTCAACTGGCGTATGGGCATGCTCAAGCAGATCGTCGACCTGACCGGCACTGTCAATACTGCAGGCAGCACCGTCACCCGCATCAACAGCGATGGCAGTCGCGAGCTGTACCGCTACGATACTGCGCGCGGGCACTATATTAGCGGCGACGGCGGTGGCGCCTACAATCATCTGGTTTGGAGCAACCTCATAGAATGGCAATGGACCAGCGACCATTACGAGAGTGCAGGACTGAACGAATCGTACGGCAGCATCGCAAGCGGTGGAAAAATTAAAAGCCTCACTGATGCAAACAACAACACAATGTTTTATCAGTACGATGTCAATAATCGCTTGTCAAGCACAACAAACTTTGCCGACATGACGAATTTTTACTATGACGGCGTCGGCAACCTGACCCAAATTGGCGTCATCGATCTGAACGACGTCACCAGCATGCGCGTGCACTACACCTACGATGCACTGAATCGCCTGTCCCAGGTAATCACCGACCTTTCGCCGAACGACAGCAGCATCACCGACGGCAATGTCTACACCACCACCTACACATACATCGACGCCACCAGCCAGGTGGCCAGCGTAACCCAGAGCGACGGCACCAATCTGAAATTCGGCTATGTGCAGGTAGGCGGCGCATGGAAAATCGAGACCGTCACCGATGGCCTGGGCCAGGTAACCCGCTTTGCCTACGGCCCCCAGCAAACAACCGTCACCGACCCGCTTGGCAACAATACGGTTTACACATATGACGCCGCTGGTCAATTGCTGTCCGCCTCAGCCCCGCCTACGCTGCTCAACGGCGCTACCGTGCCTGCTCAGGTGACGACCTTCGCCTACGACGCCAACGGTAATGTGCTCAGTATCACCGATCCGCGCGGCAAGAAGACCGCCTACGACTACGACGCAAACGGCAATCGCATCCGCGAAACCAACGCTGCCGGCGACATCACGACACGCACCTACGATCCGGCCACCAACAACCTGCTGCAGGAATCAACCTATCCCTACGGTTCCACGAAACCTGCGCTTTCCACGCTGTATGTCTACGATATCAAAAACCACTTGCGGTTTATCGTCAGTCCGGAACGTCGGGTAACCGAGTACAAGTATGACTATGATGGGACCAGCGATTTTCGTCTTTGCTCAAGCATGATCGAATACAGCGGCGCGGTGCTGCCATCAACGACATCCCTCACCGAACTCGGGCTGCTGGACTGGAGTCTCTCCTTACCGCCGGAAAATTCATTCGTCAGACGTACAGACTACAGCCATGACGTGCGCGGCCTGGTCAACAAAACCAGTACCTACGCCACCACCCGTTACGCCATGGCGCCGGTGGTGATGCCCGCAGCCCTTCCCGCCGGCATTGCCCTCAACGGCAGCACGGGCGGCTATACGTTCACGTCCACAAAACAGGCCACCACCAACGTTTCGACGGCGACCAGCACGGTGGACTCGCCACTCGGCAACGGCTTCCATTTCGACTTCACGACCCCGGCACAATTGGCAGGAAGCGCGTTGACGATTGGACTGACCAACCAGGCCGTGCCCGCATGGAAATTTGCACTCAACCTCTCCGGCACCACATTTAAAATGCTACGGCAGAATGGCGCTAATCCGATTCTCCAACTACCTGCACAGCTAAGGAATCTGAAGGCGAACACGACTTATATCGTTGACTTCACAACGGATACAAGAGGCAATGCCACTGTAACAATGTATGAGAAGAGCGCGCCAAACTCTCCCGTATTGAATGAAAGCTTCTTTTTCACTTTTGCGCCAGGCAGCAACCTGCGTCTGTTTGCCGAGACCACCAGTGGACCCAACCTAGGCGGCAGCACAACCGGCTCCAGCAATTCGATCGCGGTCGGCAATTTGATGACAACGCCAGTGCTCCAAGCCGCCTCCGAGGTCACAACCCTGCAGTATGTCTACGACCAGCATGGCCAGCTGCTGCAAACCATCGATGCCAAGGCCAAGACCCGCGCCCTGTTCGCCTACGACGGCCTGGGCCGCTTGATCTCGGCCGCCGACGCCGACAACAATTCCACGACCACGGTCTACGACGATGCCGGCGGCAGCCGCAGCGTCACGCTGTCCAACGGCCTGGTCACCAAGACCACCTTTGACCGCAACGGCCGCGCCACCAGCGTCGCGCAGCTGGACAAGGACGGCCATGTGCTCAGCATCGCCACCAACAGCTACGACAGCACCGGCCAGCTGCGCCGCACATCCGCGCAAAATGGCGCCGCCAGCTACTTCCTGTACGACGAAGCCGGCCGCCAGACAGCAAAGATCGACGCCAACGGCGACCTGACCGCCTACTTCTACAACGCCGACAACCAGGTCACGCGCACCATCGCCTACGCCAAGCCGCTGACGCCGGCCCAGTTGAGCTTGTTTGTCCCAGCTAACGGCGTCTGGCCGCGCATGGGCTTGGCCGACCTGCGCCTGGTCGACTCCGATGCGGACAACCGCAACAGCTGGAACCTGTACGACGATGCCGGCCGCCTGTCGAAAGCAGTGGACGCCGGTGGCGCGCTGACCGTCTATGTCTACGACCAGGCCTCGCGCGTGACCCAGGTGATACGCCGCGCCTACGATATCAGCAAGCTGGCCAATGTATATGCCGCCACCGCGCTCGACGACACGGCCACCGCGGACGACCAGATCAGCCGCAACTACTACACCGCCGACGGCAAGCTGCAGCTGGAAATCGACCCCGCCGGTTATGTCACCGAGCACCGCTACAACAATTTGGGCCAGCGGATCGAAACACTGAATTACAGCATCCAGCAGACCGCCACCTACCTGAACCAGGCGCCGGCAGCCAACGCCGTCATCACCAGCGCCGGCGCCGTCGGTTCCCACGAGCGCTACTTCTACAACACCAAGGGGCAGTTGACCGGCACGCTGGACAACGGCAACTTCCTGACCGAGCTGAAGTACGACCTCAACGGCAACGTCCTCAGCCGCCGCCACTACGCGGTCGCCGTCACTGCGCCAGGCGCCGCCCGGATGTCCGACCTCGGCTATGCCGTCAACGACGCCGACCTGTTCTCCAGCTACACCTACACCGTTCGCAATCAAGTTGAGACCGAAACCGCGCCCGGCGGCATCGTCACCCGCTATACCTACGACAAGCTGGGCAAACTGATCGAGACCCGCGTCGGCACCGGCGCCACCCGCGCGCAAGCCGAACGCTACGACCTGCAGGGCCGCCTCATCGCCGATCTGAACGCCGAAGGCGTTGCCGCGCTGGCCACCGCCAAGCCGGAAGACGTCGACGGCATCTGGCTGCGTTACGGCAGCCGCTATACCTACAACGAAAACGGCCTGCGCCTGACCGCCACCGATCAGCTGGGTAACCAGAGCCGCTACTACTACGACGGCCAGGGCAACCTGACTTACACGATCAACGCCGCCGGCGAAGTGACCGGCCTGGCCTACAACGGTTTTAATCAGCTCAAGAGCAAGACCAACTACGGCACCCGCCTCGACGCCGCCACGCTGGCGACGCTGGGCGGCGGACAGAACGACGCCAACATCGGCACCGTCGTCGGCAAGCTGACGGCGGCCGCGGTCGACAGCGTGACCCGCTACGAATACGACACCAGCGGCCACCAGACCGCCGTCACCGATGCGCTGGGCAACCGCAGCACCGTGCACTACGACGCCTTCGGCCGCGTCGACGCCACCGAGCAGCGGAACAATCCGAGCATCTCGGCCCCGGCCGCCAACCCAGGCGGCCGCAATTTCTACGACATCAACGGCCGCCTGAAAGCTTCGCTGACTTCCGGCGGCAAGCTGACCGGCTATACCTACAACGCGCTGGACCAGCTGACCGACCGCATCACCTACGCCAAGCCGGTCGACTTCGCGATCACCGCCGCCAACCTCGACAAGCTGCTGGCCGCCCCCGCCGCGCAACTGGACAATCTGCACGACAGCCACCAGCGCTACTACTACGACGCGCGCGGCCTCACGGTCGCCATCATGACAGCGGAAGACGGCGCCGCCTCACCGATCAAATGGGCTGTCGTGAAGAATGCCTACGACGGCAACGGCAACTTGATTTCGCGAACCGCCTACGCCAGCCCGCTGGCCGATGCGGGAACCTCGCTCACGCCGACATATCCAGCCAACAGTGGAACCGACAGCATCGCCGTCTACGCCTATGACAGCGCCAATCGCCTGACCGCCACGGCGACCGCGCAATCCATGGTGCCGGGCAGATTGCCGCTCCAATACAACTGGTCCGTCGTGCGCAATACCTACGACGCGCTCGGCAACCTGTCCGCCAGGACTGTCTATGCCACGTCGCTGGTCGGCCAGGCACCGAGCAGCGCACAGTTGCTGGCATACGCGCCCGCCTCCGCCGCCGATGCCGCCACCTACTACACCTACGACAGCGCCAACCGCATCAAAACGGTAGCGACCGCGCAAAATGCCATCAGCGGCCAGGCGCAATGGGCCGTCACCAGCCGCAGCTATGACGCCGCCGGCAACCTGACCTCGACCACGCAGTACGCCACGCCGCAAGTCACCGCGTCGCCCGCAGCCTTCCCGACGATGGCGCCGGTGGCCGATCCGAAGAACGACCGCACCACCAGCTACCGCTACGACGCGCTCCATCGCGTGCAGGTGTCGATCGACGCCGCCGGCACAGTCACCCGCCTCGACTACGACGCACGCGGCAATGCCACCCAGCGCACCGTCTATGACCAGCTCGTCGCCACGCCGAACGCCGTCACCGCCGCCTACAATCCCGCGCCGCAAGCGGCCGACCGCATCACCCGCACCGTCTACGACCTGGACAATCGCCCGGTCTACAGCATCGACGCGCTGGGCCAGGTCACCGAGCAGCGCTACGACGCCTACGGCAATGTCTCCGCCACCGTGCAATACGCCGCCGCGCTGAAAGCGTCGCAACTCGCCACGCTGACGCCGCTCACCGCCGACATCAAGACGCTGCTGACGGCAACGCCGGGCGTGGACCGCCTGACCCGCTACAGCTACGACCAGCAAGGCCGCCCGCGCTACACGGTCGATGCCGCCGGCTACCTGAAGGAAACCGTCTACAACACGCTGGGCCAGGTCAGCGCCACCAGGGAATACCTGGCGCCCCCGGCAACCGCGTTCGCGGACCCGCTGCTACTATCCGCTCTGGCCACGGAAGCCGACCGGCAAACCGCGGCCAAATCCGTCGTCGTCAACATCTACGACTACGATGCGATGGGCAATCTGGTGAGTTCGACCGACACGCTGTCGAATACCGAGCGATACACCTACGACGGCCAAGGCCGCAAGATCAGTTTCACCAACAAAGCCGGCAGCACCTGGACCTACGAATACGACGCGGCCGGTCACATGATCAAAGAGACCAGCCCGCAGGTCGCCAGCTATGTCGCCGACTTCAATGCCGCCATGGGCGCCTGGGGCGCCGGGCAGCAACAGGCACTGGTCACCGCGCTGGAATACGACATGCTGGGCAACCTCAAGTCGCGTACCGAAGCATCCAGCACCAGCCTGGCGCGCACGACCACCTACCGTTACGACCTGGTCGGCCGGCAGACGCAAACCATTCTGGCCCCGGCCAACATCTACGACGACGCCGCCGATCCCAAGAGCATCACCGGGGCGGCGGCAAGCTTTGAAAAGAGTTCCGGTGACCGCATCACCACGGTGCGCTACAACGCATTCGGCAACGCGGTGTACAACCAGGACGCGGCCGGCAACATCAGCTACAAGGTCTACGACCTGCAGGGCCAGGTCCGCTACGACGTCGACGCCATGGGCTACGTCACCGGCTACGCCCGCAACGCCTTCGGCGAAGTCACCCAGCTGACCCGCTACAACAAGCCCGCGCTGGGCGGTTCGCCAACGCCAGACCTGCTGGGCGCAAAAGACTACGCCGGCCGCATCCAGGCCGACGCCGACAATGACCGCACACTGCGCACCGCCTACGACCTGCTGGGCCGCGTCGTCAAGTCGAGCGAACCGCTCACCGATGTCTACGATCAGCTCGGCAAGACCGGGCCGTACATCCGCGCCGCCAAGACCACCGATACCGCCTACGACCGCTTCGGCCAGGTGCGCGCGCAATCGGTCTACGGCGCCGATGCCCTCGGCAACCGCACCACGCTCGGCAGCGAGACCCGCAGCTTCTACGACCTGCGCGGCAACCTGAAGGCGCAAGTGTCGGCGCTGTCGGCCAGCGCCGACGGCCACACCGGCAAAGGCTACTTCACCACCTACGCCTACGAATGGAATGGCAGCAACCGCACCGTCACCCAGACCGAATACAGCCAGGCCGCCGACTGGAACGACACCCTCGTCAACGGCGGCACGCCGCCCGGCGCGCCGGTCGACACCAACCGCACCACCAAATCGGTCTACGACCTGGCCAACCGCCTGCTGAGCCAAGCCAAGGTCGGCGCGAAGTTCTTCCGCGACGGCGCCGAGGTCACTGGCGACATCGCCACCACCTATGCCTATGACAAGCTGGGCAACCAGGTGCTCGCGGCCGACGCGCTGGGCGGCCAGGTCTACACTTACTACGACAAGCTGGGCCGCGTGACCGCCATCGCCAGGGCACAGGCGCCGGGCGTGGCGGAGGTTACGGCGGCAGCGCCGTCGCTGACCGAGTTCAAACTCGACCTGCTCGGCAACACCGCCGTGCGCATCGACTACGCGAATATCTACGGCGGTGCCCCGACGATCGACAACCGGCCCACGGGCGACGCCGCCAATTTCGACAACCGCGTCACGATGACCCACTACAACCTCGATGGCCGCGCCATCGAGGTGCTCGATCCCGAACAGTTCAATCCGACCAATCCGCGCCCGGCCGGCGTGCCGGCCTCGATTGCCCGCACCTCCTACGACGTGCTGGGCCGTGCGGCCAAGCAGTGGCGCACCGTCAGCGTCCGCGATACCGCCAGCAACACCTACACGGTCCAGACCACGTTCCAGATCGCCCACTACGATGCATTGGGCCGTCTCAAGGATACCGTCACGCCCGCCATCGTCGACCTGATCGATAACGCCGCCCGTCCGAACGTGGTCAAGAGCAATGACTACAATGCCTTCGGCGAAGTCATCGCGACCTATATCACCGAGGCCGGCGGCGCGCTCAAGCAACTGAGCACCACCAAGTACGATCAGGCCGGCCGCGCCTGGTTCAGCAATGCCGCCGATGGCATCGACACCGTCACGCTGTTCAGCGCCCAGGGCCAGGCCACCGCGCAGATCCGCAGCACCAATACCGATCCATCCAAGCTGCACGAATTATCGGCGCTGGGCAACGCCATGGCCGCGCGCGACCTGGCGCAGCAACTGCGCACCGACACCCAGTACGATTTACGGGGCAATGTGATCGATTCCAGCCGGGTCAGCGAATTGAACACCGTGCTGGTATGGTTCAACGGCGCCTGGACCCAGGTGCCGAGCACCTACGGCCGCGCCGCGATCGACAGCCTGATCGTCATCGGCCAACGCGAAGACGCCGGCAAGACCATCGAAGTGCAGTATCGCCTCAAACCGGACGGCGCCTGGCTCGCGGCCGGAGCCGACCGCGTGCAATGGCTGGACGGCACGCCGGTCTTCAGTACCGGCGGCCTGGCCAGCGGCGACTACGAGTATCAGGTCAAGCTGACGCCGGCCGGCGGCAGCAGCTATCAAAGCCGCATGGGCGGCATGCACATCGCCGAGGTCGATACCACCGCCAAGAATACCCAGCTGGTCGCCCTGTACCTGATGCTGATGGGCCGCGCGCCCGATCCAGCCACGCTGAACCTGTGGGTAGGCAAATACAATCTCGGCGCCACGCTGACCCAGCTGGCCGGCGAGCTGTACGCCACCGCAGAAGCAGTCACCCTCCGCGGCAACGACAACGGTACCGCCGTCAAGCAAATGCTGGCCGCCATTGGCCGGCCGTTGCCGTCCGATCCCGGCTACCAGGCCAAACTGGACCTGTGGACCGGCAAGCTCAATCAGGCCGTCACCCCGGCCGCGCGCGGCCAGGTGGTACGCGCCCTGTTCGACGACGCCGGCACCGCGCTCGACCTGCGCGCCAAGGCGGTCACCAACTATCTGGTGCAGGGCGGCAGCGACCCCGACGCCGCCGCGCGCCTGCTGACGCTGGCCGGCAGCGCGCCGGATGGCTCCATCGCCGAAGGCAGCCGCCTGGCCAAGGCGGAAACCCAGCGCGTGCAACTGACGCGCCTGTACCTGGCCTTGCTCGGCCGCGCGCCGGACAAAGGCGGCTTCGACTACTGGATCAACGACCTCAGCAACGGTAAGACGCTGGAATCGATCGCGCTGAGCATGTTGCAAGACAAGGAGTCGCTGACGCTCGGCCTGCTGCCGACGCTGACGCCGGCAACATATAATGAAAGATTGGTCCAGCTCGTCTACCTGAATCTGCTGGGGCGCATGCCCAGCCCGGCGGAACTTTCCATCGAGACCGCCGCGCTGGGGCAGGCCGCGCCGCCGACCGCCGCGCACAGCAGCTTCATCGTCAGTCTGTGCAATCGCGTGGCCAGCGACAGCAGCAGCGATCCCGCCACGCAGGCGGCCCGTACCATGCTGTTCAACAAGGTCACGGTCGGCCTGGCTTACGCGGCCACGCCATCGCCGGGGCTGACCACCGAGCAAATCGTTGCCGCCAACAAGGCCGCGATCGACGCCATGTACAGCGCCGGCACGGCGGCCGACGCTGCGCACAAGGCCATGCTGAAACTGCAGGCGCTGGCACTGTCCGCGCAAGCGAGTGCGGACGCCACCAGGTCGGCGGCCGCCGCCACCCCGCTGGAAATGCTGCGCCTGCAACTGGCGCGCGTCTATGCCGTGGTGGCAGGCCGGGCGCCGGACGCCGGCGGCTATGCTTACTGGGTCAATGTGCTCAAGAGTGGCCGTCCAGGTATCCTGCTCGACATCGTGAACGACCTGCTCAAGAAAGAAGGCAACACCAACCCCGCGCTCTACCCCGCCGACCTGAGCGACCAGCAGTTCGTCACGCGCGTGTTCACCGTGGGTATGGGACTGCAGCCCGGCAGCGCCGCGCTGGCCAGCGCGGTGGCCACCTGGGTGCCTGCGGCGGCAAACACCACACGCGGTCAGTTGATGCTGAACATCATCAACGCGGTGGCCTCCAGCACCAGGCCCGACGAACAAGCCATGCGCGGCTTGCTCAACAACAAGGCAGCGGTGGGCATCACCTACGCGCTCAATTTCGGCGCCAACGACCTGGCCCAGGGCGGCGCCATCCTGTCCAGGGTCACCGCCACCGACATCTCCGCCGCCATCGACTTCGGCAACTCGATCAGCGTGCAGGCGCTAATCGACGCGGCGCTGGCGGCATCGACCGCCGCCGGCACGGCGGCCGCGCAAGCGGCCGCCGCCGCCGATAGCCTGGCCAAGGTCAACGCCGCGCAAACAGGCCTGAACACGCTGCAGGCCGCCGCCAACGGCAACTCCCTGGCCGCGCCGCTGGTGCGCGCCACGCAGTTGTACGTCGTCGTGCTCTCGCGCGGCGCGCCCGGGCAGCCTGGACTCGATCTGGGCGGCATCACCGCCATGTCGTTGCAGATGCGGGACGGCATGACCGACGTCCAGGCGGTACAGTCGCTGATGGACAAGACTCCGCCCACCGGCTATGACGCCGGCAAGTTTGTCAAACAGCTGTATGCCCAGGCGTTGGGCCTGGACCCGGCCAAAGACCCGGACGGCGTGGCCAAGTGGACCGCGGCAGCCGCGCTGCCGGAGAACCGCGCGCAGGTCATTGCCGGCCTGCTCAAATCCTTCCTGGAAGATCCGATTGCCGATACCTACGCCGGCAAGCGCGACATCCAGCTGGCCCAGGCAAAATTCCACAACAACATCAGCACGGTGCTGGAAGGACTGAGCACGCAAATTGCGCAGGCCGAATCCGCCTACGCCATCGCCCAGGATGCCGGCGTCAAGGCCAGCGCCGCCGCCGCCGCCGTCAAGGCATTGAACGATGCCACCGCCAGCAACACCGACCCCAAAGCCCAGGCGGCGCTGGAGCTGTCGCGCTTCTACGTCGGCATCCAAAACCGTGGGGCGCCGGGCGTCGATATCGACATCGGCGGGCTCAATTTCTGGACCCGCGCCTACATCCAGGGCACCGACCCGGTCGATATCGCCCGGCAAATGCTGGAGGCCACTACGCTCCCGAACGACAAGGTGGCGTTCGTGCGGCAAATGTACCTGCAGGTCTGGGGGCGCGAACCGGGCGCCGACAGCAACCGCTGGGTTTCCAAACTGATCAGCAATAGCTCCCCGATGGGCTACGCCAGCGTCGCCGTCGGCATCATCCGGGAACTGGCCACCAAGCCAGTCAGCACGGAAGCCGATTATCGCGCCAAAGCCTGGTTCGACACCCGTGTTCAAAAAACCATGCAGGCGGCCGCACTGAACGCCGCCAGCGAGGCCGCCGTCGCCGCGACGGACCTCAGCAAAAAAGGGGGGCTGCTGAAGACGGCCAATAGCACGCTTGAAAGCGCCGGCATACAACTCAATAATCTGAACGCGGTGAACATCGATGAAGACTCGCGGGTCATTGCCGCCGCGTCGTTGGCCGCGACCGGTTACCGGCTCAAGAATGCAAGCGAGCTGCAGCCAGTGGTGGAATTGATGGTCATCCTGGGCATGCCGACTGATTTCAACTCGGTCTACCCGGCGTTCCTGGGTACCCATACCGGAGACGCCATCCAAAAGGACGTACTCGCGTATGCCGGACTGTTGTCGGTCAAAACTGATGCGGATCGCGCCGCCTTCTTCAGGGACCTGTATAAGAGAATGCTGTTGCGGGAACCGGACGTCTCCCCAGGAAAAAAGTGGCCTGATGACAACTATTGGTATGTTATCACATCGGTTGGTCCCAACAATTCCTTCGATTCTGTTGACAAGGCCTGGCAATTCCTGGCGGGGGCGCGGATCGAACTCTACAATCCGACCGATGCGACCCATCGCGGGATTGCCCAGCGAGTGAACTTTCCGGCGGAGTTTACTGCCGCCTACACCCCGTTGATGACCGAAATCAATCGACGGATAGATAACTATGCTGTGGTCCGCAAGAACGTTGCGGATAGCACCGCGTTGCAACTGGAATGGGCCAAGACAGCCTACGCCAAAGCCCAAGAAGCGGCAAGAGAGGCAACTGACAACTATAACTATGCCTGGTCCTACAACGAAGTGGCCAAGGTTGCCGATACCACGCTCAGCCGCGCCATCGTGGTGCAGAAGGCCGCTGCGACGGCCGACGTCACTGCCGCCGATTCCATCGCGGCCCAGGCCAGCATGCGAGAGGCTGCGCTGTCGGTCGGCCTGTCCGGCGGCGCCACGCTGATCGACTTCAAAACAGTGGCGGACGCCGCGACCACACTGAGAGGCGCCATCGGCCTGGTCAAGTCGCTGGAGACCGGTCGCGCAGCACTGGCCGACGCCAACGTCGTCCGTACCGATGCAATCCAGGCCGCAGCCGGCGCCAGCGCCTGGTCCAAGCAGGTCCGCGCCATCGCCGAGATCTACACCGCGCTGTTCAACGAAAATCCAAGCTTCCTGGAACTCAACCTGGCGCTGGGCATGCTCAGCACCGGGAAGAGCCTGAGCGAGATCGCCGACACCGCCGTCGCCAATCGCCGGAATGTCAATTCGCCCGCCCCCGGAACCAACGATGCATTCGTCAGCACCATCTACAAGAATGCCACGGGACACGCACCGGACAATGCCACGCTGCGGGCGTTGAGCGACCCCCTGGCCACCCGCTCGCGCGGTACGGCCGTGATGGCGATGATCAACAACCTGACGACGGCCAGCGCCGGCGCCGACACCCAGGAATTCACCACCAGGCTGGCCAGCAATCTCAGGCTGCTGGCCGCTCAAGCGCAGAAAACCACCAACCGGGATGAAGCCGTGGCCAGCCTGGCGCAATTCATCCAGGCCAACAACAAGGCCGCACGCGACGACGCCGTCGGCTACGATGCCGCCGCCCAGGCGGCGCAGACGGCGTCGGCCGTGTATGCGAAGCAAATCACCCAGCTCTACCTGGTGCTGCTAGGTCGCTCACCGGAACCGGCCGCCCTGGCCGCCAGGATCGGCCAGCGTGCCGGCGGCACGACGCTGCAGACGATCGCCAAGGACATTCTCGAATCCGCCGAAAGTCGTTTCCCGTCCAGCCTGAGCAACTACGCCTTTGCCGAAAAGCTGTACGCGCTCGGCTTCGGCCGGCCCGGCGTGCAAAGCGAGATCAACCTGAGCTTCGCCAAGCTCAACACCATGATGCCCCGCGAACAGCTGGTGGTCGAACTGATCAACGAGCTCAGCACTTACAGCGACAACGATGTCGCCAAAATTGCCGCCAGCACCGCCCTCAATCTCAACGTCGCCGCCAGCCTGGAGCGCTCTGTCGGCGAGACGGCGTCCTTCGTCAGCGTCTCGCAACTGGCTGCGCAACGCAGCGTCGGCATCGAAAGCTCGGCTCTGCTCGCCCGCATGACGGACGGCGTGGTGCTGGGCCGCGACAGCGTCGGCGACAGCCTGGCCATGCGCAACACGGCGTCGATCACGCGCGACCGCTGGGGCAATGTGCTCAGCGTCAGCGACGCGCGCGACCGCAACTACAAGGTCAACTACCGCTACAACATCGACAACCAGCAGATCAGCCAGTCCCTGAACGCGCGCGACACCGACGCCAATGTCGCGGTGCGCTCCACCGGCTACGACGCGCTGGGCCGCCAGGTGCGCTCAAGCGACTTCGTCGGCACTGCCAGCGGCAGCTACAACCGCCTCAGCTACGACAGCAACGGCAACGTGGTGCGGGAAACCCACGCCGACGGCGGCGTCGTCGGCTACACCTACGACCTGTTCGGCAACCGCAAGTCCGTCACCACCGAACGCGGCGCCGACCAGCTCGGCATCAACCTCGGCAGCGTGCGCACCAACTACGCCTACGACCACCTGGGCCATCTGGTGCGCAGCTGGAGCGAGGCGGCCGTGGTCAGCTACCTGCCCGCCTACCAGGGCCAGCCCATCCAGACCTCCACCGCCCAGGCCGCGGCACAGCTGGTGGAAACCTATCTGTATGACGAACTGGGACGCAACATCCTGCACGTCGACGCCGCCGGCGCCGGCGCCAGCCTGCGCTACGACTTCGACGGCAACATCATCCAGACCGTCGATGGCAACGGCAACGCCACGCGCAGCACCTACGACGCCTTCCACCACAAGACCGCCACGCTGGACGCCGAGAACTTCCGCCTGAACTGGGTGGTCGACAACTACGGCCGCGTGACGCAGCAGTCCAACGCCAGCGTGGACAGCCCCGGCAACATGGCCGGCACCACGCTGCAGGCGCTCGCCACCACCTACCAGTTCGACGCCGCCGGACGCAAGCTGCACCAGGGTTCCAGCGGCGGCCAGAGCATCGACTTCAGCTACACCAACGGCCTGCTGACCCGCATCACCGACAACGTCACCGGCCTGATCACCAATTACCGCTACGACCAGGTCGGCAACCGGCTGAGCGAGGTGCAGAGCTACGGCGGCGGCACGGCCGGCACGCCGGCCAACATGCAGCGCAACGCACTGGTCTACGACATGCAGAACCGCGTGACCGAGATCGCCGACACCGCCTACAAACTCAACTACGAGTACGACGACAACGGCAACCGCACCCGCGTCACCACCGACTACGGCCAGGGCAAGCTCGACAGCTACAACAGCTACGACGCCATGAACCGCCAGCAGATCGTCAACGGCGACAAGGTCGGCGGCAAGGTGAGCTACGGCGCCAACGGCCACCTGATCCGCTACGACTGGGCCGGCAACCGGGTGCAGGACACCTTCCTCGGCAAGGGCATCATCCTGGCCGGCGGCAGCTACCAGATCGCCACCAGCGTCGTCACCAGCGAAACCTACCGCTACGACGCCGTGGGCCGCCTGACCACCGTGTTGCGCGACAACGTCAGCGTCAACACCCGCCGCTACGACCGCGCCGGCCGCGTCGCCGAATCGGGCTTGATCGCCGGCGAGGAAAGCCGCAACATCGGCAACCTCGACACCGTCGCCAACGCCGTCGGTGCCTCGTCCGAGAAGCACATCTACGCCTACGACGCGGCCGGCCACCTGATGGCGCAACGCGACGAAAAGTACGTGCAGAACAGCGCCACCGGCGAACTGCTGCGCACCGTGCTGTTCGGCGTCGGCTACGACAAAGCCGGCAACCTGCACAGCTACACCGTGGCCCCGGCCGGCGGCGAGGCCTATACCTACGTCATCACCTACAGCTACACCGACGGCTACCGCGAAGCGAACAACACCCAGACCACGTCCAACACCAGCAACACCAGTCGGTACGACGTCAACGGCAACCGCACCAGCGTGACCGACCGCGACGGCAAGGAAACCACGCGCCTGTGGTACGACGCCGAGGGCCATGTGCAGTTCAAGCACGACGCCGGCGGCGACCACTTCTCGCTGATCGTCAACGGCAGCGTGCTGGGCGAGGAAGACAAGGTGGCCACCAACGTGCTGGGTTCGACCTATGTGGGCGTGACCTCGCCGGTGGTGACGGCGGCGCCGAGCTCGTACAGCGTGCAGGGCACGGGCGAAACGCTGCAAACCATCGCCCAGGCGGTGTGGGGCGACAGCAAGCTGTGGTACCTGATCGCCGAGGCCAACGGCATCGACGGCACCACCAAGCTCGACTCCGGCAGAATCCTGCGCATCCCGACGCGGGTGAACACGCTGCACAACGACTACGCCACCTTCAAGCCGTATGACGCGGCCGAGGCCATGGGCAGCACCACGCCGGCCCCTCCTCCGCCGAGTCATGGCGGCGGTTGCGGCGGCATGGGCACGCTGATCATGGTGGTGGTGGCCGTCGCAGTCACCTACATCACCGCTGGTGCCGCAGCCAACGCCATCTTCGCCGCCTATAGTGGCGCGGCGGCGGCTGGCGGTGCGGCCGCTGCGGCGGCGGCAGGTTCGCTCAGTGCGTCGTTGTCGTTGGTTGCCGGTGGCGCAATCGGAGCCGCCGCTGGTTCGATCGCCAGCCAAGCGGTGGGTATTGGCATCGGCGCCCAAGATGGCTTTAACTGGAAAGGCGTGGCGCAGGCGGCAATCGCCGGCGGCATTACCGCCGGGATCGGCGCATACGGCCAGGCAGCGGGCACCGACTCCATCTTGAACGGCAACGGCTGGCAAGCGGCCGCGGCGCGCGCCACCTTGTCCAACGCGATCTCGCAAGGCGTGGGCGTCGTGACGGGCCTGCAGCCGAGCTTTAGTTGGAGCAACGTCGCCGCTTCCGCAGTCGGCTCCATGGCAGGATCGGCGGCGGGCTATGGTGCGGCATCGGTCTTCGGCGCTGGCCTTGCAACGGCGACGACCAGTGGCTTCGCCGCCGGCGTGGTAGCATCGGCTCTGCGCGGTGGTAAAATCAATGCGGCGCAGATTGCTACAGACGCGTTTGGCAATGCGCTGGGTAGCAGCTTGGCGGCCGAGTTCTCGCGTCCTTCGCTGCCCGACTCCATGGGCAACCTGCCGTCCGATCAGCGTCGTCACATTCAAGACTTGGCGATGCGGACTGGTGCCGATCTCAGCGATCCAAACATGGCTGATCGCATTCAGAAAATCTCTGAACTGAAGTTCGCAGCCGGCCAAGACCTTTCGCGTGATGACGTACTGGACCGGACTAGCGACTTCCTGCGTCTACGCAACGCCACGGATGACCAGATTAGCCAAGTCCGTGACATCTACGCAAACAACAAGGTTCTTCCTCTGGTTGGGAACGTGGAGGCGCTCTGGAATGTCGGTAAAACCGCTAACGACGCCACAACCAGACAAAGAACGTTCGTAGGCAAATACATCGATAACGCCATGGTCGGGACGGGGAATGTTCTATCGACGTTCGGCGAATATGTCGAGAGTAACCCGGTAGCCAAATACGCCTTGGAAGGGCTGGATATTGTGACCGGCCCTGCTGCTTACGCGCTTCGCAATTTCACACCGGTAGGCGACCTCATTAATGCCGCCCAATCCAAGGTGACAGGCTACATCTCAGGTGGTCTGCAAGATGTTGGCAGGACAGATATCGATGCGCAAAACGGTGGCATTGGTGGGACGGCGATGCTATCGGTGGGTGCAGGTGGTTTCGCAGGAATGATGAAAGGTGTTGGAAGCACGCT